>JALORE010000077.1 GCA_025459125.1 Planctomycetota bacterium | reverse complement strand
AGCGAGATCAGGATGTTGAGCCATATCACGTATAGCGTAGACAGAATGCCCGACTTGAAGGAGCGGAAGTAGTTTGCTCTGCCATCCTGTAGCTCAGCGTTCCAGCCCCTTGCGTGTCGCCAGCCAACATAACCCCATACGAGTATCACTGAGGGCAGAACCCAGGGTGGCGTTGGCATCGTTTCGGCGTTAGCCCAGAGATAGAATACGCTGCTCACGCTGACGAATAGAAGCAGACTCGCAACACCAGGGGTCCGTCCGAAATAGAACATCCCAAGCGGTCCGAAGAACAGACACAGAGCGCCAGCTAACCACGTCCTCTTGGCGAAGACAGAAGACTCGTCTGGCGATTCATCCGCCGGGGCGACATCAACGGTGAGCGCCAGCCCCAAAGCCCGAAGTCCAAAAGTCAGGACCACGAATAGAAGCAGAAGACCCAGTTCAGTCCACATCCCATTGCAGAGCGTGGCAAGCATCGCAATGGGAACCACTCCGATCCCCAGCATTAAAAGACCGATGACAACTGCCGCCCCGCCCCAGAGCATCCAGGTCAGCAAAAGGCCCATAGACCACCCAGTAAGGCCGAATACATACGACGAGATGTAGAAACCAAGACCTGCCCAAGGACGAGTCGGAGGGATGAGAGCAAGTGGCAAGAGGATACCAATGTTAAACGCAAGAGTGAGAATGGAAAGAAGCATCAGCCACGGAAGGATTCTCGGTGCGATGACAACGCCGCCCGCAATGAAAAGCACGGGGAGAGCAAGCAGCGCACACGTCACGAATAACCCGAGCAACCACATTCCAACGTATGAGATTCCTGATTTCGGCAGCCTTGCCAGACGAGGTGCGCTTACCCTTTCGCTGACGACTTTTGGTACATTGGACTTGTCGCCTGATCGTCCTCTGGGCAGAAGGAGCGCAAGCGCAATCGCCGCTGTGACTATGAGTGCGCTAATCAGAGATGCCATCACGTAGAACTGCATGTGTCCTAAGACCTTCCGTTCGCTCTGCCGCCAGCGCGCGCCTCCACACAGCACCACGGACCCAACCATCCACCAGCGAGCGGAAAGGATTGACCGCATAAGAGCTTCGCTCCGCGTTCCGCCCACACGTGCGCATCATAGCCCGCCGGGCTATGCCGGTCAAGGATATTATGTGGTGCCGGGGTCATCCATATAGGGTTCTTGTCAAGTATAAGAATACGTTCCCCGAACCGAAAACTTTTCGCGTTTGCGAAATTACTCTTCGGCCTGGTCGGGACCAGAACAAGGTCAGTACCGTACCCCGTTCACTCGGTGTCCCTCCGGCCGGAGAGACATTACAGACCTTATAAGTCGCCTCACCGCATGAGGCGCTCAACCCTGCCTGACTCGGGACACGGGCGAAAGAGAAATCCTTCTTCTCGAAGCCGGTTCGTCGGGTGCTCACAAGGAGGCGGCGGCCGTCCAATCAGCCCTGAGTGGTCTGGAGCCAACCCCATAACCAGATCGACCGCCGCCTCACGCCCCTTATCCGAAGACTCTCGTCAGATCGAAGGCCTCCTGACGTTGCATTACATAGTAGGCCGCCTTACTCCACTTCGCCGCCAACGCCTTCGTGGCCAGCGCCCCGTTGCGTTTGGCGACCTTCCTGTCGTAGAACCGTTTCGCCGCCGGACAGCACCGGATCGCATGGTGCACCGCCTCCACGAACGCCCAGAACAGGTAGGCGTTGCCGTTGCGGCTGTTGTTCGCGCCTTTCTTCTTGCCGTTGGACGTGTGCCGCGCCCGCACGCAGCGGCAGTAGGAGGTGAAGTCTCCCACCGTCTCGAACCGCCCGATGTCCCCCGTGTCCAGCATGATCGTCAGGGCCAGGATCACCCCCACCCCCGGCAGCGTCAGCAACCACGCGTACGCGGGCCGCAGTTGCACCCGCGCGAGCACTTTCGCCTCAAACAGCCCGATCTTCTCGTTGAGCGACTCGATCAGCTCCACCTGGCGCGTCGCCACGAACGGGAAGAACGGCATCAAGTCCTAATTATTCTATTCAGTTGGTGCTTAACATGCTCGGCTGTGGGAGGCAACCAGCGGCAAGGAACTGCTCACACTGAGGGGACACAGCGACGAAGTCCAGGAAGCTGCCTTTTCCCCGGACGGCCGGCGCATTGCCACCGGCAGTACCGACCGAACGGCCAGAATATGGGATGTGGCCACGGCAGACCAGGTCGCCACCTGGCAGAAGGAGGAGAGAGCGGCCGCCGACCATATGGCGGCTGTAAGGCGTGAGCTGAAGATCGTCAAACCGTAGAGGAGCGAGAGCGAGCTGTCGAAGCCGAGAAGATCAAGGGAGCCAAGACAGAGTGACTACAAACCTCGGCCTCCTCTCGTGAATCAGACCGAGTGCGGTTGGAAGATCACAGCCAGTCGGATACAGGCAGCAGACCGATGGCCTGCCGCAGCACCGGATCGACGTTCGTGTAGACGTCATTCATCAGTGGGGGGCTGGAATGCTCCAGCAGCCGCTGAGTCACGGCAGCTTGACTATCCCTGGACTCATGACCAGTCAAAGACTGTCGCCCTCGCGCATTGATCTTACTACCAAAGCCCCGAGAACCTTGAAATCCTCCCCTGTCCGTGACAGAATATCCTTATCAGGTGTCCGAAACGGTGGGGAGCCGGCATGAGTGATGTCACGCGCATCTTGAACGCGATGGAACGGGGGGACGCCCAGGCTACGGACGAACTGTTGCCATTCGTGTACGAGGAACTGCGGCTGCTGGCGGCCCAGAAGCTGTCCCACGAGCCCGCTGGCCAGACGTTGCAGGCGACTGCTCTGGTCCACGAAGCCTATCTTCGCTTGGTAGAAGCCGACTGCCGGAACTGGAACAGCCGCAATCATTTCTTTATGGCCGCCGCCGAGGCGATGCGGCGGATTCTCGTGGAGAATGCCCGGCGCAAGCGGAGCCAGAAAGGTGGTGGCGGGCGAGAGAGGGTGAATCTCGACGAGTTGACCCTTTCCATTACCGGCCCGTCGGAAGACCTCCTCGCCGTGAGCGAGGCTTTGGACAAGCTGGCGGCCGAGGAGCCGATGGTGGCCGATCTGGTGAAACTGCACTATTTCTCCGGGCTGACCCTGGACCAGGTGGCCCAACTCCGGGGGATCGGCCGCCGCACGGCGGTGAAATACCTGGCCTACGCCCGGGCCTGGCTGCACCATGAGGTCGCGGGGGGCGATGCGCCCGTTTCCCGTGCGCTCTGAAGCGACGGGCCGGGCCTTTCGGAGAACCGATGGCCGGGTTCCGGCCCGACGGCCGGAGAGGTTGCAGGATTTTTTGCCTTTTTCAGATTTTTGCGTGCCCTCCGCCGGGCCGGATTTCGCACTACACTGTTGAAGACAAGCTGGAACCAGGGTGTGCCATGAAACCGGAATCACTCGATATCAAATCTGTCTTTGCCGAGGCGTTGGAGAAGGCCAATGCCGGGGAGCGCGCAGCGTATCTCGATCGCGTCTGCGGCAGGGACACGCCACAGCGCTCCAGGGTTGAATCCCTGCTAATCTCCTACGAGCGGGCCGAAGGTTTTCTTCCTTCTCCCGATCTGGGCCAGGCAGTCACCCTGGACAGTGCTGCGGCGGTCGAGGGTCCCGGCACGGTCATCGGGCGGTATAGACTGCTGGAGAAGGTCGGCGAGGGTGGAATGGCCGTCGTGTACATGGCCGAGCAGCAGGAACCCGTTCGTCGCAAGGTCGCCGTGAAGCTCATCAAGCTGGGGATGGATACCCGCCAGGTGGTTGCTCGCTTCGAGGCGGAGCGCCAAGCTCTGGCCCTCCTCGATCATCCGAACATCGCGAAGGTCTTCGATGGCGGGGCCACGGACGCGGGCCGACCCTATTTTGTCATGGAACTGGTCCGCGGCGTCAACATCACAGAGTACGGCGACCAGAACAGACTGGATGCGCGACAGCGTCTGCAGCTATTCGCCCAGGTCTGCAATGCGGTCCAGCATGCTCATCAGAAAGGCATTATCCACCGAGATCTGAAGCCGTCGAACGTGATGGTCACGATGCACGACGACAAGCCGGTCCCCAAGGTCATTGATTTCGGCATTGCCAAGGCAACGAATCAGCGCCTGACGGAAAAGACGCTGTTCACGCGTTATGCCCAGATGATCGGCACGCCGGCGTACATGAGTCCTGAACAGGCCCAGATGAGCGGGCTCGATATTGACACCCGCACCGACATCTACTCGCTTGGCGTGCTGCTCTATGAACTGCTGACCGGCACTACCCCCTTCGCCCCGGACACCCTGCAGCAGGCTGGATACGCGGAGATTGAGCGGATTATCCGCGAGACCGATCCGCCCAAGCCCTCGACGCGGCTGCGGGACATGGGGCCGGACCTGATGGAGATAGCCAAAGGACGGCAGACCAGCGGGGAAGCCCTGCGGAGGCTCCTCCGAGGGGATTTGGACTGCATCGTGATGAAATGCCTGGAGAAGGACCGCACCCGCCGCTATGCGACAGCGCATGAGTTGACGCAGGATGTCGAACGGTATCTGCGCCACGAGCCGATCCTGGCTCGTGCACCGGGCGTCGTGTACCGCCTCCGCAAGTTCGCCCGTCGACGCCGGACCCCAATCGTTGTTGCGGGTGTGGTTGCGGTGCTCCTGGGGGGCCTGATTGTTGCTGCCACGATGTATCGGCGGGCTTCGAACCTGCAGTGGGCCAAAGGCGAGGCCCTGCCGCAGGTGGTCGAACTCGTCCAGAAGATGGACTATCGGGCTGCCTTCGCGCTGGCCCAGCAGGCCAGGAAGTACCTTCCGCAGGACCCCACTCTCACAGAGCTGTGGCCCCGCCTCTGCAAGGACTTCTCCATTACGACGATCCCTCCCGGCGCGGAGATCTGGTGCCGGGAGCACGCAAAGACGCAGGAGCCCTGGCAGTATCTCGGGCGGTCGCCGCTGGAAAATGTCACCCTGGCGCAGTGCATCTATCGGTGGAAGATTGAAAAGGCGGGATTTGTGACGCACGAGTGCGTGAGCAACAGCTCTCTCCAGGTTCGGCTGGCCGAGGCGGACGCCGCCGACCAGATGGTCTGGATCGAAGCTCTGGAGACGGAGGTCCCCAACAAAGGTTTCGCGGGGATGACCCGGGTCGAGGGGCCCGATTATTGGATGGACAAGTATGAAGTGACCAACGCACAATTCAAACGCTTTGTGGAGGAGGGCGGATACGGCGAATCCAAGTATTGGCAAGGCCTCCAGTTTGTCAAGGACGGCCGTGAGCTCGCCTGGACCGAGGCCGTCGCACACTTCCGCGACAGCACGGGCCAACCTGGTCCTTCCACCTGGGCCCAAGGGACCTACCCGCCAGGACAAGACAACCATCCAGTTGCCGGCGTCAGTTGGTTTGAGGCAAGTGCGTACGCCGCCTATCGCGGCAAGAGTCTGCCAACGGTCCATCACTGGCGAAAAGCCGCCAGCTTGGACGACGCCTTGATGATCATTCCGTTCAGCAATTTCGGCCGGGGCACGGCCGCGGTGGGCGCCCACCAAGGCGTCGGGCGCACCGGCTTGTACGACATGGCGGGCAATGTCAAGGAGTGGTGCCTCAACGCCGCCGACGACGCCGAGACCCGGCGTTACCTGCTGGGCGGCGGCTGGGGCGAGCAGACCTACATGTTCGTGGCGGAGGACTCACGCTCGCCATGGGACCGGTCCCCCCTGAACGGCTTCCGTTGTGTCCGCCATCCCCAGGGCCAGGTCGCACTGGCACCGGCGCTGCAACAACCGGTGACTCTGCATCTGACGCGGGACTTGTCGAATCTGGAGCCCTTTTCCGACGAGGAATTCCGCAGTTTCAAGGCCCAGTACAAGTACGACCCGATGCCATTGAACGCGGTGGTCGAGGCCACGGAGAGTGGTTCGCCGTTCTGGCTCAGACGAGAGAAGATCACGCTCGACGCGGCCTATGGCGGCGAACGGGTGATTGCTTACCTGTTCCTGCCCAAAGTGGGCAAGGCACCGTACCAGACGGTCATCTACATGCCCGGTGCAGGGGCCATCATGACTGAACACTTCGACGGTTTGCCCTATGGCGACCTCACGGAGTACATCATCACGAGCGGCCGGGCATTGCTCTATCCCATCTACAAGGGCACGTACGAGCGGCCTGCCTCACGCGGCCGCATCTGGACTTTTCAGAGCGTCGTGGAGACACCCCTGGCTTATCGAGATTGGCTGATCCAAGTGGCAAAGGACTTGAGCCGGGGCATCGATTACCTCGAAACACGCGAGGATATTGACAGTACCAAGATCGCGTTCTATGGCGCGAGCTGGGGTGCGACGCTCGGGCCCATTATGCTCGCTGTAGAGGATCGTCTCGATACGGGCATCTTCGTCGTGGGAGGCCTGCCTCCCATCGACCTGCCCCGGTCCTGGGATGTTGCTCTCTATGCACAGAGAGTCAAAGCCCCGGTCCTGATGGTCAACGGCAGCGAAGATGTATTCCTGCCCGTGAAGACCACACAAATCCCGCTGTACGAGCTCCTGGGAACAGCGAAGGAGCACAAGGAACACAAGCTCTATCCCGGCGGGCACGGTATGTATGGCCTGTTTTTCAAGCAAATTCGAGGAGACGTCCTCGGATGGCTTGATCGGTATCTCGGGCCCGTTGAGTAAGCATCGTCGGTCAGCCGAGCCGTGATACCGTAACGTAAGGCACCCACAATGAGTGGTGACTTCACTTCAACAAGGAGAACTTCGCGATGCAAAGGCGATGGACAACCTGGACGGTCAGAGACACTATCTGCGTGGTCTTCCTGGTGGGGTCCCTGTCCGCCGCGGCATGGTCTCAGACAGGCGAATGGACCGTGCACAACACCGGGAATTCCGGACTTCCGTACAACGGCGTGACAGCCTTGGCGATCGACAAGCAAGGGGTCGTCTGGGTGGGAACCGGCCGGTGGTGGGCCCATGCGGGTGGTGGTCTGGCTAAATTCGACGGCACGAACTGGGCGGTCTACAATACCGGAAACTCTGGCCTGCCAGACAACGACCACGTCAGTCTTTCGATCGAGCCGGACGGGAACATATGGAGTGGAACTGAGGATGGGCTATCGAAGTTCGACGGCACGAACTGGACGGTCTATAAGACCTACAATTCCGGACTCCTGAGCAACAAGACGGGTGCTCCCGCTTTTGACGGCAAAGGGAACGCATGGATAGCTACCTACCCCAATGGCGGTCTGGCAAAGTTCGACGGCAAGAACTGGACGGTGTACCACACCGGCAACTCCGGTCTACCGCACAACTTCGTCTGTGACGTCGCCATCGACACGCACGGGAACATCTGGGCGGGTACGTTTGGCGGCGGCGTGGCGCGGTTCGATGGTCAGAACTGGACGGTGTACAACACCGGGAACTCACGTCTGCCGCACAATGATGTTTCGTTCCTGGCTGCCGATAGCGCAGGCAACGTCTGGGCGGGGACGTATGGGGGCGGCATGGCCAAGTTTGATGGCACCGGTTGGACACCGTATACCGTCGCCAACTCCGGCCTGCCCGACAATTGGATCTGGAACCTCAGTGTGGACCCGCAGAATAGCGTCTGGGCCGGGACTAAGGCCGGGCTGGCACGTTTCGATGGCGCCCGCTGGATTGTATACAATAAAGGCAACTCCGGCTTGCCGGATGACAACGTCTACTGTGCCGCCTTCGACGCGCAGGGACGAATCTGGATAGGAACCCAAGACGGCGGATTGGCGGTGCTTCGTCCTCAACCTGCGATCGACTTCAATGGCGACGGGGTCGTGGACATCCAGGACCTTTTGCGACTCGTTGAATCCTGGGGGCAGGACGACCCGACCGTCGACATCGGGCCGACAGCGTTCGGCGATGGTGTCGTGGATGCAGAGGACCTGAAGGTCCTGATGGGTAGCTGGGACAAGCAGGTGCAGGACGACACGCTCGTGGCCCACTGGAAATTGGATGAGGCCGATGGCATGACCGCCTCCGACAGCGCCGGCAGCCACGATGGCACTGTGGTAGGCAGCGCCGCGTGGCGGCCTGCTGGTGGGGCAGTGGGCGGGGCACTGGAGTTCAACGGGACGACATTCGTGGCGGCTGACTTTGTCCTGAATCCCGGGAAGGGCCCCTTCAGTGTTCTGGCCTGGCTCAAGGGCGGCGGGCCCGGGCAGACCCTCGTCTCCCAAACGGGCGGGGCCAACTGGCTGACCGCCAATGCCCAAGGCGCCCTGATGACCGAACTATCCAAAGGTGGGCGGTCGGGTGTAGGTCTTTCGTCACAGGAGGTCATCACCGATGGCCACTGGCATCGCATCGCTTGCACTTGGGATGGCGTGAACCGCCGACTCTATGTAGACGATGTCTTGGCCGCAGAAGATGTGCACGACAAGCTCGCCGATTCCTACGGGAAGCTGACCCTCGGTTCTGCCAAGAACGCGGCTCCCGGCACCTTCTGGTCCGGCCTTATCGACGACGTTCGCGTCTACAACCGGGCAGTGAACCCTTAGGCCCAGTTGACAGCATGACAAAGGCAATGGCCGGTGAGGCGTCTACTGGCCAAGATCACTCACCGGACCGGCTCCGCGCGATTGGTTTGCGCGCTCGGAGCCAGGAGACGAACACTTCATCGCAAACCGGGAAGGATAGCGAAAGATGAATACGCGAAGTGTCTTCAGAGTTGTATTGGCATCTGGGTTCATAACTGCGACTTTCATGAGTCTGCCGGCAGAGGGCGACTGGACCCGGAAAGCAGACATGCCCACCGCAAGGACCGCTCTGGCCACCTGTGTTGTCGACGGCAAGATTTATGCCATCGGTGGTGCTCCTCGAAATCAAGTCGTTATCGCGACGGTCGAACAATACGACCCGGCAACCGACACGTGGACAACGAAAGCCAGCATGCGAACGCCAAGGGCCTTCTTTGGGGCCAGCGTCGTCAACGGCAAGATCTATGCCGTCGGCGGATGGGCTCAGGGAGGAGCCTACCTCTCCAGTTGCGAGGAATACGATCCGGTCGCTGACACCTGGACCACCAAAGCCAGCATGTCCACCGGGAGATGCTTTCTCTCCACGGTCGCGGTCGGCGGCAAGCTCTACGTCCTCGGGGGAGGAAATAGAGTCGGGGGCAACTCGCCGAATGATCCAACGATGACGCTTCTAACCGTGGAAGAGTACGACCCCGTCACCGACACCTGGACAAGGAAAGCGGACTTGCCCAGGCTCCATGGCGGACCAGGAGCCGCCTCCGAGGCAGATGGAACTATCTATTTTGCAGGCGCAGGTGACACTCTCATAATTGGAACTGGCTCGGACCGCGGTGTGCCGCTCGTTGACGCGTATGATCCGGCCACAGACACTTGGACGACCAAAGCCTCCATGCTGACGGCGAGAGCATTCTTCTCCTCGTGCGCGACGAATGGGAAGATCTATGCTATCGGGGGCTGTGTCACAGGTGCTTACAACTCAAGCGAGACTTCTAGCGTAGAAGCCTACGATCCGGCTACGGACGCTTGGTCATGGATGCCCGATATGCAATTCAAGCGTAAGGGACTGGCCAGCGCTGCGGTCAATGGGAAGATCTATGCCATCGGGGGAGTCCCCAACGCCGGCTGGGAGCCGGCCCTGTCGATCGTGGAAGAATACGACCTCACTCCACCGCCACCCGACTTCAATGGCGACGGCATCGTGGACATCCAGGACCTCTTGAGGCTCATCCAGTCATGGGGAAAGGCTGATCCGTTGGTTGACATTGCCCCGACACCGTTGGGCGACGGCAAGATCGATGCCGCCGACCTGGAAGTGCTGATGAGATACTGGGGCCAGGAGATCAGCGATCCGACCTTGACTGCTCATTGGAAGTTGGACGAGATGGATGGGATCGTCGCTGCGGACAGTGCAGGTGTCAACGACGGCACGTTGGTTGGCGGACCGGTTTGGCAGTCGACCGGCGGCAGGATCGCCGGGGCACTCCAGTTGGATGGGGTTAATGATTGCGTAACCGTTGCTACCGGGCTCGATCCTGCTGCGGGGCCGTTCAGTGTCTTTGCCTGGGTCAAAGGTGGTGCGCCAGGGCAAGTGATCCTTTCCCAGACAGGCGGGGCCAACTGGCTGACCGTTGGCGCGGACGGCAGCTTGGCGACAGAGCTCAGACAAAGCGGCCGCCAAGGCAAGCCGCTCGCGTCCACGGCAAGCATCACGGATGGTGCTTGGCACCGGGTGGGCTTGGTCTGGGACGGCTCGAACCGGACTCTCTGCGTGGATGACATCGAAGCGGCCAGAGACGTGCAGGTCAGTCTGACGGGAAGCTACAGAGGTCTGTACCTCGGCGCGGGCAGCGCGCTTGCTCCCGGCACCTTCTGGGCCGGCCTAATCGATGATGTCCGCCTCTACGACCGGGCCGTGAAGCCTTGGTGTCGGGCAAACACAGTGGGTAGCGATTCCATTTCAACGAGGAGAACTCTACCATGAGAACGCAGAATGCAACCCGGAAGGTGCGCCACAGTCTCAGCATGGTCTGCTTGATCTTCTCCCTGTCCGCCACGGCATGGTCTCAGACGGGGGAGTGGACCGTGTACAACACCGGGAATTCTGGCCTGCCGTACAACGGCGTCACGGCCCTGGCGATTGACGATCAGGGGATCGTCTGGGTCGGGACCGGCCGGTGGTGGGCCCATGCCGGTGGTGGTCTGGCCAAATTCGACGGCACGAACTGGACGGTCTACAACACCAGCAACTCCGGACTGCCGGACAACGACCACGTCAGTCTTTCGATTGACCCGGACGGGAACATATGGAGCGGAACTGAAGATGGGTTATCAAAGTTCGACGGCACGAGCTGGACCGTCTACAAGACTCACAACTCTGGGCTCTTGAGCAACCGTACCGGTGCTCCCGCCTTTGACAGCGCAGGGAATGCCTGGATAGGAACCTACCCTGACGGTGGCTTGGCGAAGTTCGACGGCAAGAACTGGACGGTCTACCGCGCCGATAACTCCGGCCTGCCGCACAACTTCGTCTGCGACGTTGCCATCGACACACGCGGGAACATCTGGGCGGGGACGTTTGGCGGCGGGGTGGCGCGGTTCGACGGTAAGAACTGGACCGTGTACAACACGGGGAACTCCCGTCTGCCGCTCAACGATGTTTCGTTCCTGGCCGCGGATAGCAAGGGGAGCGTCTGGGCGGGGACGTACGGGGGTGGCCTGGCCAAGTCTGATGGCACCGGTTGGACACCGTATACCGTCGCCAACTCCGGCCTGCCGGACAATTGGATTTGGAACCTCAGCGTGGACCCACAGAATAATGTCTGGGCCGGGACCAAAGCTGGCTTGGCACGCTTCGATGGCACGCGCTGGATCGTGTACAACAAAAGCAACTCCGGCCTGCCGGACAACAATGTCTACTGTGCCGCGTTCGACGCCAAAGGAGGGATCTGGGTAGGGACGCAGGACGGCGGGTTGGCGGTTCTGCATCCTCAGGCCACGGTCGACTTCAACGGCGATGGGGTCGTGGACATCCAGGACCTTTTGCGGCTGATCGAGTCCTGGGGCCAGGCCGATCCGACGGTCGACATCGGGCCGACCGCGTTCGGCGATAGTATTGTGGATGCAGAGGACCTGAAGGTCCTGATGGGTAGCTGGGGGCAGCAGGTACAAGACGGTACGCTCGTGGCGCACTGGAAGCTGGATGAGGCCGATGGCATAACCGCCTCCGACAGTGCCGGTAGCCACGATGGCACCGTGGTGGGCACCGCCTCGTGGCAGCCGGCCGGTGGGACAGTGGGCGGGGCACTGGAATTCAACGGCACGACATCCGTGGCGGCCGACTTTGTCCTGAATCCCGGGGCGGGTCCGTTCAGTATTCTGGCCTGGGTCAAGGGCGGCGGGCCCGGGCAGACCCTCGTCTCCCAAGCGGGCGGGGTCAACTGGCTGACGGTCAACGCCCAGGGCGCTCTGACGACGGAGCTATCCAAGGGCGGCCGGTCGGGTGTGGGGCTTTCGTCGCAGGCGGTCATCACCGATGACCACTGGCATCGCATCGCCTTCGCCTGGGACGGCGTGAACCGGCGGCTCTATGTGGACGGTATCTTGGCCGCGGAGGATGTGCACGACAAGCTCGCCGATTCCTACGGCAAGCTGGCCCTGGGTTCTGCCAAGAACCTGGCCCCCGGGACGTTCTGGAAGGGCCTGATCGACGACATCCGGATCTACAACCGAACGGTTGAACCATAGGCACAAGGGCGCACGGCAAAGACGCGTGTGGGACGGTCCTTCGACGCCAGGCTCGGGAGAATGGTCCTACAGCCAGTCCACCACAGGTAACTGGTTGATGGCCTGCCACAGCACTGGATCGACATTCGTGTACACGTCATTGGTGAGTTGCGGACTGGAGTGCTCCAGCAGTCTCAGGGTGACTGCGGTCGATACACCTCTCTGTGCCAGCAGGGAAGCGAAGGTCTTCCGCAAGTCGTGGAATCTCAACCCAGGCATGTCGATGGCCTTCCGGACGCTCTCCCACTTCTTCGGGGGAAAGGGGTCAGGGAAAGGGGTCAGTTCTCGGATTTCAGTATTCGAGTGCGGAGGTCCAAGACGCGAGGGTTCTGAGCGTTGGCAACGGTACGGATGTAGCCGGGGAGGTTGGCTGGGTGTCGGCAATTGAATCGCTGCGTATAGGTCCCCTGCAGCCACTGCATGCCCGCCACCAGGTTGGCCTCGGGGGTCTCCAGCAGCAGGTGGTAGTGGTTCGCCATCAGCACGTAGGCATGGACCCGCCAGCCCGTCCGCCCACAGGCTTGGCCCACGGTGGTGAGAAAGACCTGACGGTCCGTGTCATCAGCGAAGATCGCCTCCTGCCGATCCCCTCGGCTGAGCACATGGTACACCCCACCAGCATACTCGATCCGTGGCTGTCGCGGCATGCCGGCCACTCTACGCTGCCCCCGCAAATACGGCAATACTGAAATCCGAGGACTGATCCCTTTACCCCCGGGGGAGGCGCCGCCGCTTACGGCTCGGATTTCCTGAGGGCGGCCGTAATATAGTGGCGATGGATGCGGTTCTTCGTAGTGCGAGCGTCCCCGCTCGCCTTCTCAGGATGGTAAAATCGTGGGAATGGTCGTGCGAAGACGCACGACCGGGGGGGCGAGCGGGGACGCTCGCCCTACGCGGAGGCGGGAATCCGCCACTGTATGCCGGCCACACCCGATTTCCCGGCGATCGAGCAGAAATTGTGTTGAAAGGCGGGCTGGGCGTGGTAGAATTGGTGGTTTCGATTGTTTTGGGAGTCATAGCCATGAAGGACAAGATACATCCGAAGTACAACAAAGTGGTGGTCCACTGCGGTTGCGGCAATACGTTCGAGACGCGCAGCACCTCCGAAGAGATCCACGCGGAAACCTGCTCGATGTGCCACCCGTTCTACACGGGCAAGCAGCGGTTCATGGATACGGCCGGCCGGATCGAGCGCTTCCAGAAGAAATACGGCACCTCGTACATCAAGAAGCCCAAGGAAGAGAAGCCGAAGTAGCGGCGTCGGCAGCAATGGCAGAAGCTCCTGGTCCCGCCCGCGCGGGGGCAGGGGCTTTTCATTTATGATTTGCGATTTGCGATTTACGATTTGCAGGTCGTAAGGAGCCGATAGGACTGCCCCCCAATGGACAAGGAATGGACCAGTCTGATCGCTGTGCTCCAGGAGCTCGCGGCCCGCCATGACGAGATCGAGCGGCAGGTCTCCGATCCGGCCATTGCCCGGGATACGGCCAGGCTCGTCGCCCTGTCCAAAGAGCGCGGGCGGAACCGGCCGATCGTCTCGAAGTATCGGGAGTACCAGAAGGTCGCGGCCGGGATCGAGGAGGCGCAGCAGATCCTCAGCGACCCCGCGGCCGAGCCCGACCTTCGCACCATGGCCGAGGAGGAGATCGAGCAGTTGAGCGCCCGGAAGGACGCCCTGCTGGAAGACATTCAGAACACGCTGGTCATGGCCGACGAGCTGCACGTCGACTCGGTTATCATGGAAATCCGGGCCGGAACCGGCGGCGAAGAGGCCGCCCTGTTCGCCCGGGACCTGTACGATATGTACGTCCGGTACGCCGCGAAGCGCCGCTGGCGGGTGGAACAGCTTGACTTCAGCCCCTCGGAAAAGGGCGGCTTTCGCGAGATGATCTTCAGCGTCAAGGGCGAGGGGGTGTGGTCGGAGCTGGGCTACGAGGGCGGCGGCCACCGCGTGCAGCGGGTGCCCGAAACCGAGGCGCAGGGCCGGATTCACACCTCCGCGGCCACGGTCGCGGTACTGCCCGAGCCGGAAGAGGTCGAGGTCCAGATCAATCCCGCCGACGTGGTCGAGCACGTCAGCCGGGCCGGCGGGCCGGGCGGACAGAACGTCAACAAGGTCAGCAGCGCTATCCGCCTGGAGCACGTCCCCACGGGCATCACGGTCAACATGCGGGAGGAGGCCAGCCAGCACAAGAACCGGGCCAAGGCCTGGCGTATCCTCCGCAGCCGGGTGTTCGAGCTGCACGAGAGCCAGCGCCGGGCCGCGCGGGATTCGCAGCGCAAAACCATGATCGGCTCCGGCGACCGGTCGGAGAAGATCCGCACCTACAACTTTCCCCAGAACCGCGTGACCGACCACCGTATCGGCCTGTCGCTGTACAATCTGGACAAGGTCATCGCCGGCGATATGGACGAGGTGATCGCCGCCTTGCGCGAGCACGATCGATTGCAGCGGATCAAGAACCTCCAGGTCGCGTCGTTATGATCATCGTCGTCACAGGAATGGTGGGCCTGAACAAGAAGAGCTATCTTGAGGAGGTCTGCCGCCTGGGGCGCGCCAACGGTCGGGAGATCGCCCTGTGCAGCGTGGGCGACATGATGTACGCGGAGGCCCCGGATGTCCCGCCGGGCAAGATCCTGGACATCTCGCTCAAGCGGTTGCACTCGTTGCGGCGCAGCGTGTTCAAGGACATCCTGATCGAGGCCCGCCGGGTACCGCACCTGATCGTCAATACGCACGCGACGTTCCGCTGGCGACACGGGCTGTTTCCCGCCGTCGACTTCGACCAGATGCGCCAGCTCAACGCCGACCTGTACGTCTGCCTGATCGACGGCGTGGCGGCCATGCACCTGCGCCTGCTGCAGGAGCACGCGGTCGAGCACAGCCTCAAGGACCTGATCGTCTGGCGGGAGGAGGAGATCATCAGCACCGAGATGCTCTGCAAGGGCATCAACGACAAAGTCCCCTTCTACTGCCTGGCGCGGGGCGGCCGGCAGGAGACGGAGGAGACCTTCTACCGTCTCATCTTTCAACGGCAGCTCAAGCGGGCGTACCTGAGCTTCCCCATGACCGCGGTGGCGCGCCTGGAAGGCGTCATGGCGGAGATCGGCGCGTTCCGCCGGCGGATGAAGCAACTGTTCATCTGCTTCGATCCGGGCGACCTGGAGGAGGCCTATCTGCCGATCCAGGCCCGGGAGTCTCGTGCCCAGGGGCAGGACTCCATCGAGGTGATGGTCGCCGACGAGCCGGTCCGGCTCGATATCGAGGAAGTCCTGCAGATCGAGCGGGACATCAACAACCAGATCTACGCACGGGATTTCCTGCTGATCGACCAGGCGGACATGATCGTCAGCTTCGTGCCTGCCCTGCCGGATGGGCGGGCCGCCATCTCCAGCGGCGTGGAGCGCGAGCTCCAGCACGCCCATGAGGCCGCCAAAGAGGTCTACGTGATCTGGACCGCCCGGCAGCACCCATCCGTCTTCGTCACGCAGACCGCCACCGCGGTGTTCTCCAGCGTGGACGACGCCGTGAAGGCTCTGCAGAAGCGGTATGGCGCCGCAGAAACCGGGATTCTCACCTGATGCCTCGGCCCCCTGAGGCCGCGCTGCGAAACCCGGCGCAGCCCGGAAACAGACAGGGCTGCAACGGAAGGTCGCAGCCCTGCTGAAGAATCTTGCCCTGGGGCCCGTTAGAGCGTTCTGCGCCGGCGCAGACAGCTGACCAGGCCCATGCCGATACCGCCGAGAATGACGGCGCCGGGTACGGGAACTACGGTACCCGAGAAACTCAGGTCATCGTAGGTAATGCCTGCCGGAGACCCGATATTGCGCGCCTCAAACCGCCAAATCCCGGGAGTTGTAACGGACAACTGCGTATAAGGGTTGCCACTCCACGGCACGCTCTGCACCAACCCCAGGCTGTTGCCGCCCGTTGCCGCGTCGAAAACTTCGAGTTCCCACTGGTCAACGTCGCCGCCAGCGTCCCCGGCCCATAGGCTGACGGAGTTCTGGGATGCACCGAAAACACCGACGATCGGGTAGGTGGCCAAGGTACTCTCGTCGCTCGAGACGGAGTTGACCGGCGACTGGTAGAATGACCCAAGTCGACCATTCGCATACACCCGCACGACCCCCAGTTGCGGCTCGTACAGGGTAACCCCGCCCAGATTCACGCCGTGAAGGTTCTGGCCGTCGACAAAGGCCTCGAATTCGATAGAGGTGGCTTGCGCCGGCAGCGTCCATCCTGCGCAGACCGCAGTACAGGTAAGAATGGTGAAAATCCTCTTCATCGTTTCTCCTCCTCTTGCACTCTTGTCCCACGGAGCCGATGACGCCGCATACTGACGTGTCCTTCCCTGGCTGCGCCGGCGGGCAGAAGAGGGCGCCGTGGTGAACACCAATTGCACTGGTCCCTGTCGAGACGATCCCTTCTCACCCTGAATTCCTATATTTCCCAGACTGCCCATCCCCTTTCCAAAAAGCAAGAAGAAAACGGCTGTCTTAACAGGCGAAAAGAACGGAACATAGGCCGGCCCGCAGCGCACCTAGCCTTACCCCGGAACAGGCCGTCCCGAGTCTGTATGGTCCCCCTCACGAATCGCACCGGTACGGAACAACGGCGGCCGACTCTTGCGGGAACAACGCGGTTGCCGTATGATGCTTCTGGCGACGAGCACATGACCGATTGAATCTTGAGGTTCTCGCGGTGGCATCCGAATCGGCAACGACCGGAAATGACTTGGCGTCACGCATCGACCATACGCTCCTGAAGGCCGAGGCGACACGCGCGGATATCCTGCGGGTTTGTGATGAGGCAGTCGCCTATGGCTTCCACGCGGTCTGTGTGAATGCCCGCTGGCTTTCCGTGGTGGCGGACCGGCTGCACGAAACGCCGGTGCAGGTCGCCGGGGTGGTGAGCCTGCCGCTGGGCGCCGACACGACCAAGATCAAGGAAGCCCAGGCGAAAGAGGCCATCTACGCCGGTGCGGACGAGATCGACATGGTGGCCGATCTGGCGGCGATTATCGAGGGGGATGGCCGGTACCTGCTGCACCAACTCATGACCGTACTGCGGGTCTGCCGGACGATGCGGCCGCCCGTCCTGCTGAAGCTCATCATCGAATCGGCGGTTCTCACGCAGGAGCAGAAGATCTTCGCCTGTCAGATCGGCCGGCAGGCGGGCGTGGACTTCCTCAAGACGAGCACCGGCATGCACCCCGCCGGCGGCGCGACGGTGGAGGATGTGCGTCTAATGAAGGAGACCGCGCCGCAATGCCGGATCAAGGCGGCCGGTGGGATCAAGACCGCGACACAGGCGCTGGCACTGGTGGACGCCGGGGCCGACCGGATCGGGACCTCCGCGGGTGTGGCCATCATCGAGGAGATGCGCGAGCATGGCCGAGGAATTCATTAGTGAGCCTATCCAGCCGGTCGCGGGAACGTTCGATACGGCGGGCATGACCCGCGGCGAGCCGGGACTGCCGCAACGCTTCGTGTGGCGGGACCAGGAATACACCGTCGCGACGGTGCTGGCGGTCTGGAAAGAGGATGGCCCCTGCCGGCACGGCAGCGGCGAGCAGTACCTCCGCAAGCACTGGTTCAAGATCGCCACGGCGCAAGGTCCCCACATGACGCTCTTCTTCGAGCGCCAGGCGCGCTCGAAGCAGCAGAGCAAGATGCGCTGGTGGCTGTTCACCATCGAGAGAGAAACCCCGGTTGGTTGACGACGCCTACATCCCCTGCAGGCCGCATTGGTGCGCGGTTCAAACCCCGGCCACCCTGAGCGCCATCAGCGAGGTTTTCGCGAGACGACGATCGGCTTCCATCCTGGGAGCCAATCCGGCAGCGGCCGCCGGCGGTGGGTTCAGCTACTGGGCGGCCGAGCCCCGCGAAATCGTGGAATTCCCCGCGGGTCAGACGGATCTGTTCTCCCAACTCCAGGGCCTCCTGGGCCGATACCGGCTCGTGGCGGGACCTGCCCCCCTGCCGCGTTCGGGCCTGTTCTGCGGCGGGTGGATCGGATACCTCAGCTACGAACTGGGCCGGCACATCGAACGAGTCCCGGGACGAGCCGTCGACGATCTGCACCTGCCCTTGGTCCGATTGTGTTTCTACGACCGGGTCGTCGCCTACGACCATCGTTCGAATGCGTTCTGGCTGATCGCCCTGGAAATGCCCGGCGATGACGAGAGCCCCCGGGAAAAGCTGGCCACCCTGGCCCACCTGCTCGATCTGGCACCGCAAGCCCCGCCTCCGGAACCGCGCTGGGCAAGCATGGAGGATGGGGGATTCGACCACCTCCGGCGAAACATGACGCGGGACGCGTACCTGGAGGGCGTCCGGCGGATTCAGGGCTATATCCGGGATGGGGAGGTCTACCAGGTGAACTTCTCGCACCGCTGCGAGCAGCCTTTCAGGGGTGGGGCGCTGCCGCTGTTTCACTGGCAGAACCGCTTCAACCCGAGCAGCTACGGCGTTTATCTCGACGCCGGCAGTTTCCAGATCGTCAGTGCCTCGCCTGAGATGTTCATCACGATCCGCGACGGCGTGATTCAAACGAAGCCCATCAAGGGTACGCGTCCCCGGATCGACGCCACGGACCCGGACACGCAGCGGCTCAACGCCGAACGGTTCCGCGACCTGCTGACGAGTGAGAAGGAGCAGGCCGAGTTGAACATGATCATCGACCTGGAGCGCAATGACGTGGCGCGGATCTGCCGGCCGGGGACCCGCCGGGTCGTGCAGCCGCGGACGATCGAGACCTGTCCCAGCGTTTTCCACGCCGTCGCCACCATCGCCGGCGAGTTGCGGGAGGAGGTGGGGTTCACGGATGTTCTCCAAGCGATGTTCCCCGGCGGTTCGATCACCGGCGCCCCGAAAATCCGCGCCATGGAGATTATCGACGAGCTCGAGCCGACCGCCCGGAGCGTCTACACCGGCGCGATCGGCTACCTCGGCCTCGACGGAACGGCCTGCTTGAACATCGCGATCCGAACCGTTATCATCACTCAGGGTCAAGCCTTCGTGCAGACCGGAGGCGGGATTGTGGCGGACTCCGACCCGCAGGCCGAGTGGGAGGAAACCATCACGAAGGCCCGGGCGCTGCTGGCCGGGATTCGGGCCGTGACGCCGGCGTAGCTTTCGCTTCAGCTCGCTTCGGGTGTCACCGTCAGAGGCGTAGGCCGTGGCGCCGGCCCTGCGTGTCGCCGGCATCTTACCCGCGACACGAGCTATTGCCGAACGGCCACGACGCGGTTGCCGGAGGCTTGTCGCAGCGGTCGGGTATGTGGTTTGTCAAGGGATGGACAAGATGCCTGAGAAGGTCTTTCTGAATGACAGGCTGATCGACGTCGAGGAAGCCCGGGTGGGGGCTACGGACAGCGGCTTCCTTTATGGCGCCGGGCTGTTCGAGACCATGCGGAGCCGCCACGGCGTCGTCTTCCGCCTGGACGAACACCTGGAGCGGCTCTTCGGGAGCGCCCGTGCCCTGTCCATCGCCTGCCCGTACGACAAGGCGAGGCTCGGGACGGCCATCGATCAGTTGCTGCAGGCCAGCCAATTGGCCGATGCGCGGCTGCGGCTGACCTTGACCAACGGTCCCCTGGCGACAATCGAGGGGCAGCGCCAGCCGACTCTGCTGATTACCGCCACGGCCTTTCAACCCTACCCTGTGGAATACTACCAGACGGGCGTGCTCGTCATTCTGTGCCCCTTCCGCCAGAACATCACGGACCCGACGTGCGGGCACAAGACCACGAGCTACTACCCGCGTCTGCTGGCCTTGAACCTGGCCCACCAGAAGCGGGCCGCCGAGGCGCTGTGGTTCACGACGGACCAGCGCCTGGCGGAGGGCTGCGTCAGCAATGTCTTTCTCGTGAAGAACTCGGTCCTGTATACCCCCGCGCTGGAGACGCCGGTCCTGCCGGGCATCGCCCGCCAGACCGTCATCGAGGTGGCCCGGCAACAATCGCTCGAGTTGGTGGAGAAAGACCTCCACATCGCGGACGTGCTGGAGGCCGACGAGATCTTCCTGACCAACGTCATCATGGAAGTGCTGCCGGTCGTCAGCGTGGAGAAGCATACCGTCCGGGAGGGCAAAGTCGGGCCGGTCACAAAGGAGCTCCGCGAGGGGTTCATCGGAGCCGTCGAGCAGCAGTGCAGGAGGCAGGAATGAACGTGAAGGATTTCGCGGCGGTTGTCGAGCAGATCACGCCGCTGGGCCTGGCCCAGCCCTGGGACAACGTGGGCCTGCTCCTGGGCAATCCCCGGCAGAACGTCAGGAACGTCCTGCTGACGATCGACGTAACGCAGGCGGTTGTGGCCGAAGCGAAGGAGCTCAAGACGGACCTGATCCTCAGTTACCACCCGGTCATCTGGGACGGCCTCAAGAAGATCCGGACCGATGACGCGTCGAAGACCGTGCATGAGCTTATCCGGGCGGGGATTTCGGTGTTCTCGATCCACACCGCTCTCGACGCGGTCGGCGGCGGGGTCAACGACGGTCTGGCGGAGATGGTCGGCATCCAGGACCCCAAGCCCATCGGTGATTACATCCAGTACTCGCCCCAGGAGTTCTACAAGTTCGTGGTCTTCGTACCGGTCGACGCCCTGGCCGGGGTGGCGAATGCGATCTTCGAGGCCGGTGCGGGGTGGATCGGCAACTACAGCCACTGCGGTTTCAACGCCGAGGGCACCGGGACCTTTCTGCCCCTGGAGGGCGCCCGACCGGCCATCGGCCGCCGGGGCAGGCTGGAAGAGGTTCAGGAGGCCCGCTTGGAAACGATCGTGCCGGCCGACAAGGTCCAGGCGGTCGTGGAGGCCATGAAAAGGGCGCATCCCTACGAGGTGCCGGCCTTCGACATCTACAAGCTTTTTGATTATGCAAGCCGCTTCGGACTCGGTAGAATCGGCACGCTGGCCGAGCCGACGCGGTTGGATCGGATTATCGCGGCGGTGAAACGGCGGACCGGAGCCCGGGCGGTCGGCCTCGTGGGCGACCCGAAGCGGCTCGTGCGCAAGGCGGCCGTCTGTGCCGGCACCTGCGGCGCGATCCTGAATCTCATCATCGCCGCGGGGGCCGACCTGTACCTGACGGGCGAGTTGAAGCACCACCAGGCCCTGGCCGCCCAGGAGGCCGGGCTGACGTGTGTCTGCCTGAGCCATACCGTGTCGGAGCGGTTCATCCTGAAGAAGCTGGCCGGACAGATCCGGACGCTGGCGAAAGGAGTCGCGATCAAGGTCAGCCGGAAAGACGCCGACCCGTTTACCTGGAAGAACGTTTGAGATTGCAGGGTGTGCCGGGCACACCATTACCGACCTGAGCCATGACAGACGAAAACAGAGACCCATCGCAAGACCAGGAGCAGACAACGCTGGAACCAGCGGAGGCGCCGCCCGTGGAAGACCGGACGCCCGAGCCGCCGGCAGCGGAGAATGAGCCGGAACCCGCGTCGGAGACCATCGAGCCGATCGACATCGCGGAGGAACCCGCGCCGGAGGAGGGAGGGCCGGCGATCGATGTTTCCGGTGCGGCGGAGCAAGAGGCGGCAATCGAGATCGCGGTGACGATCGCCGGACCGGAGGCCCAGGAGGTCAGCGAGACAGAGCCCGACCCGGCCATGACAACGGCGCCGGAGGGCCAGGTCCGGGACGATACAACTCCTCTGACCCGGGGCGAACAGGAGATCGATCGGGTGATTGGCGTGCTGCTGGGCGAACCGCAGGAGGAGGACGAAGGCCAGAAGACGCAGGAGCCGACGGAAGCGCGGGCCGCCGAGGCGACGGCGGAACAACCCCAGGCGGATGCACCAATGCAGGAAGCTCCCGCGGAAGGCGAGTCACCGGCGGCGGCCAGCCCTGACGAAACGCCGACGATCGAATCCGTGCTGGAGGCGATCCTCTTCGCCACGGATGAGCCCCTGACGGACGGCAAGCTGGCGGGCATCGTCGAGACGACCACCAAGCAGGTCCGCGAGAGCATCGAGAGCCTCAACGCCCGGTACGCGGCGGAGAAACACGCTTTCCGCATCGAGCAGATCGCGGGCGGCTACCAGATGCTGACGCTGAACCTCTACAACTCCTGGCTCAAGAAGATGCTCCGGGCCCGCAGCGACAACAAGCTCAGCCCCGCCGCGATGGAGACGCTGGCGATCATCGCCTACAAGCAGCCGATCATCCGGGCCGACATCGAGGCGATCCGCGGCGTGGCCGTCGGCGAGGTCATTCGCAGTCTCATGTACAAGGGTCTCGTCAAGATCGCCGGCCGGGCGGAGATCCTCGGCCGTCCCATGCTCTACGGCACGACCAAGAAATTCCTCGAAATCTTCGGCCTCAACTCCCTGAAAGACCTCCCCAAAGTGGA
>JALORE010000336.1 GCA_025459125.1 Planctomycetota bacterium | reverse complement strand
CGGGTGGCATCGTCAAGGGCGCAGCCCTTGGCGATGGTGGATATGCAGAAAGGATAATAGAGAATGAGAACGACAGGGGCAGGTACAGCCGTGGGTATTCTCCTTCTCCTCGGTTTCGCAACAGTCACGGCGACGGCGGAGGTGTGCAATCTCAAGGTCGTCACGGATGCCTCACCGGATTACACCGATCTGGGGAGCATGATTCACAGCATCACGGCCCGCTGGCCCAGCCCACAAGAGAAATGCTGGGCTTTGTTCTACTGGACCCACATTGCCCGGCGGCAGACCAATCCCATGCACCTGCACGGCCTCGAATGCACCGATCCGATCCGCCAGTTCAACGATTACGGCTATACGATGTGCAGCACGGTCGCCGGGATCAACTGCTCGGTCTGGGACGCCCTGGGGTATCCCGTCAAGTTCTGGGACATCTCGCTGCACACAGTCCCCGAGGTGCAGTACAACGGCCGCTGGCATATGTATGACAACAGCATGTCCGCCCTCTATACGCTGTGCGACGGCCAGACCATCGCGGCGGTCGAGGACATCGGCAAGCCGGGCGGCTGCGCGGCCTCCGGCGGTCGCGTGGAGCCGGGACACATCGCCCGCTACCACTGCCTCAACAGCACGAGCAACAACGGCTTTCTCACCGGGGCCGACTGTCCCCGAGACCTGGCCCAGGAGTATCGCTGCTTCAACCCCAACGGCCTGAAGTATCGCTACTACTACCACAACTGGGATCGGGGCCACCGCTACATCCTCAATCTCCGCGAGAACGAGGTCTACACGCGCTACTACCAGAGCCTGGGCGATTCGCCCGAGTACTACGTGCCCAACAACGGCAAGGACCCCGAGAAGGTCAATCCACGGTACCGCCTGCGCGGCAACGGCCGGCGCATCTTCCAGCCCGCGCTGACCGAGAATGCCCTGAAGGAAGCGGCGTACAGTATCTCCGGGTGCACCGCGCTGCGTCCGAGCGGCGTTGTTCCCGCTAAGGCCGCTACACCCGGCGAGATCGTCTTCAAGATCCAGGGGGCCAACGTCATCACGCAACTGCGGATCAACGCGAGCTTTGTCCGCCGGGCCCCGGCCGATGTGACAACCCTCGCGATCAGCACGACCAACGGCTTGACGTGGACCGACCTCTGGCGGGGCGAGGGCGTGGGCGAGGTGCCGCTGGATCTGGTGCTGGGGCAGGAAGTCAACGGCGCTTACGAGGTCCTGGTGAAAGTCGTGCTGCTGGGCCAAGCCCATCCGGCGGATGCCTGCCTCAAGAGCATTGAGTTCGAGACGATCACCATGCTCAACAGCAAGACCCAGCCGCAGTTACTGCTGGGCAGGAACACCGTCTATGTCGGGACCGGCGCACAGACCGAGTCCATTGTGGTTTGGCCGGACCTGCAGGGCGACACCTATCAGCCCTTTGTCGTCGAGCAGAAGAACATGAGCTCGAAAGCCAAGCACCCCGGCTACCAGGGCGTCATGTACGCGACCCGCGCAAAGGAAGACGCCTACGTGGTGTTCCGGGTCGAGGCGCCGACGGACATCACGTGTGTCAACTACGGCGGCCGCTTCTATAACCGCGCCGCCTCCTTCGATGGCGGCAAGACCTGGCAAAGGAGCTACTCGCTCGATCGGACCACCCCGCCCTGGGACGTGCTGCACTTCGAGACCCTCACGGATATCCCGGCCGGCGCCCGGTCGGTGCTGCTGAAGTACCTGCTCCATGGCTCCGCCGCCGGGCCGGACGCGTGCAGTATCTACAGCGTGCGCATGGAGGTCAGCCATCAGCCGCAGGCCGCCCGCTGGCGGCCGGTGGAGGTCACGTTCCACTGGAGCGAAGTGGTAGGATGGGCTTCAGCCCATGCGGATGACGCTCAGGCGGCTGCGCCAGAACAGCATGGGCTAAAGCCCATCCTACAGCTCGTCGAACGCAGCCATACGCAGCTTGTCGAGCAGGTCCCGGCCCGGTACACGATCGATGTAGGGGGCATGGATCATCCCATCGTGAATTCGCTCCGCGTGAACCTCGCCGGAGCAGCCGGGACCCGGCCCGATCCCGTCTCGCCAAGGCAGACATCGCGGTCTGATTCCATAGACGACAAGGATCTCGGGAAACAGAAGTACGTCGGACGCTGGGTTCGCTACGGCCGGAACTTGGCCGAGAGAAAGAGTTACACGGTCTCCGTGCCCTCCGGCCGGCAGTGGGGGCCGGCAGTGGGGCGCCGGCGATCCGAACGGGACCAAACTCACCGACGGCGTGGTTGGCCCACCCTATGCCGGCGGGATTGGGCCCCGCTCCGGCCTGTGCTGGGAAAAAGGGACGAACCCGGTGATTACCGTGGACCTGGGCACGGTGCAGCACTGCGGCGCATTCCGTATCCATCTCAGCGCCGGCTGGCCCTGGTGGGATGCCCTGAAGGGACAGGTCCGGGATACGGTGGAAGTCTTCACCTCGACGGACGGGAAGCAGTACACCAGCCGGGGCTTCTTCGCGTTGAACCTGCGCCGTAAGGACATCCCGATCAACCACCTGTTGCCCGATGACGAAACGGCCACGGGGTATCTCTATACCTTGACGCCGCTGGAGCCGGTGGACACCCGTTATGTCCAGTACAAAATCACGCCGCAACGCACCCTGACGGTCAGCGAAGTCCAGGTCCTGGATTCGATCCAAGACGAGCCGTTCGACCTGCGGATCGCTCTGCCCGATGAGAAGGAGTAGACGAACCATGCAGAAAGCCCCTTCACGTCTCCACCTTGCTGTGCTCGTGGCCGTCCACGTAGGATGGGCTTTAGCCCATGCGGGTGATTCGAACGCGGCCGGACCGGAGCAGCATGGGCCCAAGCCCATCCTACCAGCCTACGATATGGTGATCGCGGGCGGCCGGATCTATGACGGCTCCGGCGGGACGCCCTACGTGGCGGATGTCGGGATCAAGGATGGCCGGATCGCGGCCCTCGGGCAGCTTGCGCCGGGCGGGGCTCGGGTCATCCGGGCGCAGGGTCTCGCGGTGGCTCCCGGATTCATCAACATGCTGAGCTGGGCCACGGATTGCCTCCTGGAGGACGGCCGGTCGCAAAGCGATATCCGCCAGGGCGTGACCCTGGAAGTCATGGGCGAAGGATCGTCCCTGGGGCCCCTGAATGACGCGATGAAGCGGGACATGGTCCAGTCGCAGGGAGATATCAAGTTCCGTGTCGAGTGGACCACGCTGGGAGAGTACCTCGACACCCTTGTTAAGAAGGGCGTCTCGACCAACGTCGCCTCGTTCGTGGGTGCGACGACGGTACGGGTGTATACCGTCGGTTACGCAGATCGTCCCGCCACCGCCAGGGAGCTCCAGCAGATGTGCCGCCTGGTCGACGAGGCGATGCGGGAAGGGGCCGTGGGGGTCAGCTCGGCGTTGATCTATGCGCCCGGCTCGTACGCGCGGGCGGAGGAACTGACGGCCCTTGCCCAAGTGGCCGGCCGGTACGGCGGGCTCTACATCTCGCACCTCCGCAGCGAGGGCGACCGCCTCTTGGAGGAGTTGGACGATTTCATCGCTACAGCTCGCAAGGCCGATGTTGCCGCGGAGTTGTATCACATGAAGGCCGCGGGTCGGGCGAACTGGACCAAGTGTGATGCGATGATCCAGAGAATCGAGAAGGCCCGGGCCGAGGGCCTGCGCATTACGGCGGATATGTACACCTATACCGCGGGCGCCACGGGTCTCGATGCCTCGATGCCGCCCTGGGTCCAGGAGGGCGGACACCGGGCCTGGGTGACCCGGCTGCGGGATCCCGCCCTCCGGCAACGGGTCCTGAAAGAGATCGTGACGCCGGCCGGCGGCTGGGAGAACTTCTATCTCCTGGCCGGCGCTCCGGAGAACATCCTGCTGGTGGGCTTCAAGAACGAGAAGCTCAAGCCCCTCACCGGTAAGACGCTGGCCCAGGTGGCCGCTCTGCGCGGCACATCCCCGCCGGAAACCATGATCGACCTGGTCATCGAGGACGACAGCCGGGTCAGCACGGTCTACTTCCTGATGTCGGAAGAGAACGTCGAGAAACAGATCAAGCAGCCCTGGGTCAGCTTCTGCTCAGACGCGGGGTCGCTGGCCCCCGAGGGGGTCTTCCTGAAATCCAGCACGCACCCCCGTGCCTACGGGAACTTCGCCCGGCTGCTGGGCAAGTACGTCCGGGAAGAGAAGGTCATCCCGCTGGAAGAGGCGATCCGGCGCCTGACGGCGCTGCCGGCGGAGAACCTCAAGCTCGACCGGCGGGGGAGACTCCGAAAGGGATACCACGCGGACATTGTCGTCTTCGACCCGGCCGCCGTAACCGACCACGCGACCTATGAGAACCCGCGCCAGTATGCGACCGGCGTGGTCCATGTGTTCGTTAACGGCACGCAGGTCCTCCAAGATGGTGAGCACACGGGCGCCCAGCCCGGCCAGGTCGTGCGTGGCCCAGGCTGGACAAAGGCGGCTCCGCTGGTAGTGACGCCGCGAGGCGTTTTTCAGTAGTATGGGCATCTTGCCCATGAGTATCACGGGCGTCTCGCCCGTGAAGGAAGGCAGGGCCAGGATGGCCCTGCGACTCATGGGCGGGACGCCCATGCTACGAAGAGCCACGAACAGAGCATCTGGAAAGGAGCGTATCATGGGTTCGAACCGTTGTAGTCTGGCGGTCGCCGCGTTGTTCCCGATTCTGCTTGCGAGCGTGGGGCCGTCGGTGGCCTGGGGTCAGCAGAGCACCCCAGCGACGGATTACGCGGTCGATCCCGCGTGGCCCCGCAAGCCCGAGCCGTTCACCTGGGCCCAGATGCCCGGCATCACCCTGGATGACCAGGGCCAGGTCTATGTCTTTACACGCCGCAGTCCGGCCGTGCAGGTCTATCGGACCGACGGGACCTTCGTGCGCTCCTGGGACATCAAAGATGCTTCGGGGGCCCACTTCATCCGCGTGGATCCCGAGGGCAATATCTGGACCACGGATATCAAGAGCCACCTGGTGTGCAAGCACAGCCCCGATGGCAGGGTGCTGCTGACGTTGGGCGAAGCCGGCCGGCCCGGCACCGATGAGAAACACTTCGCCCGACCGACGGATGTGGCGGTCCTGCCGACGGGTGATATCTTCGTCTCGGATGGGTACGACAATCGACGGGTCATTCACTTCGACAGAACCGGCAAGTACCTCAACCAGTGGGGCGAAGCCGGCGCCAAACCGGGCCAATTTGCCCTGCCCCACTCGATCGTAGCCGACAGCCATGGGCGTCTCTATGTGGCGGACCGGGAGAATGCTCGTATCCAGGTATTCGACACCCGTGGCAAACTGCTGGCGGTCTGGGCGGACGTCATGGCTCCCTGGGGTCTCTATCTGACCCGCAGTGAGGATCTCTGGGTCTGCGGCTCATCCCTGGTAAAGAAGGAGGGGACGAGCGAATGGCTGGTCCTGCCGCCGCCGGACCAGGTGGTGATGAAGCTCAACCTCCAAGGACAGGTTCTCTTGCGCGTACCGCTGGTAAAGACCGCTGTAGCACAGCCGCCTTCGGCTGTGGCCGGCGGAGGCCCACCCCCGGAGGCGGGGGCGCCACCGGCAAAACCAGGCCAGTTTGACTGGGTGCACGGCATCGGGGTCGATGCCCAGGGTAATCTCTACCTGGGAGACATCCAAGGCCAGCGGGCGCAGAAACTCGTGCGAAGACCGTAGCCCGCCCGTTACTCCGGAGATATGGGTGGCAGCGGCAAGCTCCGCAGGCTCCGCTTGCCGCTGCCACCCGGCGTAGTACTCATCTTGTCACTCCCGCGGAGGCGGGGTTCCGGCAGGCCGAGACGTTGCTGGATTCCCGCCCGTTCGGCTGCGCTCGGGGCAGGCTCTGCGCGGGAATGACAGGGGAGAGGGGCGGAGTACTACGGCCACGGAAGCGGCGCGGGCACTGGACCTTCTGACACGAGGTAGATGGGCCGTTCCGTGAGGGTGACGTTCTGGACGTTCAACAGGTTGCCCTGGAGATCCACGGCCTTCCAGTTCTCGTCGATCTGCAAGGGCGAATGATTATTCGCCCCTACGTCCGGCGCCCAAGCCACGAGGATGGTCCGGCCGGGGGTCTCAAAGCCGTAGGCGGCTATGCCCTCCGGGGCTTGGAGCCGGCCGCGCGGGCGGACCGGTGGCACGAGCAGATTCGCCAGCGCCGCTTGCGTCACCAGCATCTTGCGGGGCGCGCCGGCCCATTCGAAGAAGATCCCGCCGAGGTCCTCCTGGTTGAGACGGCCCGCGGTTCCGGCATGATAGATGATCCGTTCGACGCCGTAGGTCAGCAGCAGCGTGTTGAACTTGACCTGCCATTCGGCCGCTTCGGCCTCGGATTCGAGCGGCTTGAGCCAACTGCTGCGAAATGGCTCCCGCGCCCGGTCGTCGTCCGCGTAGTACGCGCCCTCGGTAAACCAGATCGGCCGCGTGAGCCGCGTTGCGTTCATCTTCTCGCGCAACCGGCGCAGCGGCTCCTCGTAGGCCTCCGGAGCCGTCAGGCCCGGGTAGATGTGCAGGTTGAGAGCGTCCACAAAACGCAGGCCCCCGGCGTCGATGAACTCCTGCGTGTACGTGGACGGACCGCCGGCGATGCCGCCAATCACCAGGGCATTGGGATCGACCTCCTTTACGGCCTGGTAAGCGACCGTCAGCAGGCGGATGTAGTCCGCGACTTGATATCCGTAGGCCCGCGGCAGGGAGTAGTCGGTGTAGATGGGCTCGTTGAGAATCTCCCAGATGGTCAGCCGCCCCCGGTAGTGCTGCACCGTCTGTCGCACGTACGTGGCGAAAGCGTTCAGGTCGCGCGGCATGTAGGCGATGCGCTGGCGGCTCCCGGGATAACGGTCGGTGGTCCCCACCTCCGGAGCGGCGCTGGAGGACCAGAGGGCGGAGGGGAAGGGCAGCAGGGCGATGACCTTGAGCCCCCGGTCCAGAACGCGGTCGATCTGGCGATCCGGCTCGGTAAACTCGAACCGGCCCTGCTGGGGCTCCACATCGTGCCATTTGAGCGACCAGTCCCGGAACCACCCCAGGCCGATCTGTTTGCTCAGATCCAGCAGGTGCGGCCAAGGATAGGCGTGGTTCATCCCGAACAGGCTGTCGGCGTGCGGGTAGGGCGCGACGATCGCGAACCGCAGCGGGCGCGTCAGCGCCACCTCGGCCTCCGGGCTCTCGACGCGCAGACGGTAGAAACCCTTGCGCATCACCCCGGTGCCTAGGGCAACAGTCACGTGCTCGGAGGGGCCGACGTTGATGCTCACGCTGTTATCGTGGACGGTGGCGTCGTCGAAGTCGGTCGTGGACAAGTGCAGGCCGACGGACCTGGATGACTCCCCGGCGTTGAACACGCGGGCCGACATCTGCGGCTCACGGTCGGCGGAGAACAGATTCCCCGCTGGCGTCGATTCGATGCCGGCCTCCACGGCTGCGCGCGGCTGATAGCCCGTTGCTTCCGTGCCTTTCTCCAGTTGCACGCCATCGATCCAGATTGTCCCGGCCTCGCGCTGGGACGCCTCCAGGTCCAGCCCCAGGGCCACGAACACCTGAGGACTCTGCGGCCGGAACGCGAAGCTGTAGCGCTGCCAGGAGGTGGTGAGCGACACCTGTTTCCGCAGCGTGCCGCGCGACGCCTGCGGGATGGAGAGCACTCCGGCCAGACCGTCGGCGTCGGCCTTCAGGTACGCGGACAGGGTATAAGACGTGTCCGGCTGCACGGATACCCAGCCCTGGTTGGCGAGCAGCGGTGCCTTGACGGGCTCGCGGTAGAGCGGGAAGTAGTCAAAATAGAAGACCGGGATCGTCTCGGGCGTCAAGGCGATCTTGAAACTGGAGCCATGGAATCTGCCGACGGTGGTATCGACCGAGCCGACGAGCATGTCGAGATTGCCACCCCAGCCGGGGGTGTCGGCAATGCTGCCCCAGCCGCCGGTACCGCACTCGAAGCTGCTGTTGCGCAGGAGGTTCACCGCGCCGGTAGGGGGCAGGACCTCCGTGAACCGCTCCGGCACGGGCGCCGAGGGCACCAGGCGGACGCTGTCCAGCCAGAATGTGCCGGTGGAGGTGTACCAGAACTGCAGCCGCGTGTGATCGGAAATCGTTTGGGTCGCCTGGAACACAAACTCGAACTGCCGCCACGCGGAACGGGCCCGAAACGATTCGCTCAGGCCGCAATTCTGCCAGGTCTGCGTGTCGGAAATCGCTACGTGGATGCCGCCGCCCGGGATACCCTGCTCCTTGGCGGCGAACGAGATCTGGTACCACCGGCCTTTCTCGAGCCGCAGCGTGTTCATCTGGCAGAGCATCGCATGACTGGCCGAGGAGGTGCCGGCGAACGCGGTGCACTGGAGCTTCTGGCTGAACTGCCCGGTGAAGCCCGGGTCGCGTGCCCAGCTCACGACGACGCCCTGATCCCCGGAGAACTGCCAGGAATCGGCCATACCGTTGCCGTCGCTGTCCTGCTCGAAATCGCCGTTGCGGACCATGTCCCGTTCCTGGGCCGGACACCTGGAAACTACTGCGGCGAGGATCAACGCGACGACGACCATGTTGCGGAGATGAGTCTTCATTTCTGGTGGCGTCCCCAAAACTGTATTCGCAGGATTCCTTTGTTCGGGCTGACGGATATGATAACGTCGCCGGCTCAGGTGATGAAGCCGTTGGACGGGAATCTCATGGACTTTGACAAAACGAGCGTTCGATCCTCTTCTGTCACCCCCGCGCAGGCGGGGGTCCCGTCAACGCTGAGGCGTGATTGGATTCCCGCCTGCGCGGGAATGACAAGGGACGGCAACTCTCTACCGACGGTCATCGTGTTAGAGACCCTTATTCTGGAGAATTAGGTACCATGAATCGGATGTGGCAAATGCTCGTGTTGTGTGTGCTGCTCTGTGCCAGCACGGTGCTGGGCGAGGAGAGAGCGGCGGGCCCGCGCCTGTCGGATGCGAAATTGCTCGCCTGCCTCGACCCGGACTGCGCCGGGCTGGAGAAGGTGATCGCCCTGCGAGACTCGGGCCAGACCCCGGCGGCCCTCGCGGCGCTGGCCGGCTTCGTGCGGGCCCGCCCGGAGACGGGGGACGGGGGCCGGCGGACGAAGCGGGACTCCCAGGCCGGCGTCGCGGCGGCCGAGAAGGTCCTGCGGCACCAGTTTACGGTCGGCGGTATCACGC
>JALORE010000076.1 GCA_025459125.1 Planctomycetota bacterium | reverse complement strand
GCAGCCGTTGACACGCGGGACGGTCGAGGTGCGCGGTGTCGTTCACGAAGATGAGTCTCGTGGGGAAGCCTCGGCGCGCCAGTACCTGTTGCAGGTCCTCGAGGAGCGTGGTCTTGCCCGAGCCTTCGGGACCGACGAGGGCCGCGCGATAGCGCAGCTCCTGCAGGCGGGCCACCAGGCTCTCGATGGTCGTATCAAGCGGGCGGTAGCGAATCGCCTGAATCCGCTCGACCGCGAACGGGTTTTCGCGTGCTTTCATCACACCTTGCCCAGAACGATCTCCTGACCGGTGGGAGAGACGGTGATCTCCCGGCGGACGATTTCGGCGCCGGGGGAGCTGGTCAGCTCCAGGGCCCAGAGCAGCGAGATGAGCTTGCCGGAAAAGCTGTAGGGGCCCTCCGGCAGCGTGCAGGCGAAGTCCCGGGAGCCGTACGCCCCGGGCTCTTCGAAACGCCTGGTCTCCACGATCCCGACATCCCGCGTGCCCTTGCCGGCGGTGTACCAGAATAGCGACAACTCCAGGAGCTTCGGATTGGCGTCGCAGCGCCACGTGATCGTGCCCTGGATCTCCGCGCCGGGAGCGAAGACGGTCCTGTCGTCGTTCAGAGCGATACCGAGCTGATCCATGTCAATGCCCTTGCCAAGCACTCTCTCTCGCCTGTCATTCCCGCGAAAGCGGGAATCCACCAACCTATCCCTGCCGTCATGTTGTTGCACCTCCGCCGCGCGGGGTGACGGTGATCGGGAACGATTCCTTCACGTCCGGCCAGCCCTGGATCTCGCCGCGGATCTCGAGGCTCCAGAGGATCTTGTTATTCTCGGCTGCAAAGGAATGCATCGTGTCCTGCGGCAGAACCAGGCCGACCTGACCGGCGGCGACTTCCCGCGGATCGGCGGTTCGGTAGAGCTCCATTTCGTAGAACGTGCTGCGATCCGTGTACGTGCTCGTTCCGCGGCGGTATTTGGCCTCTTCGGTGCCGCGCAGGGCCAGCGTGAACTCCCGGATACGGCTCGTTCGCCCGGAAAAGCTCCAGCGCAGCTCCGCCGCACCGCCCAACGGGATGACGCTCGTACTCAATTCCACCGTCGGGCGCGGATTGAACATGGCTAGGAACTGATAGACCGCCCCTGCGATGAGCCCGACTCCGACCGCCACGAAGGGCAGCAGGAACAACAGTCCAAACCAACTCGGATCGCCATGCCGGAAGCCCTCGATGACGTTGCCAACGAACAGGGAGACAATGCCGTTCCAGAACAGGGCGACGACGATCATACCGATGAACTTGGTTTTGGCGGAGAACGTCGGCGCCAGAATTGTCCGGCCGCTGTCCGTGGTCCGCAGGACGGCGAGGTGATCCGGCGCCCGCGCCGAGGGCCGGGGAATCCACGATGGCGCTGTCCCAACTGCGCCGGCGGGCTTGCCGCGCAGCGTGCCGATCAACCCGCCGACGCCGATGAGCAGAAACGGCAGCGGGAACAAGGCCAGCAGCAGCTTGGCGTGAAAGCCGCGTTGGAGCACGGCTTCGGAAGGACTCTTGGGGTTGACATAGCAGACGGGTTGTGGCGCGGTCCGGTACTGCTCCACGATGCGGGCCTTGCCTTGGTAGCCGCTGGAGGAACCGCCCACGAACTCGTAGCGGTCGCTCTTGTAGGTCTGGCTATTGAACTCGTACTGGTAGAGGATGTAGACGCTGTACGTGGTCCCATCGTCGCCGTCGTGGCTGCGGACCTCCGCGCGGAGCACCTGGCAGGGCGTGGTGATCCAGGATTCGGCGCTGATCGTTCTGGCGATCGGCCGGATGCCGAGCGGGTAGAGCAGGGCGCCGCCGGCGATGGCAAAGATGCCAAACAGGCCGGCCAGTCCATACCTGCCCAGTCCCTTGCTGCTCTGGTTCGACGCGGTCGCGGCGATCGGTTTCTGAGTCTCGGGCGGCCGCTTCCTCCACAGGAAGTAGATCCCGCCGGCGCCGATGGCCACAAAGATCAGGGGAAACAAGACCGCCAGGCCGATCGCCAGGCTATCCCGCCGGAGCACTGCCGCGCCGGGGTTATCGGGATTCACGTAGCAGACGGTGCGCAGGCCCACCGGGTGTTTCTGCATGAGGGATTGAGCGTCGGAGTACTTGCCGGAGCCCGAGTAGTTCCGTTTGTACGCCGAGCCGGTGTGCGGCCCGCCGGCATAGTCGTATTCGTAGCGGACCGCGAACGCAAAGGGCTCCTCCCGATCGTCCCGTTCGCGGACCTCACTGGCAACGATCCGGCAGGGCACCTTCGCCCAGAAGCGCTGGCCCAGGGCCCGGCCGAATTCGCGGACGAGGAACAGCTCAAAGAGCGAGCCCAGCGCGAAGAAGAAGAGAAAGAACAGCGAGAGACCCAGTCTGCCGCCCACGGACGGAGCTTGGGCGCCGTCGGCATGTCCGCGCGAATCCATTCTGATCATGCTCAGGCTCCTTACCAGAGGACCTACCGGGGACCATTATACCGTCATTACGTGACCATGGGTTGCGATTGCTTGGCTTCGCCCGCCAGGACAGGCAGACCGTTTGCCACCATCCTGTCGCACAAACGGACAGGTTGCCGCCGGTTTTGCTTTGCAGACGGAAGGCGGGGCGGTATCCTGAAACCGCCGAACACAGAAATGTCAGCCGCTGGGAATGATGGGAATACAACGATGGCGAAGATCATCAAGGTGCACTGCACGGGCCCTGAGCATCATGAGAACGAGATCAACCTGGACGATATTATCGGGGAAGACGTGGTGATCTACGGCGGCCCGATCGCCACCGGCCGGGACCTGCCCGCGCGGGTGGTGCGCCGCTGCGATATCTGCGATCAGGGCAAGGTCATCGTCACCCGCGAGATGATCGAAGAGAACCTGTGATCGGCAACGCATCCGAAGCACGATATTCGACAACTTTGTTGCCCCGTGCTGTTCAGGCAATCCGAAACAAAGCCAGATTCCCAGGGATAGGGATTCGGAAAAGCCCTTGCCCTATTTTGTCATCCCGGTCTTGGATTTGGAGCATTTGGTCATTCGGATTTGTTTCGCATTTCGGATTTCGAACCCCGGATCTTCTTCTCCAGGTCCGGATGGAAGCAGCCTTCGAAGGTGCCTTCCACGGGGCCGGTCATGTGGATCCGGCCGTCGTCGCCGATCTCGATCCGGAGCGTGCCGCCGGGCATGTGGACGGTGACATCGTGGTCGACGAAACCCAGCCGGTGGCTGGCGGCCGCGGCGGCGCAGGAGCTGCTGCCCGAAGCGAGGGTGTAGCCGGCGCCGCGCTCCCAGATGCGGATGTCGATATTGGCCCGGTCGATCACCCGCACGATCTGCATGTTGATGCGATGCGGGAACATCTTATGGTTCTCGACGAAGGGACCCAGGGCCCGCGCGGTCTCCTCGCCGACCTTCTGCATCGGGATCACGCAATGCGGGTTGCCGATCGACAGGCAGGTCACGCGGTACTCCGTGCCGTTGATGTCGAGCGGCTCGTTCACGACCTCCCGCCGGGGACCTGTCACGGGAATTTCGTCGCTGACGAACGTCACTTTACCCATGTTGATGCGGATCAGGCCGGCGGTCTGGTCCTGGACCTGCACGTCCACGATGCCGCCCAGCGTCTTGATCTGGAAACTCCTGGAGGTGACGTACTTCTTCTCGAAGAGGTACTTGGCGAAGATCCGCAGCCCGTTGCCGCTCTTCTCCGCTTCGCTGCCGTCGGGGTTGAAGATCCGCAGCGTGGGCATGCGGTCCTCGAACCCGGGACCGTACAGAATGCCGTCGGAACCGACGCCGAAGTTGCGGTCACAGAGGAGGCGAATGTTCGCCTCGGTCATTTTGAAGTCCTGCACGTTCGGGTCGATGACCAGGTAGTCATTGCCCAGCCCGTGGTATTTCTTGAAGTGCACCGCCATCCTACAACTCCAACTCCATGAAGACAACGCCGGCAATCGGCACCTGCTGGTACGGCCCAATCTCCCGGAAACCGAGCGATCGGTACAGGCTCTGGGCGGGTTCCATGACCGTGTCCAGCCGGATACGCTTATATCCGATCCGTCGGCCCTCTGCAATGATCGCCTCGGCCAGGGTCTGGCCGAGGCCCCGGCCCCGCGCGGCCGGCTGCACGAAGAGCCGCTTCATCTCGCAGATGTCCGCGCCGATCTGCCGCAGCGCCACGCATCCCACGCCAGTGCCGTCGAGCCGCGCGAGGAGCAGTCGGCCGCTGGGCGGGGCATAGCGGCCCGGTAGTTCAGCCAACTCCTGCTCAAAGTTCTGAAAGCACAGGTCGAACGGCAGGCTCGCCTGGTATTGACGGAAAAGACCTCGGACGGTGTCGAGGTCTTCGGCCGTAGCCGGGGCGATACGAACCTGCGGCTCTCCCGAGGCGCGGGTCAGGCACCGTCGCGTCCACGGGCAAACGTTGATGCAGACCCCGCAGATCGTGGCGCGGATGCCGCTGGCGCGCGTGAAATCCCGCGCCTGCTGGAGACATGCCTGGGCGCGGTACAGGTGTTCCCGGGGGACACCCGCCTGCCAATTCGCGCCGATGACCGCCTGGGCCGGACAACGTTCCACGCACCGGCGGCAGTCGCCGCAATTCGAGGCCTCCGTGGGCGTGGCGGTCTGGATCTCCGCATCCGTCAAGACGGAGGCGAGCCGCACGGCGGCGCCATACTCCGGCGTGATCAGCAGGCCCGCTTTGCCGATCCAGCCCAGGGCCGCCCGGGTGGCGACGGTCCGGTGCTGGAGGGGGACGGACAGCGTGGTCCGGTCAATCTGTTCCTTCGTGGCGGGAAAGGCCCGGGCCCGGCTTCCCGCCTGGATCAGGAGGTCTGCCAACTGTTCCGTCAGCCGGTCCAGGCGTGCGTTCGCGCTCTCGTACTCGGCGAAATACTCCGGCGTCGGGCCGCTTCGTATCGCGCGGATCACGGCCGGATCGAGGGCCACGGCGATCGAAATCGCACGCGGCAAGCCGGCGGTAACCTCCGCGGGCAGACACGACACATCGGCAAACCCCACCAGGTCGGCCCCGCGAGCCTTCATGTTCTGTATGATCTCGGTATTCGTAGCTCTCATGAGAATCTGATCCTGAGAATTTCGAACAGGGCGGGCGTTCATTTCCGGCTCATCCGGTTTTCGCGTACTTCGGTTCTTCTTTGGGGCTCCGCCCCAAACCCCGGCATTTTGCGCTTTGGGCCAATAGCATGATCAGGACCACCCCGCGTGCGGGCCCTTTCGGGCGCTCCCTGGGACCGTCCGGCGGGCCGGCCAGCTCACGGATCGCAGCCGCCCAGGGCTGGACCCACACCCCAACGGAAGGGAACCGGCGGGCTCCCCGGGCCCCCACGCGAGACTTCGCCCCCCTGCCATGCTATTGGCCCAAAGCGCAAAATGCCGGGGGCTCGGGGGCAGAGCCCCCGCCAGACCGGTCGCCCAACTCCAAGTACGCGAAAGCCGGATGCGCCTCATTTCCCTTGTCACCCCCGCGCAGGCGGGGGTCCACAGAAGCCAGGGCGTGTCCGGATTCCCGCCTGCGCGGGAATGACAGAAGGTAGCCGCCATCCGCCAGAACATCATCCGGTTCAAGGCTCTACTCTTCATCCACCAGCACCAGCAACACGGACTCCGTGATCACCCGGGCCTGGTGCCGATGCTCATGTCCGGGCGGGATGAACAGCCCGTCGCCCGCCACGAAGACCACGTCCCGGCCGTGGAAGTCTACCGCAAGGACGCCCTCCAGAACATAGCCGATGTGCCCTTTGCTGCACCAGTCGGGCTCGACAAATTCTCTCGTGAACTCCGCCAGGCGCAGACTCTGCCCATGGTGGACGTACCGCTTGCACCGTACGCCCGTCGCCGGGGATTCCCAGGGGAGCGAGTCCAGACCGACGCGGTACCGATCGACATCCGTTCCGAGACCCTTCGGGGGCCATTGCTGATCCCAGGATCTTTGCCATGTGTAGTGCAGACCTCTGGCCTGCGCCCAGTTGTTCGCGCCGAGCTGGCGGATCATCCGCAGGTTGTAGCGCACCGTATCGCCGTGGCATGCGGCCATCGGTTCCAGCAGGGCGCAGGTCTCGCCGGCCGGACATTGCCAGCAGCCCTCCATTCCTTTCCCATGGACGCACGTGCGGATCGGGCAATCCGGTCGGCCGCCGCCGTGGAAACAGGTCGTGGGGCACGGGAGACTGGAGATTGCATCCAGGACTTCGCGGAAGGTCCCGAACGCGCTGAACGTCGGGTTTCCCCGGCCCTGGTACGCCGCGTATTCCTCGAACTGGCATTTCTCCAGTTCTTCGCTGAGCCTGCGGGCGGCCTCAAACAACGGCCGATGGGCCGGGATGCAATCGCCACAGTACAGGCCGCAGCACGCGGTTCGCTCTCGATCACCGGGCATACTGGGTTCTCCTTTCATTATCTGAATTCGCCCTGGGCGATCAGGATGACGTTCCCGCCGACGTGGACGTGGATCGTCCCGCGGTCCTCGTGGGCGCGCAGGTGGATTTGCGACGGCCGGCCCATCTCGTAACCCTGCTCGACGCGCACGTCGATTGGGTCCCTCCCGAAATAGCGATGCTGGACAAGGTAGGCCGCCAGGCAACTGTTCGCGCTGCCGGTGGCCGGGTCTTCCGGAATGCCGTAATAGTCGGCGAACATCCGCGCGTGCAGATGGTTGTCGGCCTGGAGGGTCTCGCGGCAGAAGACAAAGACGTCCTTCGCCTCACGGTCCCGGACCCAGGCGAGCCATGGGTCCTTGCGAACGCCTGCCCGCCGGACGGCATCCAGGTTGCGCAAGGGCAGCAGAATGACCGGCAGACCGGTCGAGACCACCTGGATGGGAAAGTCGGTATCGATATCCTCCGCGCCGACCGTAAGAAGCGGAGCGATCTGATCGGCGCGGTAGGATTCGCCAAACGTGGCCTCCCTCGGGGTCATCCAGGGCATGTCCCCGCCCCGGGTCCGGTGCTCGAAGGCGACGGGGATCTGGCCGACCTTGAGGTTGAGGTTCACGTGCCGGACGGGTTGGCGGAGGATCTCGTGCCGGATGACATACGCGGTGCCGAGGGTCGGATGTCCCGCGAACGGCACCTCGGACCCCGGCGTGAAGATGCGCACCTCGTAACCACCGTCACGCGGCGTATCCGACAGGATGAACGTCGTCTCGGAGAAGCCGATTTCCCGCGTGATCCGCTGCATGGTCGCGCTGGACAGTCCTCCGGCGTCCCGGAAGACCGCGAGCTGGTTGCCGGTGTATTTCTCGATCGCGAAAACGTCCACGATATGGAACGACATTCGTTTCATGGTAACCTCACCTTTGTCTCCAGGAGCATGTGACCGGTTCAGGATCATCCGGGTGGCATCGTCAGGCGGAGCCTGCGGTGCTTGGCGAGGGCGGATTCCCCGTGCGAGGGACCATCGCCCAGGCCTGCGGCCTTGATGATGCCACCCGTAACGGCAGATCGCGCGGGCTTCTGACGCACTGTCTCAGGATCTTCTGCATCTTGAAGAAGTCCAGCCGTCGGCCGTTCTCCACCGGCAGGGAGGCGGCCGTGATAGTGACATAGCCGATCCGATCATAAAAAGGCTTCGCGGGCAACGAGGCGTCCAGTTGGATGGTCCGGATGCCGTGCTGTACCGCGGCTCTTTCCAGGTGCTGCATGAGGTGACGGCCGAAGCCCTCTCCCTGTCGCACCGGATCGACGAAGAGCCGCTGGATCTCATCGCCGATCAGGGTGCCGGTGCCGAAGACCCGGCCGGCCCTGTCGAGGACGAGCGTACAACCTGCCCGGGCGTCCTCGAGGATCGTGTCCTCGCTGTGATAGCGCAGGAAGAAGTGGATCGCCTCCCGGCAGTAGTGGCCCGGATAGCAGGCACCGATCGTCTTGTGGATCAGCGCGGTCAGCGCCGGCAGATCCGTTTCCTTGAACTTGCGTATCGTGAATTCGGCCATTCTCGTTGTCATAGGCTGGCTCCAGGGAGGCTCTTGTTCCAGGATCGGTCAACGCCGTTGCCCGGCTGCGGCAATCACGTTGGCGGCCGGCGCCGTCCGCGGGTGCTTCGTGCACAGGTATTCCGCCAGGAACTCATCCCGGTAGTCGGCCGTATCGATCCGGAAGCCGGCTCGTTCGAGCAGGCCCTCCATGATCCAGCCGCAGGTGCTGTGCTCTTCGCGCACGTGTGCCTCGGCCGCCCGGCGGCTGTCCGGCACGCGCGGGACACTCATCTTTTCGATGAATCGTTCGAGCGCGGGCGCGCAGCGGCAGACCTCGAACGAAAAGACCACGTCGAACAGATAGAGCCGTCCGTTCGGTTTCAGGATCGACGCCAGGCGGTGCAGACCCACGAGCTTCCAGAAATCCGGCAGATGGTGCAGGGCGGCCACGGAGACGACCGCATCGACCGGAGGGCCTTCGTGCTGGTACGTGAGAAACCCGCCGCGGTGGAATTCGATATTGGTCAGACCGGCTCGTTGCGCCTGGCGCCGGGCACGGCCCAGCATGGCTTGGGCGACATCGATCGCGTAGACCATCCGGTAACACCGGGCCGCATGCAGCGCGAAAGCGCCGGTGCCGCAACCCATGTCGAGCACGGTCGCAGACGGGTCCAGGCCCAGGGCGGCCACGATCTGTTCGGCCTCGTGCCGATAGTCCCGCAAGGCCTGGTGGTACCGGTCGTACGCGCGGGCCGCGAAGAAGCTGTCGAAGTCGACGCCGCAGCACTCGTACTCATTGTACCGCCATGCCGGTCCGCGCGCCTCGATCGCGGCCTGGACGTAATCCAGGTAGAAGTCGATGTCCATTTCTCTGACTCCTCTCATCGGGCAAACCTCCCACATCCTCGCAGAACCCCCCGTTCTGCTGGTCCAACGCCAACAAAAAAAGCCTTTCAGGGTCTCATGCTCCCTGAAAGGCTTTTCCGAATTCGAAGATATCATCCGGTCCTTTAGGGAGCCGCCTCCTTTCTCCTGGCTACGATCATGTCCCTGGTCTGCGTGGCGATCGTGGCGGCCGGGAGGGGGGCGCACACCAGCACCACAGCCACCGCGTGGCGGGTCAAAGACGTGTGCTTGTGTGCCCTAAACTGAACCATGGAAGAATTCCGCAAAAGTCACCTAGGAAACCGTAGCCTAAAGAAGAGGACCCTTTATGTCAAGAGAAATGTTCGAAAAATCCGGGGCCGGGGAAAATTGTTGCGTGCGGGTCAGGGAGACCGATGATCGCACCTGCCGCGCTTCGTCATTTGGCCAGCGACATCTCGTAGTGGATGATGCGGTACTGCTCCGCGTGACTCCGCTCGGTGCGCGGGCATTCGCGAAAGCCGCACGCTTCGTACATCCGGCGGGCCGGCGTGAAAAACGGGTGCTCCGAGGTGGACACGTGGGCCCGCGCGAATCCGCGCGTTCGAAAGATCCGCAGGACTTCCCGGATCTGTGCGGTGCCGTAACCTTGCGCCCGGCAGGGCGGCAAAATGCCGTTATGGCCGATGATGCCCAGCTGGGGGCCCCGGCGCGGGTCGTAGGAGACCAGCCCAACGATGTCCCGGTCCACGGAGGTGATGAGAGTACAGGCGCCTACGGTATCAGGATTCTCGAAGACCTCGCGCTCGAATGCCCTGAGACGATCCTCCCAGGCCGGGTCCAGGATCTCGGCGTAGCACGAGACCAGAATGGACGAGACGAGGCCACGCTCATAGGCGACGGCCGGACGGAATGTGAGGGGCGCAGTCACGGGATCAAGCCAGCACGCGGCGGATGACGTTCTGGAACAGACCGGCGCCATGCTGGAGGTCGGCGATTTCGATGTGCTCGTCCACCTCGTGGCACAGCTTGGGATTACCGGGACCGTAGATCACGATGGGGGCGCCGAGCGGCGCCAGATGCGGGGCATCGGTTGTAAAGCCGATGGCATTCGTCAGGTCCACCCCGACCGCGGCGCAGAAGGCCTGGACAAAGTCGCACGCGGGGTCCGTCTCCATGGCGCCGGCCCGGCGCTCGACGGTCAGACCGGCTTCGAACTGCGGCACGCGGGCGGTAAGCTGCGCGAGGATCCGCTCGAAGTCATACCGAATCGTCTCGGGGTCCTGGCCCGGCAGGGTGCGGATGTCCACGCCCAGGGTGCAGCGCTCGGGCACGATGTTCATCGCCTCGCCGCCCGCGATCGTGTTGATGCTCAGCGTGGCCCGGCCCAACTGCGGATGCGGCGGGTATTCGATCCGATAACGCTCCAACTCGTCGATCACCCGCTTCATCGAGCCGATCGCGTTGACGCCGCGCTCGGCCATGGAACTGTGGACCGCCTTGCCCCGGGTGGTGATCCGGAGCCAGAAGAGGCCCCGGTGGGCGGTGACCACCGCCAGGCCGGTCGGCTCGGGGATCACGATGCCGGCCAGGTTCCGGAGGACGGAGGGCAGAGGACGGAGGATGGCATTGTCCTGCGTCCGCCGGCTTCTGTCGTCGGCCCTGTGTCGTCTGTCGTCTGTCGTCTGTCCTCCGAAGTAGTCCTGCATGAAGCGCAGCACGCCGGCGCTGTCGGTCTCTTCGCCGGCGGTGGCGGCGAAGAGGATGTCCCCGGCCAGGGGTGTCTGTGCGTCCACGGTTCTGCAGATGGCGGCGACCGCCGCCGCGGTCGGGCCTTTCATGTCTACAGCGCCGCGGCCATAGATCCGGCCGTTATGCTCGCCCGCGCCAAAGGGCGGATGCGTCCAGGGCTCGTCACCCGCGCCGACCACGTCGAGATGGCACACGAACAGCAGGGCGGGACGCACGCCCGCAGACTTCACGTGGGCGATGATGTTGGCGCGGTTGTCGTCCCAGTGGTCCACGCGACACTCGACGCCGTGCCGCCGGAATCGCCGGGCGAGGACGTCCGCCGCCGCCGCTTCGCCCCGGGCGGGCGTCGAATCGGCTTGAATCAGCTCTGTCAGCAGTTCTGTCACGTCGTTCATACGCTGGCTCCCGTCGGTCTCCCCGGCCCGGGACGTTCGGCACGACGGTGCAAGAACGGACTTCTTTTCGCGAACCCGAGGCTCGACCTGGGGAGTTGTAGCAGATTTCCGGCCGGCCGTCCACGGTTGCTCCGGGCCCTGCGGCGGCCGGGAGGCGGCCCGGGGTCGGGAAAAAAACCCGGATCACGCGCAATAATTTTGGTTGCGGAGCAGGAACGCACGCCAGATAATACAAGGCTCATGATTTTGGTTTTGAGCCGTTGCGGCGGAGGCCCGGCGGCCCGGACCAAAAGGAGAATACATGGGACCCATATTGAATGGTCTGACAAAACTTCAGAGCGTCGAGAATCGTTTGCGTGCCGCCAAGGCCAAACTCGCCCGGAGTCGGAGGAGTGTCATCGTTCAGGAGAACCAGGTCAGGAGCCTGCAGAGTGCCCTGGAAGCCAAGAAGGAGGAGCTGCAACTGACCAAAGTGCAATCGAACCGGCTCGAATTGGAGCTCAAGAGCCGGGATGAGGACGTCAACAAGTTGCGGGCGGCCCTGAACACCTCCAAGAGCAACAAAGAATACGCCGCCGTTCTCACCCAGCTCAATACCACCCGCGCCGACAACGCCAAGTTGGAGAACCAGATCCTGGACCTGATGAAGACCATGGAGACGGACAACGCGGAATGCGAGAATATCCGCAAGCAAATCGAGGAACAGAAGCAGCGGCTCGAGCAGACGCGCAAGACCGCCGAGGTGGCCGCCAAGGAGCAGGAGGGCGAGATCGCCAAGGTCCAGGCCGAGTGGAACGAGGTGGCCAAGACGATTCCGGCGGAGCCGCTGAAGGTGTTCAAACGGGTCGCGGAGACTTACGACGGCGAGGCGGTGGCCCAGGTGGAACAGCAGGAAGGCCGGCACGCGGCGTACAGTTGCGGCGGCTGCTTCATGGGGATCACCGCCGAAAGCGTCAATGTGCTGATCACCCGCGATGAAGTCATCCGCTGCCCCAATTGCACCCGCATCCTGGTGCTCACGAACGCGCAGATCGAAGTATGAAGGTGATTATCCATACGGACGGCGGCAGCCGGGGCAATCCCGGTCCGGCCGCCGCCGGCTTTGTTCTCTGCGACGCCGACGGCCGGCAATTGCAGGCGAAGGCCTTCTACCTGGGCGAAACCACCAACAATGTCGCGGAGTACACCGCTCTGATCAAAGCCCTGGAAGCGGCCCGCCGGCTGGGCGCCGACCAGGTGGCGGTCTATACGGACAGCGAATTGATGGTGCGGCAGCTCAGCGGCGCGTATAAGGTCAAGAGCGAGACGATCCGGCCGTTGTTCGAGCACGCCAGTGAGCTGCGTTCCCAGTTCGAGAGCTGCTCTATCCGGCATGTGCTGCGCGAGAAGAACAAGGAGGCCGATCGGATCGTCAACGAAGCCCTCGATGCCCGCCGGGATGTCGAGGAGAACAGTGTGCCCGCCAGGGCATCCCGTGCTACTCATGGGCGGGACGCCCATGCTGCGGAGACGCCGCGCGGCGTCACTGCAAGCAAGTCTGACGCGACCACCCCCAGCAAGACGCTGCGGCTGGCGGTTCTCATCAGCGGCGGCGGCCGCACGATGCTCAACCTCCTCGAAGCCATCCAGCGGGGTGAGCTCAACGCCGAGGTCTCGCTGGTCATCAGTTCGCTCTCCGCGGTGGCCGGAGTCGAGCGGGCCCGCCAGGCCGGTCTGCCGCTGAAGATCGTTCGCAAGAAGGATTGCGCCGACCTCGACGCGTTCAGCCGGCGCCTGGTGGAGGAGCTGGACGCGGCCCGGGTGGACCTGGTCGTGCAGGGCGGCTGGCTGTGCCTCTGGAGAATCCCGCCGCGCTATGAGAATCGCGTGATGAATATCCACCCGGCCCTGTTGCCCTGTTTCGGTGGGCAGGGCATGTGGGGCCACCACGTCCACGAAGCGGTCCTGGCCGCCGGCTGCAAAGTCAGCGGTTGCACCGTGCATTTCTGCACCAACGAGTACGACAAGGGCCCGATCATCGTGCAGCGAACCTGCCCGGTCCAGGATGACGACACCCCCGACACCCTGGCCGCCCGGGTCTTCGAGCAGGAATGTCTCGCCTACCCCGAAGCCATCCGCCTCTTCGCCGCAGGTCTCCTGCACGTCGAAGGAAATAGGGTAAGAGTCCGGCGGTAGGCGGTCTCCGGCTAATCATCTCAACTCCACGGACCTTCCTTACGTGTGATGGGTCTGTCGTACGAGACGGCCTTTATACCTGTGTCGGTCTTCTTCGCGCCGATGACAATGAAGATTGTACCAGCTGCGGACGATCTCTGCAAACGCCGCAACGGAAAAGGCCGTGCCCCCGATGTCGGAGGCACGGCCTGTTTGGTTTTACAGTAGTCTGCGGAGGTCGCGCTACTTGGCGGGCACGACTTCCTTGGCCTTGGCCTTTTCCGGCTCCTTGACCTCTTCGCCTTCGAACTTCAGGTGCTCCTCGTCCTGGACGTCGATCCGGACGAGGTTCTTGCCCCGGAACTTGCCGGCCAGCATGGCCTCGGAGAGCGGGTCCTCGATGTAGTGCTCGATGGCCCGCCGCAGCGGCCGGGCGCCGAACTCCGGATTGTAGCCTTTGTCAATCAGGAATTCCTTGGTCGCCGGCGTCAGCTCGAGCTTGAGCCCGTGCTCGGTCAGCCGCTTGAACACCTTGTTGAGCTCGTAGTCGACGATGGTCGTCAGGTCGTCGCGGGTCAGCGGCTTGAAGACGATCGTGTCGTCGACGCGGTTGAGGAACTCCGGCCGGAAGTGACGCTCCACTTCCTTCGACAGGATTTCCTTCATCTTCTCGTACGTGGATTCGGCCGACTTCTTGCCGAAGCCGAAGCCGCCCTGGTTCTTGATCAGCTCCGCACCGATGTTGCTGGTCATGATCAGGATCACGTTCTTGAAGTCGATGCTGCGGCCGAAGCTGTCGGTCAGGCGGCCCTCATCCATGATCTGCAACAGCATGTTGTAGACGTCCGGATGGGCCTTCTCGATCTCGTCGAGCAGCAGCACCGCGTACGGCCGGCGGCGGATCCGCTCGGTCAACTGGCCGCCTTCCTCGTAGCCGACGTAGCCCGGAGGCGCGCCGACGAGCCGGCTGACGTTGTGCTTCTCCATGAACTCGCTCATGTCGAGCCGGACCAGGGCGTTGCGGTCGCTGAACATGAACTCCGCCAGTGCCTGGGCGAGCAATGTCTTGCCGACGCCGCTGGGTCCGAGGAAGATGAAGCAGCCCATCGGGCGGTTCGGGTCCTTCATGCCGCTGCGGCTGCGCCGCACGGCCTTGGCCACCGCCGTGATCGCCTCGTGCTGCGAGACCACGGTCCGGTGCAGCTCGTTCTCGAGCTCCAGCAACCGCTGGGTCTCTTTCTTCTCCAGCCGCGTCAACGGCACGCCGGTCATGTTGCTGACGACCTCGGCGATGATCTCGGTATCGACCAGACCGGTCGTCTCTTTGTTCTGCTCGTACCAGTGCTTCTGGAGCTGGTTCTTCTCTTCGATCATCTGCTGCGCTTCGTCGCGGAGCGACGCGGCCCGCTCGTAGTCCGCGCTGCGGACGGCCTCGTCCTTCTCCCGGCCCAACTGCTCGATCCGGGATTCGAGTTTGGTCAGGTCGGGCGGCGGCGTCATGTTCTTGAGCCGCACACGGGCCCCGGCCTCGTCCACCACGTCGATGGCCTTATCCGGCAGGCAACGTCCCGTGATGTACCGGGTCGACAGCTCGACCGCCTGGAAGAGGGCCTCGTTGGTGAACCGCACCCGGTGGTGCGCCTCGTACCGGTCCTGCAGGCCGCGCAGGATCTCGAAGGTCTCTTCCTTGGAGGGCGGCTCGACGATGATCGTCTGGAACCGGCGCTCCAGGGCGCCGTCCTTCTCGATGTACTTGCGGTACTCGTCCAGGGTCGTGGCGCCGATGCACTGCACCTCGCCGCGGGCCAGGGCGGGTTTCAGGACGTTGGAAGCGTCGATGGCGCCTTCCGCGCCGCCGGCGCCGACCAGGGTATGCAGCTCATCCACGAACAGGATGACGTTGCTGGCCCGCCGGACCTCGTTGATGACCGCCTTGATGCGCTCTTCGAACTGCCCGCGGTACTTCGTGCCGGCGACCATCATCGCCAGGTCGAGGACCACGATGCGTTTTTCTTTGAGGATCTCGGGGACCTGCTTGTTCACGATCTGCTGGCTGAGCCCTTCGACGATGGCGGTCTTGCCGACGCCGGCCTCGCCCAACAGCACGGGATTGTTCTTCGTGCGGCGGCAGAGGATTTGGATCAGCCGCTCGATCTCGCGGGTGCGGCCGATGACCGGGTCGAGCTCGCCATTGATCGCCAACTGGGTGAGGTCCCGGCCGAAGCTGTCCAGGGCGGGCGTCTTGCTCTTGGTCTTGCGGCCGACGGCCCCCGGGGGCATCTTCAGGCTCAGGTCGTTCGGGGCGTCTTCCACGCCCGCGCCGAGCAGGTTGAGAACCTCCTGGCGGACGTCTTCGAGCTTCAGGCCCAGATTCATCAGCACCTGGGCGGCGATGCCCTCGCTCTCGCGGAGCAGACCCAGCAGGATGTGCTCGGTGCCGACGTAGTTGTGATTGAGGGCCCGCGCCTCCTCGATGGCGTACTCGATGACCTTCTTGGCCCGCGGCGTCTGCGGCAGCTTGCCCATCGTGACCATATCCGGGCCACTCTTGACCAGCTTCTCCACCTCCAGACGCAGCTTCTTGATATCCACGTCCAGGTTCTTCAGGACCGTCGCCCCGACCCCGCTGCCTTCCTTCACCAGGCCCAGCAGGATGTGCTCCGTCCCGATGTATTCATGGTTGAAACGCTGGGCTTCCTGGTTGGCCAGCGCCATCACTTTCCGCGCTCGATCTGTGAAACGTTCAAACATCTCTTCTATGACCCACTCAAAGAATTCGTACCCTTCGTTGCTGCCGCTTACCGCAATTCAGGTTTCGGATCCCCCAGTGCAGACGTGGGAGCCCTTTTCCGATCGCCTCCACCTTATCCCATAGTTCTGCCTGCTTGTCAACCTGGTCTACCGATCCGACCAACGCACAACACAACTAGGGTCGGCGGGTGTGTAGCTTCAGACCACCTATTATATGACGCAACCGCCCCCTGTGTTCACCGCACCGCCGGGGCTTTCCGGATATAATTCAGGTATCGGCAAAATCGAGCGGAAACTTGGGTTCGGTGTCGCTGCGGCAGCGCCGGACCATGGATCCGGGCCCCCGGCGGACGTGTCGAGGTCCGGATTGCGAGGATCCGTGCGTCGGGTGACTGCGGTTCCCCCCGGTACGAGTGGGCGGAGGTCTCTATCCCTGCTCGCGATTATTGTTATTGTTGTTGTTCTCCTCGAGCAGCTTGCGGAGATAGGTGTTTTCCCGCCGGGTGGCTTCCAGGTCGAACGCCTGGTACTTGATACAGACGCGCAGGTAGTCCAATAACTCCTGGAGCGTGTTGATGCTTTTCTGGAGTTGCTTGCGGTTGGCCTCCGCCTGCTTCGCCAGATCGGCCAGTTTGGAGTGGGTGAAATCGACGCCTTCGCCGAACTGCTTGGCCAAATCGTTCAGTGCGCCTTCGAGACTGGCTTCGTCCATCGCATTCTCCTCCGAAAGGATCGCAGATTGTCCCGCCGGGGCGCAGCTCGTCCCGTCCCGCGTAGGACGTCTTACCTAACGAACCTCGCTACCGATGAACGCTCGACGATCGTCGCGCGTGGGCCGCGAAACCATGTGCTTATTATAGCAAAAAGGCTCCCGCGAAGAAAGAGCCGCACCCTGGTTTTCCCGCGGGCCGACGCTTTCACCTCAAAAAAAAAGCCGCCCCGGATCGGCATTTACCAACGGTAACAACTGCGCCGAATCTGCTGTCGGTAGGGGCGCGACGCGTCTTCGCCGCCCCGGCCCGGATCGTGCCCGCCGGCGGGTTTTCTTTGGCACAGCTCATACGAAGTTCGTACGATGAACGTCTCTACCTGCGGATGGTCCATCGGACGGAACACGGCGTTTCGGAGGGCCGATGCCGAGCGAAAGACGATTATTGAACCGGGCCGCCAGAGGGTGCAAGGATTCCCTGCGCCGGATCTACGACATGCACAAGGACCATCTTCTGACGCTCGCCCGCGGCCTGACCGGCGACCGCAGCCGGGCGGAGGACATTGTGCACGATGTCTTTGTGGCGTTCGCCGGCGGTCTGCCCACCCGGCGGGTGCACACCAACCTGCGGGCCTACCTGAGCGTCAGCGTATGCAACCGGGTGCGCGATCTGGCACGGGCCGAGATCCGGCATCGGCGGGAGGCGCGTCCCGCGCTCCGGGAGCCGCCGGAGGCGCCGGCCCCCGATGTCCATGCCGCGCAGACGGAACTGACCGGACGCCTCCGGGCCGCCCTGGACCAGGTCCCCCTGGAACAGCGGGAGGTTCTGCTCTTGCGGACCCAGGCGGGGCTGTCCTTCCACGAGATCGCCCGGCACCAGGGGGTCTCGGTGAACACTGCCCAGGGACGCTACCGGTACGGAATTGACAAGTTACGATCGCTGCTGAATAGCGAGCTTGAACCATGAGACCAGCCCAGGAAATAGGACGGCTGCTCGCCGGGTTGGAGGACCACACGTCCGCAGCCTTCGATGAACGGACGCTGCGGGACATGTTCTCGGCCCTGGACACCTCCCTGGGCCCGCTGGCGGCCCGCTCGGGGGCGGAGGTGGGACGATCGCTCGTGCGCAGTCGGCTCACGCGACTGGCGACGGCCGCGGTGCTGGTCCTGGCCCTGCTGCTGCTGGTCCGGTACTTGACCGGCCTGGCGGGGACGGTCCGGCCGGGCCGGCGGGATGGCGTCGTAGCGAAGGGGCCCCGGGACAAGGGCGCCCCCGCCCCGGTCGCAGTCGATCCAGAGTTGGAGCAGGTACGCCGGGCGCAGGAGCTTTTCGCCCGCGCCGATGGGGCCGGCCTGATCACATTGTTGGACACGGGACTCGATCGGACCCGGATCGTCGTGGCCGGCTATCTGGCCCAGATTGGCGATGAGTCGGCTCTGCCGGCCCTGGAGAAGCTGGCCGAACGGTGGCAGGGGCCCGCTGAGGACAATCCCTTCCGCAAGAGCGTCGAGCAGATTCGCAGCCGCTCGTCCCGGCGTGGCAACACCGACGTCCCAACCGCTGTGCCGGCCGAGATCCCGGCGCGTTCGGCGGCGACCGCGGCAGAGACCCCGGTGTATCCGCCTGCACCGGAGGACAACCACCTGGTGATTGCGGTACGCGTCGGCGAGAGAGAAACCGGGATGCCCATTCCGCAGGCACCGATCCGGACCTGGGTCCGTAAGGCATGGGAGACGAACACCAGCGACGATCAGGGGCGATTCGCTCTCGATGTGGGCGAGGCGGTGCCCAGCCAGGTCATGATTGTGGTGCGGCCCCCGGGGTACGTCGGGCAGAGCGTGGAACTGCGGAACTTGAGCCGGCAGAATCTGCCCAAGACAATGCAGTTTGCTCTCGACAAAGGGACGGTCATCGGCGGCGTAGTCCAGGACGGCACCGGCCGACCGATTCCGGGCGTCAGCGTGGAGTCCTATATCCAGGAGCCGCAGAGATTCGACCAGCCGCACATCAGTGTCTCGATCAAGGAGACAACCGACGCCCAGGGCCGCTGGCGGTCCAACTGTGTGCCGGCGCAAGTCGAGCGGCTCTGGTTCAACGTGTACCATCCCGACTTTGCCGACGGTGGTTTCGAGATGCCCCGGGCCTTGACGCTGGACGACCTGCGGGCCCAGCGGGCCGTCATGATCCTGCACGAAGGCCTCGCGGTGACCGGCCGGGTAACGGATGCGGCCGGCCACCCCATTGCCGAGGCCGACTTGCTGGCCGGGGAGGATTACTTTGCCCGGGACTGGACCAAGACCGATGCCGCGGGGAACTTCCGCTTCCCGCACCTGCGCACGATCAACACGTCCTTCCTCCTGACCGTGCAGGCCAAGGGCTTCGCGCCCCAACGCAGAGAGCTGCCTGCCGAGCCGGGGCTGGCCCCGGTCGAGTTCATCCTCCAGCCGGCGAAGTTCCTGCTCGGTCGTGTGATCGACGGCGCGGGTCGGCCGGTCGCCGGCGCCTTCGTCGTAACGGAGCGATGGAACCGCTATCGGACGGTCCGCTGGCAGAGCAAGACGGATGCCCAGGGCCGGTTCACCTGGGATTACCCGCCCGCCGACGCGATCGAGGTGCGCGTCAACAAGGAAGGATTCCGGGAGATCACAAAGGAGGTTATCGCCGACGGTCGGGAACAGACGTTCGTTCTCACCAGGCCGGTGACTATCCAGGGCTCCGTCACCGACAGCCAGACCGGGGCGCCGGTCAACCGGTTCAAGGTGACGCCCGGGATTCAATGGCCCGCCGGTGACAATCATGCCACGTGGCAGACCTCCGAGGGCTGGGTCCGGTGGTTCACGGAGGGCCGCTATAGTTACACGTTCACCTGGAGCGGCCGGGCTTTCGCCGTACGCGTGGAGGCGGAGGGCTACCTGCCGGTGGAATCCCGGTTCGTGGACGCCAATGAGCCACAGGCCACGATCGACATCGCCTTGACCAAGGGCCAGGGTCCCTCCGGCCGCGTCCTCGACGCCAACGGTCTCCCCGTCGCCGGCGCCGAGGTCTACTGGGAGAAGATCATGTGGGTCGAGAATGGCGCGGCGCTGAGCAAGAACGGCCGTGTCTACGTGAAGACCGACCAGGACGGTCACTTCGCCTTCCGGCCCGAGAATCGCCAGGACGCGTTCGTGGCGCTCGGCGACCGGGGCATGGGCATTGCCCTCTACGATGACCTGGCGCGGGACGGAGTCCTCACGCTGACGCCGTGGGCCCGGGTCCAGGGCACGTTGCGCCTCGGCACCCGGCCGGCGGCGCAAAAGCGGCTGCAGCTCGACAGCCGGGCCCAGCTTCCGGGGAATATCCAACTGTCGGCCGGCACGGCAACCACCGACGACCAGGGCCGGTTCGTGTTCGAGCGGGTCTGTCCCGGGGAATTCCAGCTCTACCACCAGACCTACGAAATCCGGCCGGGACAGACCCTGGAACTGCATCTGGGCGGGACCGGCCGGACCGTTCAGGGTGTGCTGGCCCTGCCGGATTCTTCCGACGTCCCCATCTGGGCCAATATACACGTGGTCTTGGTCAGGGTCCCGATCCCATTCGACCAGTTCCCCAAGCCGCCCGACTACGAACGGATGAGTCGCGCGGAGGTGCAGGTGTGGCTCGAGCGTTTCGCCGAGAGTCCGGAGGGTGAAGCCTCCGCGGCCCGGCTGGAGAAGACGTATCCGCAGACGGGCCGGAGTCCGCGCGTGGAAGTGGAGAATCGGCGGGCCTTCCTCGTGGACAACGTCGCGCCGGGCGTGTACGCGCTGCGCGGGGCGATCTACCGTTCCGCGGTCCACGAGGGCACGCTCCCGGTCATCGGGCGCCTCTGGTACGAATTCGCCGTTCCGCCGCTTGCTGACGCGAGTCCGTTGGACGTTCCGCTGGAGCTGGGCGCGCTGGCCGTTTTGCCGGGCCAATTGAAGCCGGGCGACTCGGCTCCCGATTTCGATGTGCCCACGTTCGGACCCGAGCGGCTCCGTTTGCGGGACTACCGGGGCCAGGTGCTTCTGATGAGTTTCGTGAATAGCGATTACCTCCAGAGCAACTCTTCCTTCTTCGACGAGCTCAAGAGCGTGTATCGGCGCTTCCGCGCGAACCCGCGCTATGCTCAGATCGGTCTATTGTTCCCGAACTACTACCTCCCGCTGGACAAGAAGGCCGTGGAGGAAGCCGGCTTGGACTGGCCGCACGGGCTGGTGGAGCCGGACGGCAAGGAGAGCACGGAATACGGCATTCCGGCGTCCGCGTTGCAGAGTGTCCTCATCGGCCCCCACGGCGAGATCCTGGGCTTCGGCCTCTCGGGCGAGACCCTGATGCAGACCATTGAAGTAGCCCTGCGCATCTCGCGCTGAGCCCGCTCGACAGCAGCCCACTGTCTCCGCATCCGGGTGGCAGCGGCAAGCGTCAGCTTGCCGCTGGTTGGCCCCTTCGCCATGGGCTACGCCTGCGCAGAGCTGGTGGCCCTGCCGCTGTCACCCACGAGGTCCCGCGACTTGGCGCGTCGGGTGGCATCGTCAAGAGCCTGCCCTGAGCGAAGTCGAATGAGCCGAAGGCTTTGGCGATGGTCCAGCGCACAGCCAATCCGCCATCGCCAAGCTCCGAAGGCCGCGCTTGACGATGCCACCCGGGACTCCCCGTATCAAGTCTTGTAGGGTGCGTATCACGCACCGTCTCTTATCGGATTTCGGTGCTTCCGAGTCGTACAGCCTCCCGGTTGACCGTCTCCGGTCCGCCGCGTACCATGCACCTCCGATAGCGTTGCAGCAACCGGGTTCCAGTGCAGGCAGGCGGCTATGAAACGGACGACACATCTGGAGATGGTCGCGCAGGACCAGTGGGTCCGCCGGGCGCGTCCGGGGATCGACATCGAGATCCGCGAGTGCGTGGTCAAGCAGCCGCGTCTCAACCGGTTCCTGTACGAGTACGTCGGCAGCGACTGGCGCTGGACCGACCGCCTGGTCTGGCCCGCGCCGCAGTGGCAGGACTACGCGGCCCACGACAACCTGCGGACCTTTGTCGCCTGCCGACAGGGCTCCCTGGCCGGCTACTACGAACTGCAGCAGCAGGCCGGCGGCAGCGTCGAGATCCGCATCTTCGGCCTGACGCCGGAATTCGTCGGCCGCGGCTACGGCGGCCCGCTCCTCGACAGCGCCGTTGCCAACGCCTTTGCCTGGGATGCCCGGCGGGTCTGGGTGCATACCTGCTCGTACGACCACCCCAACGCCCTGAACAACTACCTCAAGTCGGGCTTCCGCATCTTCAAGGTCGAAGAAGAACCGGCATGAATCCGTTGGCGGGGGACGCAAGTCTGGAAATGGTGTTTCCTGGTCTGATGGCCGCTGGCGATTACACCGTCGCCGGTCCGTGTGGATGAAGCGGGCCGTTGCGACTTGCTCATCGGGTGCCCCGATGGTATTCTGTGGGCATGAGATTCGAGGGCCAACTCGTCCCGAGTGCAGAGCAGGATCTGGATGTCTACACAGTCAAGGACAGAAAGTCGAGATATGAAGAGGATAGACCTTACCAAGGAGCCGCACTCGCTGGGCGAGGTGCTGACACTGGCCAAGTCCGAGGCGGTTTTGATTCACTCCCCGTCGGGGGAGGATTTCGTTCTGGAATCGGCGGACGAGTTCGATCGCGAGGTGGCGGCGCTGGGCGCCAGCGAGAAATTCGCGTCCTTTCTGGAGGCCAGGTCCAAGGAAGCGGGAGATATCCCCCTGCGAAAGGTGCGTCAGAAGAGAGGTACCTGAACAAGCGGCAGCGCCCGTGGCGCACGATTGGATCACCCTGGCAGATTCGGGAGAAACGCGGATTGAGTAGCAGCGGACGGAGTGTCGATTTGATCGTCACCGACCTCGGCGGGACGTTGGTGAAGACCGACGAGGCCATCATGGCGGCGGTCCGCCGGGCGGCGGGGGAGTTGGGGATTCCCCCGGGGTATGCGGAGCCGGTCTACGATGTCTTCGGCACGAGCATCTGGGAGTACATCCGCGCCTATCTGCCCGAGGGCCACAAGCACTGCACCAACGACTGCCACGAGCGGTTCTGGACGCTCTTTCCCTACGCGGTTCTCGAGCAGATCGCGCCGTTCGCGGGGACCGAGCAGGCCCTGGACGACCTGAAGCGGCGGGGCGTCCGCCTGGCGGTCCTGAGCGGCCTGCGGCTGGAGGCCATCGAGAGCATCCTGTCCACGCTGGCCTTTCGGGACTGGGACGCGGTCCGCTCCTCGCTGATGTACCCGACCGAATCGGGCGACTCCCGCGCCTTTGGCATCATCGATCTGGTCGAGACGTTCGGCGTCCTCCCCGGCCGGACGATCTACATCGGCGACATCGATCTGGTCGAGACGTTCGGCGTCCTCCCCGGCCGGACGATCTACATCGGCGACACCGACCACGACGTTCGCCAGGCCAGGAAGGCCGGCGTCCTTTCCGCCGTCGTCAAAACCGGCGGCCAGGCCGTCCGCCACCTCCCCAAGATCGAAGCCCAGAAGCCAGACTATCTCCTCGACTCCTTCGCCGATCTGCGTTAGTGTTGAGAAAGGACATCGGTCCTGCCCTTGCACAAACCTGCCCGGCGCGGTAGACTGCCTTTCGAACAAAGGAGCGGGCGGCGTAGCCTTGCTCACATACACAACTGGAGAAGACCGAATAACCGAATTCGACAACTGATAATCGCGTAGCTTCGGCTGCTGTCCCTCTCGAAACTGGCAATTTCAATTCTCAGGACGGCGCTTCGAGGCACGCCCACAAGCTGGGCGTGCCCGAAAGCGTTCCTGAGAAGGCATGCCAGTGCCTGAGAGGGAGCGTGAGTAGGTCACGCCCCTCTGATTCTCAGGCACAGCACCCCTTCACAGGAACAAGCCATCCT
>JALORE010000335.1 GCA_025459125.1 Planctomycetota bacterium | reverse complement strand
TATCAAGCTACTTGGCGTCCGGCAAGGGGCAAGTAGAAGCAATAGCCGGTCAGTGGAAGTAGTCGGGCACACAACATGAACTTCAGTATATGAGGAGAAACCGGCCTTCATAGACGATGCGGGGCCCGTAGCGGGTCTCCGGCAGGGCTTTCAACCAGGGGGGAAAAGTCCGGCCAAAAGTGCCGAACCGTCTGGGGCAAGGCCGTGCCTACGGCGAGGACTTTGGAGACGACCGCTGCCGGTGCGCCACTTCGGTCCGAATCAGTTCGCGATTCAACTGCGAGATTTCCGCCGTCAAGGTCTTGAGGCGACGATACTCCTGAATCCATCCTTGGACTTCCTTGAGCAGGGTCAGAGGGACATACGTGGTCTGGGTTTTGCCGCCGACGGTGCGGGTCAAGTACCAGCCGACATGCTTTTCGCCGTGTTGGCAATGGCAGCCGGGGCGTCCGCAGTGCTTGGCGATCTGCACGAGCGAGCCGGCCAATACGGGTCCGCGGGGCGTCAGTTGTTGGACGCGGCTATCCCGCATCCGCCGGATCAGGGTGGGATGTCTGGGGATCTTCATGTCGGATAAGCTATATAACTTATCCGAAAAGGTCCAGAAAGATCTCCCTGCGAAGAGAAGAATATGCTGGAACAGGCCGCCCTCGGTGGCTACGCGTCATAACGACAGCGATGTTCTACAGTCACAGGCCCTAACCTACCCGCCAGCAGGTGCGAAGAATCGCTCGTTTATCATCGCTGCCCCGCTCAGAGGGGAAACCGAGGACAATCAGCGTGCCGCGAGGGCGTGGAAGACTGTGCGCGCCCGGGGTGTCCGCCAGATCAACCCCCGGCCGCACCAGTGCCTGGAATCCCATATGGTCTTTGAACTCTCCCGCGGCGAGTGCCAGGCAATCCAGGAAATCGGTTGACACGCGGCGGGAAATGGACGATAATTTGAGTGTGCCCGCGAGAAAGGTCGCGGCACAACCTGGTCCATCCTCGTTGTGGGGATGGTTTTGGAGTTGCGGTCACGGCACGTATCTCCGGACCGGCAGGTCGCTCTTCGAAAGTAAGAGCGATCGGTCGCCCGGAAGGCCCTAAACGCTGCAACCCCCGGAATTACCCAAGGGCTTCTAAAAGCAGGGGCCCGACGCGTTGATCAGGAAAGGACAGGTATGTACACAGTTTCTTCGCCCTCGGCCGGTCCGGCCGCAGGCTCACTCCCAAGAACCGGCGCCCAGATCATCGTCGATGCGCTACTGGCACACGGCGTCGATACCGTTTTCGGCTACATCGGGGCGTCCGTATTGCCTTTATTTGACCGACTTTACGATGCGCCCATCCGGTTCGTCGTGCCCTGTCATGAACAGGGGGGCTGCCACATGGCCGATGCCTATGCCCGCGCAGGGGGCAAGGTGGGCGTGATTATCGCTACCAGTGGGCCTGGGGCGTGCAATCTGGTCACCGGTCTGGCTACCGCGATGATGGACTCGATCCCCCTGGTCGCCATCACGGGACAGGTCCGGACCGATCTTGTCGGCCAGGATGCATTCCAGGAGGCCCCAACCACAGGGATTACGCGGGCGGTCACGAAGCACAATTCCATCGTCACCGACATAAAGGACTTGGGCAGAACGATTTACGAGGCGTTTCATATCGCCTCGACGGGTCGGCCCGGGCCCGTCCTGATCGACGTGCCGGCAGACCTTGAGTTCCAGAAGTGTGGCGGAAACGGTGCCATCCGTGTCCACCTGCCGGGCTACAAGGTACCCAGGAATGGCCACGCCAAGCAGATCGAAGAGGCAGCGCAGGCCATCAACCGGTCGGAGCGGCCCGTTCTGCTGGCCGGTGGCGGTGTCATTACGGCTGGCGCCTCCCAGGAGCTGCGCGAGTTGGCTGCCAAGGCGAATCTGCCGGTCGCCATGACCCTGATGGGTCTGGGCAGTTTCGATCAACGCCGACCGGAATCGCTGGACATGCCCGGGATGCACGGAGCCCCGTACGCCAATTTCGCGATCCAGGAATCTGACCTGCTGATCGCCGTCGGGGCGCGTTTTGACGACCGCGTCACTGGGAAGGTGGATACCTTTGCCACCAAAGCCAAAATTGCCCATATTGACATCGATCCTTCGAATATCTCGAAGACCGTCCGGGCGGATATCCCGATTGTCGGCGACGCCCGGGTGGTCCTGGCGGCCCTGGCGGGCTGCGTCGAGTATCGTGACAGAACGCAATGGTTCGCGCAGATTGCCGAGTGGAAACGCCTCTACCCGGTCGGCTACGACCGCAAGGCCGCCGGCCTCAAGCCTCAGTACGTGATCGAGGAGCTGTACCGCCGAACGGACGGCAATGCGGTCATCACGACGGGAGTCGGGCAACACCAGGTATGGAGTGGGCAGTTCTACAAGTTCCGGCAGCCGCGGCAGTTGATTACGTCCGGTGGCCTGGGTACGATGGGGTTCGGCTTGCCCGCCGCGATTGGAGCCCAGATCGCCAGGCCCGAGGCGCTCGTAATCGACATCGACGGCGATCACAGCTTCAACATGACGATGGCTGAGTTGAGCACGGCCGTCCAGAACGAGCTGCCGGTCAAGGTCTGCATCCTGAACAACGGTTATATGGGCATGGTCCGCCAGTGGCAGGAGCTGTTTTACCGTAAACGGTATGCCTACAGCCACTTACGGAATCCGGATTACGCCGAATTCGCCCGGGCCGTGGGTGCCGCAGGCCTGACGGTCCGGTCCCGCGACGAGGTCGGCCCGGCCCTGGAGCAGATGCTCCGCGCGGATAAGCCCTGCGTTGTGGACTTCCACGTGGATGCCACGGAGAATGTCGTCCCCATGGTGCCGGCGGGCAAGAGCCTGGACGAGATGGAAGGCTTGGACGTGCTCCAGAACGCGATGTGAGCAGCAGGCCCGCTCCGCCCAGACCGGCGCAGCCGGCAGATCGGTCCGATCCGTCCGATCCGACGGATCGGACCGATCAGACGAATAAGACTTGTCCGGCCGGTCCCATTCAGGACGGTCGGCCATGAGCCGAAATGAGTGATAAGAAAGAACTATAGTGTTGCACGATCCGGACCTTCCGGATCCATCCGAAAGGAGAGAAGATGTCTTCTGAGCCGCAAGCCCCGGCGTCTGCCGCCCAGGCTGTTGCTACTGTCAAGACCGGTGCCCAGATCGTCGTCGATACCCTCGTCGACCTGGGTGTCGACACGATGTTTGGCTACCAGGGCGGCGTCGTGCTGCCGGTGTTCGACCGGCTGTATGATGCCCCGATCCGGTTCTATATCCCCCGGCACGAGCAGGGGGGCTGCCACATGGCCGACGCCTACGCGCGGGCCAGCGGCAAGGTCGGCGTGGTCATCGCGACCAGCGGACCCGGCGCCTGCAACCTGACCACCGGCCTGGGGACGGCCATGATGGACTCGGTCCCCCTGGTGGCGATCACCGGCCAGGTGCGGACGGAGCTGATCGGCAACGATGCCTTTCAGGAGGCTGATACGACCGGGATCACCCGGCCGGTCACCAAGTACAACTCCATCGTCAAGGACGTCAAGAACCTGGAACGGACCATCCGCGAGGCGTTCTACATCGCCTCCACCGGGCGGCCCGGGCCGGTCCTGATCGACCTGCCGGTCGATGTCTCGTTCGCCAAGTGCGCGTGCAACGGCAAGGCGGCGCTCGACCTGCCCGGCTACCGGATCCGCACGAAGGGCCATGCCCGCCAGATCTCGATGGCCGCGGAGGCGATCAACAAGGCCGAGCGGCCGGTGCTCTACGTCGGCGGCGGCGTCATCACTGCCAACGCCGCCGAGGAGCTGCGGCTCCTCGCCCAGAAGGCCCATCTGCCGGTGACCATGACGCTGCTGGGCCTGGGCAGCTTCGACCAGCGCCAGCCCGAGTCGCTCGACATGCTCGGCATGCACGGCTCCGCGTACGCGAATTATGCGGTCCAGGAATGCGACCTGCTGATCGCCATCGGGGCCCGGTTCGACGACCGCGTCACCGGCAAGGTCGCCACCTTCGCGCCCCACGCCAAGATCGTCCATATCGACATCGATCCCGCCAGCATCTCCAAGAACGTCCGCGTCGATATCCCGGTCGTCGGCGACGCGAGGCACATCCTCGTGGAGCTGGCCAGGGAGGTCGAATACCGCGAGCGCGGGCCCTGGTTCGCCAAGATCGCCGAGTGGAAGAAGAAGCACCCGTTCCGCTACGACAAGAAGGCCAAGACGATCAAGCCGCAGTACGTCATTGACGAGATCTGCCGGCAGACGAACAACGCCGCCGTCATCACGACCGGGGTCGGACAAAATCAGATGTGGTCGGCCCAGTTTTACAAGTTCATCCAGCCGCGGCAGTTGATCAGCTCCGGCGGCCTGGGCACGATGGGATTCGGCCTGCCCGCGGCCATCGGGGCGCAGATCGCCCGGCCGGAGGCGACCGTGATCGATATCGACGGCGACCACAGCTTCAACATGACCATGACCGAGCTGGCGACCGCGGTGCAGTACGAGCTGCCGATCAAGATCTGCATCCTGAACAACGGCTACATGGGCATGGTCCGCCAGTGGCAGGAGCTGTTCTACAATCGCCGCTATTCCTGCGTTGCCCTGAAGAATCCCGATTACGCCACCGTCGCCCGCGCCCTGGGCGCCGTGGGGATCACCGTGGAGAAGAAGGAGGACGTGCCCAAGGCCATCACGCAGATGCTGGCGGAAAAGCAGCCCTGCGTGGTCGACTTCCGCGTCGAGCGGGAGGAAAACGTTCTCCCCATGGTCCCGGCCGGCAAGAGCCTGTCCGAAATGGAAGGTTTGGCGATTCTGGAAAGCATGGCATGAGAATTGATAATTGATGAATGACGATTGATGATTTGCCGAACAGGCCGGGTGGCCCGTCCCGGGGATACAGGCTCTACCCATCATCAATTGTCAATCATCCTTACTCCATCTAGCGAGGGTATCCATGAAGCACATCATCAGTGCCTTGGTCGAGAATAAGCCGGGTGTCCTGGCCCACGTCGCCGGCATGTTCGCGGCGCGCGGTTTCAACATCGATTCGTTGGTCGTCGGCCGGACGGAGGACCCGGACCTGAGCCGTATGACCATCGTCGTCATCGGCGACGACCGGATTGTCGAGCAGGTCCGCAAGCAGTTGGCCCGCATCGTCCCGGTGGTCAAGGTCCAGGACTTCGTCGGCAAGCCGGTGGTCATGCGGGACCTGATGCTCGTCAGCATCGCGGTCCTGCCGGAGAAGCGTCCGGAGGTCTTCACCCTGATCGAGATGTTCCGGGGTCACGTGGTCGACATCGGCCAGAAGACGATCATGGTCGAAGTCAGCGGCCCGGAGACGAAAATCGAGGCCTTCATCGACGTCTGCCGCCCCTACGGCATCAAGAGTGTCGCCCGCACCGGCACGATCGCCATGCCCCGCCAGGGCACCGGCGAAGACTGACGGGACAGGCCTGACAGGACCAGCCTGACGGCAGACCGGGGGTCTTCCCGGGTTGCCGACAGCCGCCGGTCTTCGGTTGTGCTGCACGGGCGGAAGAGGAGCCCGATCCGGCACATCGCCGGAGCGCCAGGAGGGCGGGGCCGGGAGGTGTTCGACGTGGTGAGAAACGAACCGGATGCGTGGATCACGCCATGACCGACAACCTGCTGATCGTGCTGATCGCTGATTGCCGGGCCGGTCCGGAAGACCGCCGAGGAAGGAGTGCCACGGATGAGAATGCCATCAAACTGTCTGCGGTTGGTGGTTGGCGTATTGGCCCTGGGAGGACTGGTGCTGTGGCCGGCCGGCTGTCGGAGTAGCACAGCGCTGGATTCACGCCAGACACCGGCGATCATCTTCGACACGGACATCGGTACGGATGTGGACGACGCGGGCGCCTTGGCCATCCTGCATGTCCTGGTCGATCGGGGTGAGGCCGAGATTCTGGCCACGATCAGCGCCAATCGTAATCGCTGGTGTGCCCCGGCCCTGGATGTGATCAACACCTATTACGGCCGTGCGGACCTGCCCATCGGTTGTTCACGGACGGGCCCCGATCCGGAGCAGTGGTACCACCCGAGTGTCGGCGCGTTCCCCCACGACCTGGCGGACAGCAACGCCGCAGCGCCGGCCGTGGCCCTGTATCGCCGGATCCTGGCGGCCCGGCCCGATCGCAGTGTGACCATCGTGGTCGTGGGTTGGCTGACGAACATGGCGGAGCTGCTCGAAAGCCCGCCCGACCGGTACAGTCCGCTGGCCGGCCGAGAGCTGGTAGCGGCCAAGGTCAAAGAGCTGGTCTCGATGGGCGGCCGCTGGCCGAATTCCCCTAGAGATGAAGGCGAATACAACTTCACCATGGACAAAGCCGCGGCCTATCGGGTCATCCGCGACTGGCCCGGCCCGATCATGTTCACGGGTCTGGGCAAGGACGCCATGACCGGCGGCCGGCTGGTGTTGCAAGCTCCGCCGGGCAATCCTGTGCCCGCCTTCTATCGCAACTTCTTCGCGGCGAACCAGGTGTCCGAGAGATCGAGTTGGGATCTCCTGGCGGTCTTGTACGCGGTCCGCGGTCTCTCCAGTTACTTCACCGCCGTCACAGACGGCCGCTGCACGGCCCAGCCGGATGGCAGCCATCAGTGGCTCCCCGGTGCCCCCTCGAACCACGCCTACCTGGCCTACCGCATGTCCCCGCCGGAACTGGCGGCGGTGCTCGAAGACTTGCTGTTGACTCCTCCATCCGGATACAAGCCATAATACCGACCACTCCTGAGAATCTCGTAGTCCGGGTGGCATCGTCAAGCGGAGCCGGGACCCCAATCGCGATATATCGCGATTGGGAACCCTCTGCGGAGCTTGGCGATGGGGAACTTGACGCTGCCGACGAGGTCGATGAAAGGCACAAGGCTATCCTGCTCCACCGCGTAGTACCGGCCTTTCAGGATGATGTCGCCGAGACCGGACCCGCCGCCGCTGCCGGCCACCCGCTCGAGATCGCCGCCGACGAAGGTCACACCGTCATCAGGGATG
>JALORE010000334.1 GCA_025459125.1 Planctomycetota bacterium | reverse complement strand
GCAGAGCTTCCTGGCCAGCGACAACACCTACATGCGCGAGAAGGCCAACGACATCGAGGACCTGGCCATCCGGATCGTGGACAATCTCGTCAGCCGGGGCCAAGACACGGATGCCTACCGCGGCCACGTCGTCGTCACCACGGCGTTGTTCCCTTCCGATCTGCTCAAGCTCTCCTCCGAGGGGGCTGCCGGCGTGGTCCTGGTCGGCGGCGGCGTCACGTCCCACGTGGCCATTCTGGCGCGCTCGTTGGCCATGCCGATGGTCATTATGGATGCCTTCGAGCTTCTGAACGTGCCGGAGGGCACCCAGACCCTGGTCGACGCCGAGATCGGGAACGTCTTCCTCGACCCGGACGAGCACATCCTGGAGCGGTTCCGGGTTCAGCAGAAGGCCCGCCTGACGCTGGAGGACCAGAAGCGCCTGATGCAGCCGGTCACACGGACCACCGACGGCACCCGGGTGCAGCTCCTGGCCAATATCAATCTCCTCAGCGATCTGAAGGTGGCCCGGGAACTGGCCTGCGACGGGATCGGCCTGTACCGGACGGAATTCCCGTTCATCATCCGGACGACCTTCCCGAGCGAGGCGGAGCAATACGTGATCTACCGCAAGCTGGTCGAGTCCATGCCGGGCAAGCCCGTGACGTTCCGCACGCTCGATGCCGGCGGCGACAAGATTCTGTCCTACTACCACGATCTCCAGGAGCAGAATCCGGCCCTGAGGATGCGCTCCATCCGCTTCTCCCTCCGGAACAAGCCCATCTTCATCGAGCAGATCCGGGCCATCCTGCGGGCCGGACTGGGGGCCGATCTGCACCTGATGTTCCCGATGATCTCGTCTCTGGACGAGTTCCGCGAAGCCTGCGCCGTCGTCGACGAATGCCGGGAGCAACTGCGGCAGCAGGGCCTCGAGCACCACGAGGCGCCGAAGTTGGGGATGATGGTGGAACTGCCCGCGGTGGCGGACCTGATCGACGATTTCGCCCGCGAGGCCGATTTCTTCTCCCTCGGCACCAACGACCTGATCCAGTTCCTGCTGGCGGTGGATCGGACCAATGAAACGGTGGCCGACCTCTACCTTCCGCACCATCCCGCGGTGTTGCGCATGCTGAACCGCATCGCCCGCGCGGCGATCGAGCACGGCCGCGGCCTGTCCCTCTGCGGCGACATGGCCCACCAGACGTTGTATATTCCCTTCCTGCTCGGCATCGGCATCCGGACCCTGAGCGTGGACCCGGTCTATCTGCTGCGCACCCAACAAGCCATTGCGGCCACCTCCCTGCCCGAGGCCGAGACCCTCGCGCGCACGCTCCTGGCCCAGAGCCGCATTCGCGACATCGAGGCATTGCTCCAGGGCCCAACCCGGTCTCCCTGAACCGCGCGGAGTACCGCGTTTACGCGGATCGAATCCCCCTGACCGCCGTAAGGCGCTATCGCGCATGTCGTAGGGGCGAATTATCATTCGCCCCTACCACGACGGCGCATTCCAGGGATGCCGCCCGAGGGCGAACGTGCCGTCGCGTTGGGGAAACCCGTCCACCGGGATCTTGCAATCTCCCGCCGACGACAGGAGAATGGTGGAGCATGAGTGACGTGACACGCATCTTGAACGCCATCGAGCGGGGCGACGCCCAGGTCACGGACGAGTTGCTGCCGCTGGTCTATGAGGAATTGCGTATTCTGGCGGCCCAGAAGCTGTCCTACGAGGCGCCCGGCCAAACCCTGCAAGCGACAGCGCTCGTACACGAAGTCTACCTCCGCCTGGCGGGAGACGAGCCGCAAAGCTGGCAGAGCCGGGGTCATTTCTTCGCCGCCGCGGCGGAGGCCATGCGGCGGATTCTGGTGGAGCACGCACGGCACAAAGGGCGGCTCAAGCGCGGCGGCGCACTTCAGCGCATCGAGTTGGACGAGCCGGCCCTGGTGACGCCGGAGGAACGCTGCGGCGACGATCTGGTGGCTCTGGACGAAGCCCTGGAGGAATTGGCCCGGAAGGACAAGCTCAAAGCCGACCTCGTGAAACTCCGCTACTACGCCGGCCTGACCATCCCGCAGGCGGCCCAGGCCCTGGGGATCTCCCACGCCACGGCCGAACGGCACTGGGTCTACGCCCGCTGCTGGCTGCGGGTCGAGATCCAGCGCCGCCGGGACACTTCCCCTTCTGCATAAAATATTTCGGCCCGCCGGCTTCTTTTGTGAGGGGATGCCGGAGGCGTTTGTCGCATGATTCAGCGCAGTGGCATTGCAGGAGAAGTCCATGGCCCCCGACCGGGAAGATGAAGAATCGATTTTCCATACCGCCCTGGCCCTGCCGGCCCCGGAGCGGTCTGGCTATCTCCGCACGGCGTGTGGCAGCGATCCGGTGTTGCTGACCCAGGTCGAAAGCCTGCTGGCCGCCCACAACGTCCGCGACGATTTTCTGGAAGCGCCGATCCTGGAACCGAATACCCTGCTTGATGGTCCCTCTCTGACGGAAGGTCCCGGTACCGTGATCGGCCGCTACCAGCTCCTGGAGAAGATCGGCGAAGGCGGCATGGCGGTGGTCTACCTGGCCGAGCAGACCGAGCCCATCCGCCGCAAGGTGGCTCTCAAGATCATCAAGCTGGGTATGGACACCCGCCAAGTCATCGCCCGTTTCGAGGCGGAACGGCAGGCTCTCGCTTGGATGGACCATCCCGGTATCGCCAAAGTCTTCGATGGCGGCGCCACCGAGACCGGCCGGCCGTACTTCGTCATGGAACTGGTCCAGGGTGTCTCGATCACCGAGTACTGTGATCGGAATTTCCTGAGCATCAAGGATCGATTGGCATTGTTTCTCCAGGTCTGCCAGGCCGTACAGCACGCTCACCAAAAGGGCCTCATTCACCGGGATCTCAAGCCCTCCAATGTCATGGTGACCCACCATGACGGCAAGCCCGTCCCCAAGGTGATCGACTTCGGCATCGCCAAGGCGACCGATCAGAAGCTGACGGAAAAGACGCTCTTCACCCGCTATGCCCATATCATCGGCACCCCCGCCTACATGAGTCCGGAGCAGGCGGAACTGAGCGATCTGGATGTTGACACTCGCTCGGATATCTACTCGCTCGGGGTGCTGCTTTATGAACTCCTGACCGGAACCACGCCCTTCAGCGAAGAGGAACTGCGTAGGGCCGGCTACCTGGAGATGCAGCGGATGATCCGGGAGCAGGAGCCGGTCAAGCCTTCCACGCGCATCCGGACTGCTACCCGGGACCGCCGACCCGTGGGGGCCAGCCCCCCCCGTGCCTGCTCCCGGGCGTGCAGCGGCCCTTCGGGCCGGGAGGGCGGCCACGGGGGGCCCCCCCTACGAGAGGTCCGGGGCGATCTCGATTGGATCGTGATGAAGGCATTGGAGAAGGACCGCGCCCGCCGGTACGAATCCGCGAGTGCCCTGCTGGACGATCTGCAACGGCACCTGGCCTGTGAACCGGTGTCGGCGCGGCCCCCGAGCCTCGGGTATCGGAGCAGGAAACTCCTGCAACGGCATGGCAAGCTGGTGGCACTGCTCGTGACGGTCGTGCTGACGCTGGTTCTGGCTACCGTGGTCAGCACCTCGCTGTATGTTCGCCTGCGCCGGACGGTCCAGGCCGCCTCGACGCTTCAGGATCAGGTGGACCTGGACCGCAAGATCGCGGCCGCCCACAGGCTCTATTTCCAGGGACAGCACGTGGCGGCCCTGAAAGAGCTGGAGGCCACGCTCGCGGAGCAGGACCCAGGCCCCCAGGCGCACCTGTTCCATGCCCAGTTGCTCATCGAGCTCCAGCGCAGCCCGGAGGCCGAGGCGGAGCTGCTGCCGCTTGCAGGGGGCGCGCCGGAAATTGCTGCCACAGCGCACTATCTGCTGGCGCGCGCCTGCGCCGGCCAAGACCCGGCCACGGCTGCGGAGCACGAAGCTCTCGCCACGTCCCTGCTGCCGGATACGGCGCAAGCCTACACCTTGCGTGCCATGACCGCGGCGAACCAGGACGAGGCCCTGACGTGGCTGGAGCGGGCCATCGCGCTCGATCCGTCGCACTATCCGGCCCGCAAGGCGCGAGCCCTGATCTACTACTGCCAGGCCGAGGACGAGAAGGGCGTCGAGGACGTGGCGGTCCTGATCGCTCTGCGTCCCAAGAGCTATCTGGGCTACGCGTTGCGAGCCGCGCAGCGCCGGGAGGCCGGCCGACTGGAGGCCGCTCTCGCGGACCACAACCGTGCCCTGGACTTGTGTGAAGACACCTCCCAATGCGTCCACGTCCTCGAACAGAGGTACACGACGCAGCTCCGCCGGGGAGATTGCGCCGCCGCCCTACAGGATGCCCGGCGCCTGGCAGAATTGTGCCCGCAGGAAATCGGCCACCGCTTGGCGACCATCCTGTGCTTGTTGGCCCTGGAGGACTACGCGGACGCGAAGCAGGAGTATCGTCGCCTCGTCCGAACAAGTCCCTCCTGGGATCAATTCGTTCGGACGTGGTTGTCCGGCTATGTGTTCCATGCGCTGCGGGCCGGCCTGACTATCCGCATCCCCCCGGAGAGAGCCGATCAAGCCCCTTTCGCCGCGATCCGTAAGGGCATCGACGGCTACAACTTCCTCGTTCGCAACGCCGTACAGGTCCCTGGCATGCCCAAGCAGGGTACCCTGGTGTTTTGCTGGTCGCCCGATAGCAAACGCCTGCTCTGCAGTTGCTGTGGTCCTTTTGGGGCGATGGGCCGGACGGTCCGGGACGTCGTTCCCGGTCTCTTTGGCAGGCGTTTCTTGTTGAAAGCTATCGACGTCGAATCGGGCAAGGGGCAATGCGTCCCGGTCAGCCAGTCGGGGTTCCCGGCTTGGTCGCCCGACGGCAAGCACATTGCCTTCCGGGACAAGGACAACAACATCTGCCTCATCTCGCCCGAGGGCGGCCCGACGCGAATCGTGGCTCGGGGGGCAAGAGCGCAATGGTCGCAGGATTCTCAGCACCTGTACTTCCAGACGATGCCGGAGACCGGCATGCTCTATTGCGTCGATCTCCGCGATCCGGATCCGGAGCCTGTCGAGGTGATGCCGTCGGTGGGCTGTTTTCTCCCCTGCGAGCCGCAGGGCTGGATGGCTCTGGGGTGGCCGACGGGGATCCGTCTTGTCGATCTGGCGTCTCAATCGGTACTCCATCGCTGTCCCTCGCCCTGGCCTGTGGGTCATTGGCAATTGCACCGGTCTCCCAATGGCAAGGAGTTGTCTTTTGCGTCCTGGTGGTCCCGCATCCTGACGGGCACGTACATCCTCGACACCGAGACGAAAGAGCTGTACGAGATGCTCGACCATCCTGCGTGTCAGATTCTCTGGTCCCCTGACGGGTCCAAGATCGCCATCGCGGCCAACTCGGAAATCTGGGTCCTCCGCGCGGACCCCAACTATCCGATCAGCCGGCGTCTGGGACGCAAGGTCCCGGGCGGCGACCTATTTGCGCACGAGTTGGCGAAGCTCAACCGCGCCATCGCCGCCGATCCCTCGTACCCCGAGAACTACCTCGAACGGGCGGTGGCCTACTGCACCGCGGGCCGGTACGCCGAGGCCGAGGCCGACCTGCGGCAATTCGAGGCCCTCGTGACCAAGGACGATCATCACATCGGCCATGAGTTGTTCTCATGGCTGAAGGACTGCTATGGCAACAATCTGGAGGACGCTGCCGCCCGACTCGAGCCGTACGCCGAGAGGTTCATGGAGCGGTTCCCGGCCGAGATGCCCTCCTGCCGACCCATCATGGTGGCAATGATCGCCCAGCACGAACGTAGGGGCCGGACCGAACTGGCCACCCGGTGGAAAGCAAGACTGCAGGCCGTGGAACCCCAGGGTGATGAAACGGCGGGCTCGGAGGATTGATACGGACACACGGACAGGGCAATCGTATGTCAGCGCGGGTACCCGACTGAGCCGTGCGCGGTGCCCACCCTGCGGATAAGGCATGGCCTGCAAGGGCCCCCCAGGGTGCGCACCAGGCGCCGTCTTTCTTGGAACCGGGAGTATCTCCTGTCGCGCAGGCGGTCTGCGCACAGAAATCAGAGTGGTCATCGTGCATTTGGAGAAGGAGGATCTACTATGTGTAGCAAGAGAAACATCGTTGTCGGGGCATCTGCGACATTGGTCCTGCTGCTGTTCACGACGGCCTGGAACGTGTGGGCCGCCCCGGAGATCGCGGCATGGCCGCCCGATCTGGGGCCGCGACTCGACGGGGCCTGGGTGGCTATGCCGGTAGGGCCAAATGGCCCGGTTGTGCACAACACTTTCAACGTGGCCCAGGATGCACAAGGGCTACGATACACCACGTACGTGGAGCACAGCCAGTGTTCTTCCAGTCTCTGGGGGACGTTTCCCGACGCGACGGCCCACTCCCAGATGATCGGGGTCACCGAGAAGACCGGTCCGACCACCGCCAAGACCACGATGATCCACTATGGATTGAAGACAGGTGGTGTCCAGGAGGAGCTGGTGTACATCTGCGTCACCTCGTGGGAGATGACGCTGGTGGATGAGGACAACAGTAGCTGTACGGCCACGATGTCCTTCTATCTGCCGCAGCAGGATGCCAACCACGATGGCCTCCCCGACCCCGGGCAGAAGCCGGTCCTGTGCGCGCCGTACGAGGCGAAATCCACGCGTCTGAAGCTGATGCCGATGTGCGAGCCGACGCTGCTCCCGCCGGCACCGCCCAAATAGGAACACGGGATTGCCCACGAGGGGCCGCGTAGCGCGGAGGGCTGTCACCGCGTGGCAGCCCTCCGCCCCTCCCCCGGAACGCGAACCCAAGACCACAACGGAAAGAAGGTGACAGATGAGCAAGACAAGTGGCGCAAGACTGGTAACGACCTGTGCGGCCTTTGCGCCATTCTCTGGAACTCCGGCCCCCGCGCCCGGGCGCCCGGTCAGCCGGGTTATGTTCACAACACCACCGTCAGCTTCGGCGGCGTTTCGGCCAAGTATGTCAGGCTGACCATCGAGAAGGGCTGGGGTACGACACCCGCCGTGGGTCAGTATGTCAGGCTGACCATCGAGAAGGGCTGGGGTACGACACCCGCCGTGGGTCTGAGCGAGGTGCGGTTCTTCTACATTCCGACCGCGTCAGCGCCCAAGCCGTGAGAGCGCGACACACATTCCTACGTGGCACACCAGAACAGGGGCCGGCAGGATGCCGGCCCTTGTGATTGGGGGAGGTCACGCGATTCGGCGGTTTGATGCGGGCAACCGGGGCGAGGAGGACCGATCTGAGCCCGCCGGTTTCCCAGTGCGGCCTGCGGCCGGAATCAAGAAGGGTAGAAGAGAAGATGGCAGAACGGAATATGGAGAGAGCCGAAGCAGGTCTCCTTCCTTCCTGGTTCATGTTCCTTTCTGCCATTTTCCTTTCTGTCTCTCGGTCCTTCGGGATCTGCGCGAATCGGTGGAATCGGCGGCTTCCCCAGTTCCTGTCCGCAACAGAAGCGATTCTGTTTGGTTTTTCTCTTGACACAACTACTGGTTATTATACCATGTGTGCAGGAAGAGGAAAAGGGGACATTCTACTTTTTCATCCTTTTCGCTGTCGGGGCTGACTGAAAAAGTAGAATGTCCCCTTTCCTTTTCCCCATCCCATGACTACGGAGGCACAAGTCGCCGCCAATCGTCGCAATGCCCAGAAATCCACCGGACCGCGGACCGAAGAGGGCAAGGCCAAAGTCGCGCTCAAGGCGGTCACGCACGGCCGTACCATGTGATACCCAGTGCGTAGAGGAATCTCGTAATCCGGGTGGCAGCGGCAAGCGGAGTCCGCGGAGCTTGCCGATGGTGACGGTGCGCAGACAAGAGCCATCGGCAAGCTGGCGCTTGCCGCTGCCACCCGGACGTCAAAGCCGGAGGTCTTGGCGATGGTCTCACCCAGGATCAATCCCGCCATCGCCAAGCTGCGCGTGACAATGCCACCCAATGCCTGCACACGCCTGCCGCCACGCTGTTCCATGTGAGCGGGTGCGGCCGCGCGGCGCGGGCGGTTCGTCGGATTCCGGGTTTTGGGTGGGAAGGCCACGAGCCGGGCGCCGCGCATCAGACCGGGGACTCAGTCGGCGCGCGCCGGTTGGAGCGGCTGGTCGTAGATGGACTTGTAGCCGCCGCCCATGTTGCGGGCGAGCCAGAGACGATAGTCGAGCCGGTCGGTCGCGGTCACGTACCGGACGACCACGGGATGGACCGCGGTGATCACGGCGATGCCTCTCTTGCCCTCAGGACTCGTGGTCGAGACCACCAGCTCATCCCGGAAGTCGCCGTAGAGATCGGCGGTCATCTGAACACCGCCGCCCCGTGACAGGAGCGGTTTGGCGTTCGGAGCCGGGACGACTTCCTGGCCGTCGAAGTTGCCGATTTCGCCGCGGCCGTTCAGGAGCTCGCGCGTGGCGTCGCCATCCCATTCCAGGGGCGTCCAGCCGCCCGGGAACGGTTCGAGCAGAGGGCGGCCCTGGGCGCTGTACAGGGCCAGGGGATCGCTGCCATGCCCAGCGCGGTCGGAGACGCACTCCAGGCCGGGGGAGCCGGCCCAGATGTCGGCGGACCAGCCGCTGTGCCCGTGCGTCCAGCGGGGGTCGTCCTCGCGGTTGATCTTCCAGATCACCTGGCCCGTGCTCGCGTCCACCAGGTAGATGCCGGCGTGGACGCTCGATTCGACGATGAAGAAGACCTCCAGGCCGGGACGGTCGGGCAGGTAGTCGTGAATCGAGACGATGTCCGGGTGCTGGCGGTAGATCGACCAGCGGACCGTGCCGTCGTGGTTCAGGCAGGTGGTGCCGTTGAAGATTTCCTGGCGGCCGTCGCCGTCCACGTCGGCGACCTCGATCTTGTGGCCCCCACTGCCGCTGGTCTCGGCGAAGCTGTTGAACCGCCACAGCTCTTTGAGCTGCGCGTCGTAGGCGACGAAGACCTCGTTCTCATAGAGCCCGGTCTGCGTCACGACGGCCGGATGCTTGCCGTCCAGGTACGCGACGGACATGTGGATACGCGTGGAAGACTTGGCGAAATCCGAGACCATGTCGGGCCAGCGCCTCTGGTGTTTGACCTGGCCCGTCATGCCGTCGAGGATCGCCACGTAGACCTCATCTGCGATCTGGAGCCGGGTGATGACCTCGGCCTTGCCGTCCTGGTCCATGTCCCAGACGTTGAACGGGACGTTGTTGGCGCTGCCGTAGCAATGGTCGTGATAACAGATGTCCTTGCGCCAGAGGGACCGGCCGTACGAGGTGAACGCCTCGAGCTGCACCGGCAGGCCCGGGTCCTGCGACATTTCGTTGTTGCCGTTGTCGAGCCGGATAACGCAGTCGAGCGTGCCGTCGCCGTTGAGGTCGCCGAAGATCGGGACGAGCGAGCCCTGCTTGAAGAGGGGCTCGAAGGTCACGATGGTCGCGGAACCCTGGGCCGTCATGGTCACCCCCGCCCACTCGGAGCGTTGGCCCTCCCGGCCCGACCCGTCTACCGCGCGAATGTAGTACTGGTAGCGCCGGCCTTCCTTCAGGCCCGTGTCGATGAAGGTGGTGGACTCGCTCACCGGCTCCTGGCTGATGCGGAAACCAGCGTGATTCCGCTCTTCGGCGCGATACACGTTGAAACACGTGGAGCGCGAGTCCGACGCCAGCAGAGCCCAGCTCAGCAATACCTTGCCGTCGCCGAGCGTGACCGCGGTGAGCCGGCGCTTCTGCCACGTCCAATCTGCTTGCCGGGGCTGGCGGACCGGGCGAAAACCGAGGTCCGGATGGCGAATGCCCGCGGAGATACCGAGGCGGGCGCCGCAACGAAGATAGCCCGGGGTTCGCGCCCAGGAACCGCCCAGCACGGCGTTCTCGATCTCGGCCGGTTCCGTGATCCGGTACTTGAATTGCGTTACCGCGGGATCGTGGTTGTCGACGGCCATCTGCCAGACGTTGCCGGCCATGCCGTAGAGACCATAGCCGTTCCTGGCGCCCCAGCGTGCCGGCTGGAGGTACTCCTGCCAGCGATCGAAGCGACGGTCGCCCTTGGCATCGCAGTTGGCCCGGCCTTCGGGAGCCTCATCACCCCAGGGGTAGTTCTTGCCGGCCAGTCCGCCGCGCGCCGCATAGGCGAACTCAATGGAGGTCGGCAACCGGTAGATCCGCCCTTCCTTCTGGGTTCTCCAGCGCAGGTATCTATAGACGTCCGCCCGGTTTACGAAAATGACGGGGTGGTCGTCCTTGCCGGCCGGGATGTGTCCATTCTGCCAATGCAGGGGAGCCGGGTGGCTGGTCGCTTCTATGAAGACCTTGTACTCGGCATTCGTGACGGGGTGGTCCAGGATCTCGAAGTCTTCGACGCGGACCTGGGCCCCGCCCTGCCCGGCGCCGGTGGCATGGCGGAAGGAGCTGCCTTTGATGAGAACGAAGCCGTCATCATCAGCCTGACCGAGACAGACGGCGGCAAAGAACAAGCAAGCCGCCACAACCGGGAATACGGTCGCACGGTTCACGATGCCCCTCCCTTCAAATACGCAGGGCGGGCCGCACCCACCGCCCCCGCTGGGGGGCCGAGAGGCAGAACCCGCCGTTTATGCCAAGGGATACCTTACTTCTTCGTCTGCTTGTGGCCGTGACCCGGCTTGCGCTTCTTGTGGCCGGCCTTGACCGCGCGCTGGCGGTTGAGCACCTTGCGGCCGCCTTTGGTGACCCGGCGGGAACGAAATCCCTGGCTTCGCTTCTTCTTGCGATTACTGTTACGATGATTCTCCATGACTGCCTTTCTGATCTATGACTTATGACCTTCGATTCGTGATCTACCCGCGCCCGGCCTGCACATTCGGCGCCGTTGCGAGGCAGAATCATAACTCGCAAACCGGGAATCGTCAATCGAAAGTCGCCGGGTCCTGCTGATAGAACCGCTTCAGCTCCTCGTACAACTTCGGGTACGCTTCCCGGAGATCCTGGGGGATCTCGAAGAAACACTCGGTCGCGACGGCAAAGAACTCTGCCGGGTCCA
>JALORE010000075.1:23133-40004 GCA_025459125.1 Planctomycetota bacterium | reverse complement strand
GTCGTCGCGCTCTGGGCGGAGACGCTCGCCATGTTCCTGGGGCGGCTGGAGTTCTTCGTGGTCATTGTGAGCGCGATCAAGCTGGTCGGCGATGGCCTCCGGCTGGTGGCGCCGGCAGCGAAAGCGCGAGGTGCGTGATGGCAGGCGTGCGCGAACGGCCCCCGGGAGGCGACGAGCGCGACAGAGCCCTCCTCGTCTGCGACCCCGCGGGGAACCTCGCGCCCGCATCGGGGGGCGGTGACGTGGTCCGTAGCCCCATCGCGTGCCTGGACAGGGCCGTGGAGGAACGGCCCGCTGCCGTGGCGATCCATTTCGCGGACATGCCGCTCCGAGAGCGGGACGGACTGGTGGAGCTGTGCGCCGTCCTGAAGCGTAACAGCCGCACGAAGGAGACGTGCGTCGTGACGTTGCTCCACGAGAAGCACCGCGAGCTGGTCGCGGTGCTGGAGCGCGCCAGCGTCGATTTCGTCACGTTCATCGGGGGAAGGCCACCGACCGCCCGTGCGGTGCGCGATATCATCGATGGGCTCGGCCCCGCCGATCGCCTCGAACCGCACCTGTCGGCGATGTGTCCCTACCTCCACTATGAGGCTCTCGATGGTTGCCGCGAAATGCGGGTCTGCGGGGCCTATCTGGACCGCATGGTGCTCGGGGGCCGCCGCCTGCACGAGGTATGCGAAAGCTGCGCGCACCTCGCGTGCGAGCACTTCCTGCACCCACGGCGCAGGCCGTGACGGGCGCCGCTGTCGGTGGGCCCGTTTACAGCCAGACCTGGTTCGGCGATACTGGGATGGTCTAACAGGGAGGTCTTGCTATGAAGCACACACGAGCGGCGGCGTTCTCACGGCGGACCTTTCTTGGACGCGCGGGCGCGGGCGTCGCGGCCCTCGCGGTCGTGCCGCGGCACGTCCTGGGGGCGGGCGGGGCGGCGGCGCCCAGCGACAGGCTCAGCCTCGCCTGCATCGGGGCGGGGGGCCGCGCCGACGCCAACATCGGCGGCCTGAAGCGCGAGCGGATCCTCGCCCTGTGCGACGTCGATCTGCGCCGGGCCCGCGGCGCGTTCCAGGAGTTTCCCGACGCAAAGCAGTACCGCGACTTCCGCGTCATGCTGGACGAGCTGGATAAGAAGATCGATGCCGTCGTCGTTTCGACGCCGGACCACACGCACGCCGTCGCGGCCATGGCCGCCATCAAGCGGGGCAAGCACGTCTACTGCGAGAAGCCGCTGGCCCACTGCATCTGGGAGTGCCGCCAGCTCACCCTGGCCGCCCGCGAAGCCAAGGTCGCCACGCAACTTGGCAACCAGGGCCAGGCTTCCGAGGGCAATCGCCTGGTCGCCGAGCTCATCTGGGATGGTGCGATCGGCCCGGTGCGCGAGGTGCACGCCTGGTGCAACCGGCCCATCTCCCAGCGCGGGATCCAACGGCCGAAGGAGGCAGAGCCGGTGCCGGCGACCCTGAACTGGGATCTGTGGCTCGGGCCGGCCCGGTATCGACCCTATCACTCCGCCTACCTGCCCTTCCGCTGGCGCGGCTGGTGGGACTTCGGCACCGGTGTCCTCGGCGATATCGGTTGCCACCAGCTCGACCCGGTCTTCCGTGCCCTGAAGCTGGGCTATCCCACGACCGTGGAGGCCTGCTCCAGCAACATGGATGAGGGACCCGCCGTGAAGGAGGAAACCGCGCCGAAAGCCTCGATCGTCCGCTATGAATTCCCCGCCCGCGAGGGATTCCCGGCGCTGACGCTTGTCTGGTACGACGGCGGTCTCATGCCGCAGCGGCCTGCGGAACTGCCGGAAGGCCGCAAGTTCGGCGAGGCGGATGACAACCTCTTCGTGGGCGACCAGGGCAAGATCCTCGGCTACCGGCTGATCCCGGATGCCCGGATGAAAGAATACGGCAAGCCGCCGCAGAAGATCGCCCGCTCGCCCGGCCACCACAAGGAGTGGCTCATCGCCTGCAAGGGCGGCGCCCCGGCGCGGGCGAACTTCGACTGGGCCGGCCCGTTGACCGAGGCGGTCCTGGTCGGCAATATCGCCTTGAAGATGGAGAAAGAGCTCTATCAGAAGGGCCTTCAGCTGCATTACGATGGCCCGAACATGCAGGTGACGAATCTGCCCGAGGCCAACCAGTACCTCCGCGATGAGTATCGCGAAGGCTGGACGTTGTAACGAATGGGTTCTTGGCGCAATACTTTGGTGTGAGGAGTAGTACCGTGAAAGAGAAACAGTTGACACGACGAGGTTTCATGGGCACGGCCGCGGGTGTGGCGGCCTTCACGATCGTTCCCCGCAGTGTGCTCGGCGGCGCGGGCCAGACGCCCCCCAGCGAGAAGCTCAACATCGCCGGCATCGGCGTGGGCGGTCGCGGAGCCGGCGACATGGAGGCCCTCGAGAGCCAGAACATCGTGGCCCTGTGCGACGTGGACTGGCGTAACGCCCGCGCAACGTTCAAGAAGTTCCCCAATGCCAAGCAGTACAAGGACTTCCGCCAGATGCTCGACAAGGAGGACAAGAACATCGATGCGGTGATGGTCGCGACGGCCGACCATTGCCATGCACCGGCTTCCCTGGCGGCGATCCGGCGCGGAAAGCACGTGTATTGCGAGAAACCCCTGACGCACACCGTGTACGAAGCACGCCTGATGGCACAAGAGGCCCGCAAGCACAACGTGGCGACCCAAATGGGCAACCAGGGCCAGGCGGAAGAGGGCGTCCGCCTCCTGTGCGAGGCGATCTGGGACGGTGCGATCGGGCAGGTGCACGAGGTGCACATCTGGACCGACCGGCCCATCAACGGAACCAACAAGGTCTACTGGCCGCAGGGAATCGATCGTCCGACCGATACGCCGCCCGCGCCGGAGACACTCGATTGGGACCTCTGGCTGGGCCCGGCTCCGGTGCGTCCGTACAACCCGGCCTATCTGCCGTTCAAGTGGCGCGGCTGGTGGGATTTTGGCACTGGCGCCCTGGGTGATATCGGCTGCCACGCCATCGATCCGGTCTTCCGGGCGCTGAAACTCGGGTATCCGAAGAGCGTTGAGGCCTGCTGCACCCTGGTGAACAAGGAGACCTACCCGGTGGCATCGCGAGTCACGTATGAGTTTCCCGCCCGGGGCGACCTGGCCCCGGTGACCCTGCACTGGTACGACGGCGGCATGCGGCCGGCGCGGCCGCCGGAGCTGGAGGACAGCCGCCAGTTGGGCACCAACGGCGCCCTGTACGTCGGCGATAAAGGCAAGATCCTCAACGGCCGCCTGCTCCCGGAGTCGCGGCAGAAGGAGTACGGCCGGTCGCCGAAGACGTTGGAACGTTCGCCCGGCCACCATCAGGAATGGATCAACGCCTGCAAGGGCGGCAAACCTGCCGGCTCGAACTTCCCCGATCACGCCGGCTTGCTGGCCCAGGTGGTGCTGATGGGCAATATCGCTCTGCGTCCGGGACTGAAAGAGGACAAGTACTTCGGCGTCAAGCTGCTCTGGGATGCCAAGGAGTTCAAGTTCACCAACGTGCCCGAGGCGAACCAGTTCCTGACCAAGGAATACCGGCAGGGCTGGGGCCTGTGATTGATGAAAGAGCATTGATCATTGATGATTGCCGGGTGCCATGTCTGCGTGAGCGTGGACATGGCGCCCGGAATCTGTGATGCGACCAGGGGTGGACGCGTATGGAGAAGAAGGACAGAGTCTCACGGCGGGAGGTTCTCCGCGGCACAGCCGGGACCTTGGCCGCGTTCACGGTGGTCCCGAGCCACGTGCTGGCGGGGGCGGCCGGACAGCGGCCCAGCGAGAAGCTCAACCTGGCGGCCATCGGCGTCGGCGGCATGGGCGACTACAACATCAAGCAGTGCAGCACAGAGAACTTCGTGGCCCTGTGCGACGTCGACGACCAGTACGCGGCCAAGGTGTTCGACCGCTTCCCGGACGCGCGGAAGTACAAGGACTTCCGCGTCATGCTGGACAAGGAGGACAAGAACATCGACGGCGTCGTCATCGCGACGCCCGATCACACGCACTACGTGGTCGCGATGGCCTGCCTCCAGCACCATAAGCACATCTACCTCCAAAAGCCGCTGGCGCACTCCATCGGCGAGGTGCGGAAGCTGACCGAAGCCGCCCGGGCCGCCAAAGTCCAGACCCAGATGGGCAACCAAGGCCACTCCTCCGACGAGATCCGGATGCTGTACGAGTGGATCGCGGATGACGCGATCGGTCCGGTCCGCGAAGTGTACGCCTGGAGCGACCGGCCGGTGGGCGGCGATCCGTGGTCGGATTTCCCGATCATGGCCCGGCCCAAAGAAACGCCCCCGGTGCCGGCGACGTTGGATTGGGAGCTGTGGCTGGGTCCGGCGCCGCATCGGCCGTATCATCCGGTCTACTGCCCGACGACCTGGCGCGGCTGGTGGGATTTCGGCACCGGTGCCCTGGGCGACATGGGTTGCCATATCCTCGACCCGGCCTTCTGGGTCCTGAAGCTGGGCCACCCGACGCGCGTCGAGGCCACGACGACCCACTATCAGCCCGAGGTGGCGTCGGAGACGTTCCCGCGGGCCGCGGTTATTCGGTACGAGTTCCCCGCGCGGGGCGACATGCCGGCGGTGAAGCTGACGTGGTTCGACGGCCGGCTGATGCCGCCGCGGCCGAAGGACCTGGAGCGGGGCCGGCGGCTGGAAGGCAACGGCGCGATCTATCTCGGTGAGAAGGGTACGATCATGCATGGCTCCCACGGCGCCGGCGGCGTGCGGATCATCCCGGAAGTGAAGATGAAGGCCTACCGGCGGCCGGAAAAGACCATCCCACGCGTCAAAGGCGGCGCCGGCGGTCACGAGCAGGACTGGATTCGCGCCTGTAAGGACGGCAAGCCCGCCAGCTCGAGCTTCGAGTACGGCGGTCCGCTGACGGAGATGGTTCTGCTGGGCGTGCTCGCCATGCGGGTCAAAGACACCCCGTTGGAATGGGACCCGGTGAACCTGAGGATTACCAACAACAGTGAAGCGAACAAATACGTCAATCCGCTGTTTCGGGAGGGATGGACATTCTGATGGGAAACGAGCGGCGCGAGCCGATGAGAGGGATTCGTGGGTGCCGTGGGCAAGTAGTGTCGGGAGGTTGAAGCATGTCCGTGCAAGGACAGGCATGGCACCCGGTCAGTAGGGTGGGTTCTTGACCCACACGTTCAGGGTAGATTGGGAAGGATAGTGCAGTGAAAACGAGACAGATCAATAGACGCCAGTTTCTGGGCAGTGCCGCCGCGGCTGCAGCATTCACCCTCGTGCCCCGCCATGTCCTGGCGGGAAGCCGGCAGGTGCCGCCGAGCGAGAAGCTCAACATTGGGTGCATCGGCATCGCCGGCCAGGGGGGGCACGACATGCAGCAGGTGAGCACGGAGAACATCGTGGCCCTGTGCGACGTCGACTGGGGCAAGCGCACGGCGCCCAGCTTTGCGAAGTTCCCGGACGCGAAGAAGCACAAGGACTTCCGCCGGATGCTCGACAAGGAGGCCAAGAACATCGACGCCGTGACCGTCGGGACGCCCGACAACCTGCACGCCGTGGCCTCGATGATGGCTCTCAAAATGGGCAAGCACGTCTATTGTGAGAAGCCCTTGTGCCATGACATCTACGAGGTCCGCCGGCTCACGGAGGAGGCCCGCAAGCAGGGCGTGGCGACCCAGATGGGCACGCAACTGCACGCGACCGGCGAGATGAAGACCTTCGTGGAGTGGGTCCGGGCCGGCGTCATCGGCAAGATTCGCAAGGTCGATATCTGGAGCGGCAAGAACTGGGGCGGCGGCCAGCGGCCGACCGATACCCCGCCGGTCCCGGAAACACTCGACTGGGACTTGTGGCTGGGGCCCGCCCCGTTCCGTTCGTATCATCCCAAGTACCTGCCCGGCGAGTGGCGGCGCTGGTGGGATTTCGGCACCGGCACGCTCGGCGATATGGGCTGCCACATCATCGACCCGGCCTGGTGGGTGCTGGACCTGAAGTACCCGACGAGCGTCGCGGCCCAGCCGGGCCCGTTCAACGAAGAGACCTATCCCGAGCACACGATCGTGACGTGGGAATTCCCGGCCCGCGGCGACCTGCCGCCGGTGACGGTCACCTGGCGCGACGGCAAGAACCCGCCGCCCCGGCCGCCGGAGCTGGAAGAGAACCGCCGGCTCCCGGACCAGGGCGGACTCTACTACGGCGAGAAGGGTACGATTCTCCTGCCGCACGGCGGTAATCCGCGGCTGATCCCGGAGGCGAAGATGAAGGGCTTCAAGGCCCCGGAGCCGTCCCTGCCGCGCGGGACCGACCACTACCAGGAATGGGTCAAGGCCTGCAAAGGCGGACCCAAGGGCTTGTCCAACTTCGATTACGCGGGCCCATTGGCCGAGGCGATCCTGCTGGGCAACATCGCGGCCCGGGCCAAGCAAAAGCTCACGTGGGATGGTCCCAACATGAAGGTGACCAATATGCCCGAGCTGAATCGGTTCCTCCGCCGCGAGTACCGCAAAGGGTGGACGCTCTGAATTGATGATTGATGATTTGGGTGGATCAGGAGAATTTTGATGGATAGGCACACGAAGATGGTGATAGCTCTGGTGATGGTTGGGCTATGTGTGGGGATTGCGAGCGTCGGCGGCGCGCAGACGAAGGATACGTGGCGGGTCGGGGCTCAGTCGTACAGCTTCAACCGCTTCACCTTCGAGGAGGCGATGGCCAAGACCAAGGCTTGCGGGATGAAGTACATCGAGGTCTATCCCGACCAGAAGGTCGGCAAGGCGTTCGGGGATACCGTCTTCAAGAACATGACCCCGGCCCAGCGGCAGCAGCTCAAGCAGATGCTCAAGGATAGCGGCCTAACACTCACCTGCTACGGCGTGGTCACCCCGAAGGGCGAGTCCCCATGGCGCGAGGTGTTCGAGTTCGTGAAGGATATGGGTTTTGAGACGATCGTCTCGGAGCCGCCCGAAGGCGACCTGCCGATGATCGACAAGCTCTGCCAGGAGTACCAGATCGGCCTGGCCATCCACAACCATCCCAAGCCCTCGCACTACTGGGACTATGAGACGGTGCTGAAGGCCTGCGAAGGCCGCAGCAAGTGGATCGGCTCCTGCGCAGATACCGGCCACTGGACGCGGTCGGATATCGATCCGCTCGCGGCCGTCCTGGCCCTGGGCAAGGCCGGCCGGATTCGCAGCCTGCACTTCAAGGACCTCAACCAGTTCGGCCCCGGTGCCCACGATGTGCCCTGGGGCACGGGTGTGAGCAAGCCCCGCGAGATCCTCGTCGCATTGGCGGCTATTGGCTTCGAAGGACCCTTCTCCGCCGAGTACGAGTATCACTGGGATAACAGCGTCCCTGAGATCAAGCAGAGCGCGGAATGGTTCAAGAAGACGGCTGCCGAGCTGAGCCCGGCGCGGTTCCAGGACGTGTTCCAGAAGGACCTCTCCAACGCGGTGAGCGAGGCCGGCGCCTGGGCGTTCGATGCCGAGGGCGTCCTGGCCCCCACGCCGACAGGGCACGGCGACCTCTGGACCAAGGAACGTTACGGCAATTTCACGCTGGAGCTCGACTTCAAAGTGCCCGAGAAGGGCAACAGCGGCGTTTTCATCCGCACCGGCGACATCCGGAACATCTACAGCGCCATCGAGGTGCAGATCCACGCCACGACGGATGGGACCAAGTACGGCATGTGCGGCGCGGTCTATGATTGCCTGCCCCCGTCCAAAGAAGCCAACAAGGGACCGGGCGAGTGGAATCACTACGTGATCACCTGCCTGGACAACAAGATCTACATCAATCTCAATGGCCAGGACATCATCGATATGGACCTGGACCGCTGGACCGAAGCCGGCAAGAACCCGGATCCTCAGGGGACCAGGAACAAGTTCAAGACCGCCTACAAGGACATGCCGCGGGAGGGCCATCTCGGCTTCCAGTACCACGGCAACCCGGTGTGGTTCAGGAACCTTAAGGTCAAATCTTTGGACTAAAGGTGACGCCCATGCAAAACAGAGTCAATGCTTACGTGACACTTCTGCTCTTGACGACACTGGTGTTGTGCCTCATCGCCGGCCCACAGCACGTGGCGCAGGCGAGCCAGGCGATGGGCTCCGAGGAGTGGGTCTCGCTCTTCAATGGCAAGGACTTGACCGGCTGGGATGGGGATACCCGCCTGTGGTCGGTCAAGGACGGCGCCATCCGCGGCGAGACCACGAAGGAGAACCCCCTCAAGAGCAATACCTTCCTGGTCTATCGCCGCGGGTCCTTCGACGATTTCGAGTTGCAGGTCAAGTTTCGCCTGCTGGGCGGCAACTCGGGCGTGCAGTATCGCAGCAAAGAGTTCGACAAGTGGCGGATGGCCGGCTACCAGGCGGATATCCTGGACACCCTCGGCATGGTCGGTTTCCTGTACGAGGAGGGAGGCCGGGCGTTCTTGGCCAACGTCGGCGAGTTTGTTCTGGTGACCCCGGATGCCAACCGGAGCGTTATCGGCAGTGTCTGCGACAAGCAGGCACTGATTGACGCCGGCTACTACAAGCTCAAGGACTGGAACGAGTATCGCATCATCTGCCGGGCCAACCACATTGTCCAGTATCTCAACGGCTACAAGACCATCGAGCTGCTCGACAACGATCGACGGATCGACCCGACCGACCCGAAGGATCGTAAAGGCGCCTCTCGCACCGGCCTGATTGCCCTGCAACTGCACGTCGGTCCGCCGATGGTGGTCGAGTTCAAAGACATCCGCCTCCAGCGGTTCACCCCGCGGTGTGCGGATGCGGTGCTGGCCTTCAACGGGCGGAACCTGGACGAATGGACTACCAACGCCGGGTCGGGCAAGGCCAACCAGTGGGCGGTCGGCAAAGCCGTGGTCTCGCCCGGCGATCCGAAGCAGTTGGAGCGGACGGAGGGTAGCGGCGCGATGATCAACCTGACGCCGGCCCACGGCGCCAGCCAGGACCTCTACTCCAAGGCCAAATTCGGCGACTGCCGGATCACGTTGGAAGTGATGGTGCCGCAAGGCTCGAATTCCGGGATCTATGTGATGGGCGAGTACGAGATCCAGGTGCTCGACAGCTTCGGCAAAGAGAAGATGGGCAGCGGCGACATGGGCGCGATCTACGGCGGTTTTGCTCCCCCGGTCAATGCCTCGAAAAAGCCGGGCGAGTGGCAGCAGTATGTCATTGAGTTCAAGGCGCCGCGGTTTGACGCCAGTGGCAAGAAGACGCAGAACGCGGAGTTCGTGAAAGTCGAGTTGAACGGCCAGGTGCTGCACAAGAACCTGGTTATGCCCGGGGCGACGCCCGGCGGTGTGACGGGCCAAGAAGCGCCCGAGGGCCCGTTGATGTTCCAGGGCAACCATGGTCCCGTCGCGTACCGCAACATCGTGGTAGAACCGGTGAAGTGAGCAATCTGAGGTGGGAAGTGTCCAGCTTGAAGTGGTCCATGGCGAGCGAAATGAAGCCGTCTCCCCTGCGTGGGGTCGGGATGGCTTCGTCACCACGCTCCTCGCCAGGGCCGTCTTCCGATTTCACACGGTAGACTGGGCACTGTCCTGTTGTGCCGGACGTTATCGGACGGCGTGAAAAAACGGCAACTTCCCTTGACAGCCGTGGGAAGCGCCCCGATAATGGCCGGCTAACCAAGAGCATGGTCATGAACTGTGAAGTTCGATTTTTGGAGCAAGAAGAGAACCAATGAGCGAGCGACAAACACAACAAGGAATCGATCGGCGCAGCTTTCTGCGCTCCACGGCGGCGGTTGGCGCGGGCCTGGCGTTCTCCCCGCGGATGTTTGCGGCGGCCAGCGGCGGAGGCAGCGACATCAACATCGCTTTGCTGGGCGCCGGTCTCGAGGGACGGGCGTTGATGGACGCCTGCCGCAACATCCCGAACATCAAGTTCAAAGCGGTCTGTGACATCTGGACGGCCTATAACCAGCGGGCCATGGTCAATCTGCTCGGCCGTTACGGGCACAAATGCAACGCTTACGTCGACTACAAGGAGATGCTCGACAAGGAGAAGGGCAAGATCGACGCGGTGCTGATCGCGACGCCGGACTTCTGGCACGCCGAGCACGCCATCGCCTCCATGGAAGCCGGCTTGGATGTCTATTGCGAGAAGGAGATGTCCAACGACATCGCCAAGGCCCGGCAGATGGTCGAAGCCCAGAAGAAGACGGGCAAGCTCCTGCAGATCGGCCATCAGCGCCGCAGCAATCCCCGCTACATCCACTGCCATGACAAGCTGCTGAAAGAAGCGAAGATCCTCGGCCGGATCACCACCATCAACGGTCAGTGGAACCGTGGGGCCCAGGAGCCGCTCGGCTGGCCCAAGAACGCGGTGATGGATGACGCCACCCTCAACAAGTATGGCTTCAGCTCCATGGCCCAGTTCCGCAACTGGCGCTGGTACAAGAAGCTGGGCGGCGGTCCCATCGTGGATCTCGGCTCGCACCAGATCGATATCTACGCTTGGTTCCTCGGCACGACCCCGAAGGGTGTCATGGCCAGCGGCGGCACCGACTACTACGACAAGAAGACCTGCGAATGGTACGATACGGTCATGTCGATCTTCGACTTCGAGACGAAAGAGGGTATCGTTCGCGCGTTCTACCAGGTGCTGACGACCAACAGCAACCAGGGCTATTACGAGACCTTCATGGGCGACCAGGGCACGCTGGCGATCTCGGAATCGGCGTCCCGTGGCTCGGTGTATCGTGAGCAGGGCGCGGGCGTTCCCGACTGGGACAAGTGGGTGAAGCTCGGCTTCATCAACGAGCCGAAGAAGGAAGAGCCCAAGCCGGCGGCCGCGGGGGTGGTTCTGGACGTTCGAGAAACGGTGGCCCCGCCGGCCTATGAGATCCCGGTCACGCTGGGAGGCAAGCTGGTCCACCAGCCGCACCTGGAGAACTTCTTCGATGCGATGCGTGGCAAGGCCAAGCTGACCTGCCCGGCCGAGGTCGGCTACGAGACAGCGGTCATGGTTCTGAAGGTCAACGAGGCCGTCGAAGCGGCCCGCCGGCTGGATTTCAAGCCGGAAGAGTTCAAGGTCTGATACCGCGGTTCCGAAGCCCGCGGTTGAGATGTCTGCGCGGCACGCGTCAGGACAGCGACAACGCACGTTGTCGTGGCGCGTGCCGCAGCAAGCACACGATCACTTCCGCCGGTTCACGCCGTGGTAGTGATGCTGCAACCGATGAAGAATACACGCTGGAAGGATGTGGATACCTTGAAGAAGGTGCTCTTGGCCGGATGGTGTGTGCCGTCGATGTTGGCGTGCCTGGCCGCGACCGGCATGGCGGCGGAATCTGCAACCAATGCCGTGACGACCCGCGGCGACGGGTCCCGCACCCCGGGCGTCCATCGGATTCCCCTCTACGCCGAGTCCCTGGAGGCAGGCAAGCAGGGCGACAAGATCACGAAGGAGACGGACCCGGCCCTGCCGTTCTCGATCCGGGGTACCTGCTCGGAATGCCACATCTATAAGCATGACTACGATGTGATCAAGAAGGGTTGGCATTTCAATGCCGCCGACCCGAATGTTCCCGCGGGCCGGCCGGGCCAGCCGTGGATCTACGCGGATGCGTCCACCGGGACCCAGATTCCGCTCTCGTACCGGGCCTGGCCCGGGACGTTCCGGCCGGAGCAGGTGGGGATGACCCCGTTCCAGTTCACTCATCGCTTCGGCCGGCAGATGCCGGGCGGCGGCGTCGGAGAGATGGACACCAAGAACGATAGTGAGATTCCCCGGCAGATGGTCTCCGGCAAGCTGGAGATCAACTGCCTGAGTTGCCATGACCGCGATCCGGCACACGACCAGGCGGAAGTCACCGGCCAGGTCGCCAAGCAGAACTTCCGTTGGGCGGCCACCGCGTCGGCGTCGTTTGCCCTGGTCAGCGGCTCGGCCAAGGAGATGGACGATACGTTCGACTATCTCATGCCCGACATGGTCTCGGACGAGAAGAAGAAGCCCCTGGTTCCCACGGTGACGTACCAGGCCAGCGCGTTCGACGCCAAGGACCAGGTGGTCTTCAACGTCAGCGGCAAGATCCCCGCGGAGCGTTGCTACTTCTGCCATTCGGACATCAACGTGGACCAGTGTGGCAACGAAAAATGGCACGGGGATGAGGATGTGCACCTGACCGCCGGCTTGACCTGTGTCGATTGCCACCGCGAGGGTCTCGAGCACGACACGATTCGCGGCTATGAAGGCGAGGTCAGCACCAACGCGATGGCCGCCAGGACGAGCTGCCGCGGGTGCCATCTCGGCGACGAGAACCATCGTACGGAAGCGGGGCGGCTCGGAGCGCCCGTGCCGGAGCACAAGGGTATTCCGACGGTCCACTTCGAGCGTCTCTCCTGCACGGCGTGCCATTCGGGCCCGTGGCCGGGCGACACGACCTTCCGCGTCAAGACGTCGCAGGCCCACGGGTTGGGCTCCCGTACCGTCAACAAGCACCCGAATGCTCTGCCGCACGTCCAGTACCCGGTTTTCGCCAAAGCGACCGGGGCCACGGTCGCCCATCTGGGCGGCACGATGACGCAGGACGCAGGCAAGATCACGCCGCACAAGTTGATCTGGCCGGCCTACTGGGGTGCCATTACGGATGACGGCAAGGTCCGCCCGTTGGACCTGACGGTGGTCAAAGACATGGTCGGCCCCGCGTTGAAGGGCCTGCCCTTGACTGCCGCGGGCGATTGGGCCGAGATCAAGGAAACCCAGGTTATTGACGTGCTCAAGGCCTTGGGCGGGTCGGTGAAAGAGGGCAAGCCCGTGTATGTCACCGGCGGCACGCTCTACCGGCTCAATGAGGGCGGCACGCTGGCCAGCTACCGGGACCACCCGGCGGCGGCACCGTATGCGTGGCCGATCGCCCATAACGTCCGTCCGGCGGCCCAATCGCTGGGTGTGGGCAAGTGCACGGTCTGCCATGCCACGAATTCCGCGTTCTTCTTCGGCAAGGTGCCGGTCGACTCGCCGATTCTGGCCGCCAGCAACCTGGTCAAGACGCAGTATGAGTTCCAGCAGGCTCCGCACGGCCGGACATGGGCGTTCGCCATGTCGTTCGTGTTCCGGCCCTGGTTCAAAGTGGTGGCCATCGGTTCGGCGGGACTGATCGGGATCGTCCTGCTGCTGTACGGGCTGCGGGCGCTGGGCGCGGTCGCCAGAGTGTTGGCGGAGCAGCAAGAGTAGGTCAATAGTTGATGGTTGATAATTGATGATGGATGATTAGGTGCGGCACTTCAGCCTTGTTCTCACGCTGTGCTGCTTTGCGGCAAATCATCAATAATCCATAATCAATGGATGGGTTTTCGGGATGTTTCAGACGATTGCCGATATCGCGCTCGTGTTGACGTTCGTGGGTGTCGCTGCCCATTGGGTCCTCGTCCCGACCGGCGGGCCGCGCCAGGCGGTCCAGGGCACCGTTCACGTCTTCAGCCTGCTGCTCATCGAGCAGCGGTCCAGCCTGCTGGGGGCCCTGAAGAAGCTGGCTTATCTCGTGTCGCTGGTCTGCTTTGTCGTGTTGGCCATCACGGGATTCTGGCCGCTGTTGGTCCGGGGCGAGCACATTTCCGGCTACCTCATGATGGTTCATGCCACGTTCGCGCCGGTCTTCGCGTTGTGTCTGGCCGTCCTGGCGGTCACGTGGGCGGGCCAGAACCGTCTCACCACGGCGGACTGCCCTTGGGTCGGGCGGCTCCTGCGCCGCACGACGCGCCTGCCCGTCGCCGACGACCAGAAGTCCTGGTCCTGCTTCGTGCTGGGCTATAAGGTGACCTTCTGGCTGTTAATGTTCCTGACGCTGCCGCTGATCCTGTCGATCGTGGTCAGCATGTTCCACATCCTGGGAACGGATTGGCAGTACTGGGCGATGGCGGCTCATCGCTGGACCGCTCTGGTTTTTGCCGTCGTGGCGGTTCTGCATACCTATTTTGCGATCCGCGCCCGGATGGCGCACCAGATCTAAGTCGCGTCCATTTTTCTGTTTTACAACCAAGCGCCGGGCTGTACACTGTCCCATCAGTATGGCCCGGCGTCGGCGTATCGTGACGCTGTCACGGGTTCCGGAAACGCTGGCCCGACGATGGTCGGGCGCCGTGGGGAGAAAAACGTGCACCGGAGCAGCGCTCTAATGGGTGGGGGGACCAACTCTGCCAGCGCACCTTCCGCGTCGTTACGGCAGTTCACCTGCCTGTTTCATAAGGCACCTGCCCTGCGCAGGTATGGATGGGAGTTGAGAGTTAGGAGAGCCGATCATGAGTAATGGAGCATTGCCAAGTTATTTGAGCATGGCCAAACCGAACCCGCCCGCGAACCGGGCGCCGTGGTGCAAGAACACGGCACCCACCTACGCGGGCATCTTCCTGTGGTTTGTGTTTTGGAGTCAGGCACCCAGCGGCGGCTCAGGTATACCCGGTGGGGTACTCTCGCAGGGGATCGGGCCGGCCCTGGTGGGATTGGTGCTTGCGGCGCTGCTGTGCCATTTCTTGTTCTACCTGGTTCCGGGTCTTTTCGGCCTGAAGACCGGTCTGCCGCTGTACGTGGTCGGCACATCGACCTACGGGACGCAGGGTGGCTTCCTGATGCCGGGTTTTCTCATGGGTGTCCTCCAATTCGGCTGGCTCGGTGTCAACGCCTACTTCTCCGCTCAGGCTTTGGGACCGATCGTTGGCGGCAACCCCGTGGCCGTGAAGATCCTGGCGATTCTCTGGGCGGCGTTTGCGGCGTTTGTCGGGCTCAAAGGGATTCAGTACGTTGCCAAGGTGGCCACGTTCCTGCCTCTGATTCCGTTGGTCATCCTGGTGATCCTGCTGGCAAAGACTCTGGGCGGAATAGGCAGTTTTGAGGCTGACAAGTTTGTCGCGGCGGGCGTTGCGGCGGCTCAAGGCCAAGGTACCGGCCTCGATTTCCTGGGAGTCTTGGCGCTGAGCATGTCGTTCGTGATCGGGTTCTTTGCCACGGCTGGTGCGGCCGGCGTGGACTTTGGGACCAACAGCAGGGATCAGAAAGATGTGCAAATGGGTGGCCTCGTGGGTATTGCCTTGGCGGCGATCGTCTCCGCGGGAGCTGCCATCCTCATCGCAGCAGGTGCCTTTGGCAAGATGGGCGCGTATGCCATGAACCCGGCAGACACGGGGTTCATGGGGAACATCATGGGATCGCCGGGCCTGGGTAAGACGATGGGCCTGCTGCTGGCGGTCTCGGCTTTCCCCTCCGCTTGCTTCTCCGCGTTCATTGCGGCCAATAGCTTCAAGACCACATTGCCGACGGTGAATCCCTTTTTGTCCGTGGGGATTGGTACGATCGTGAGCATCATCCTGGCCGTGACCGGCTGGGCCGGCAGGGCGGGGGCCGTATTCACTGTCATCGGGGCCTCCTTCGGACCGATCTGCGGCGCTATGGTGGCGGATTACTTCCTGTCCGGGCAGAAGTGGGCCGGTCCGCGGCGGGGCTGGAACATGGCCGGGTGGATTTCCTGGGCCGTCGGTTTTGTGGTGGGCATCGCGCCGCTCGTCGGTGTCGCGAACGTTCCCGCCGCACCTTTGATGGCCTTTCTTGTCGGCGCGATCTTGTACTTCGTTCTGGCCAAGGCCGGGCTTGAGCCTCCCGTCGTCGAGATACCTGGCCTTTCCTCGAAGATGTAGCGTTCGTTCCGTTGGCCCGGGGGTAGATGCACCAGGCGTTGCCGGAACACCGGGAGACAACACGCAGGGACTCGGCGCAGGCCGGGTCCCTGTTTTTGTGTAAACGCGGGGGAGGTGTAACAAAATGGCCGCCGGCGCAACTTGACAGTGGGCGTTAAGGTCGATAGGATACCGGCGTCCGTCCCCTGGGGTCGGAAAGGTGTATTGCTGGTCGAGTGAAGTACACGTGGTTTGGTGAGAAGAGGTTAGTGCAATGAACAAGAGACTGAGTTCGATGACAAGGATCATCCTCCTGGTATCGCTGGCCTTGGTCGTGGGTCTGGGCGTTTCGTGCAAGAAGACGGACACGCCGCCGCAGCCGAAGGTCGAGAAGCCTGCGGCGCCAGCGACCCCGGCAGCCGCGACGCCGGCCCCGAAGCAGGACGTCAAGCCCGCGCCGGTGATGGCAGCCCCCAAGGCTGAGGCGCCGAAGCCGCCTGCTCCGGCTCCCGCGCCCGCCCCGGCTCCGCAACCGGCAGCAGCTCCGGCCGGCAGCGCCAAGATGGTCCCGATCAACATTGAGTTGCCCAAGCCGATGTTCGTCGGCACGCCCCAGGATCTGAAGGTGGCCAACCTGGAGAAGCCGCTGGGCAAGCCCCGTCCGCCGTTCCTGGCCCCGGAAGGCACCGTGAACCTGGCGAAGGATAAGACGATCAAAGCCAGCGACGAGATGCCGATCATCGGCGAGATCAGCTACATCACCGATGGCGACAAGGAAGCGGCCGACGGCAGCTACGTCGAATTGGCCCCGCTCGTGCAGCATATCACCGTCGATCTGGGCAAGACGGGCGAGCTCTACGCCATTGTTCTGTGGCACTATCACAAGCAGCCGCGGGTGTACATGGATGTCGTGGTGCAGCTGTCCAATGACCCGGACTTCATCAAGGATGTCAAGACCATCTTCAACAATGATGATGACAATTCCGCCGGCATGGGTGTCGGCACCGACCGGCCGTATGTTGAGACCAACGAGGGCAAGTTGATCGATCTGCTCTCCCAGGGCAGCCCGAAAGGGCGCTATGTCCGCTTCTACAGCAACGGCAACACGAGCAACGACTTGAACCATTACATCGAGGTCGAAGTTTACGGTAAGCCCGTGGAATGAAAGGTCTGGATTGGGCCCCCGACACCCGGAGGCTCAAGCTATACTGGTTCTTCATTCTGGTCGTGGGGGGGGGGGGGGGGGGGGGGGG
>JALORE010000075.1:0-23103 GCA_025459125.1 Planctomycetota bacterium | reverse complement strand
CCCCCCCCCCCCACGACTCAGCCTGCGGCCGATGCACACCGATGAGGCCGTCCACGCCGACAACTTCGGCCGGCTCCTCGAACACGGCGGCTACACCTACGATCCCAACGAGTATCATGGTCCCACCCTCAATTACTTCACGCTGCCTCCCGCGTGGTTGACCGCGGCGAAGACCTATCCGCAGATCACCGAGGTCACGCTGCGCATCGTGCCGGTCCTCTTTGGCACGCTGCTCGTGCTGCTGACCCTGTTCTTGGCCGACGGTCTCGGACCGGCGGCGGTCGTCGCGGCACTCCTGGCGGCATTGTCACCGGCGCTGGTCTTCTACAGCCGCTACTACATCCAGGAGATGTTGCTGGTCTGTTTCACCTTCGGCGTGATCGCCTGCGGCTACCGGTACGTCCGGACCCGCGCGCTGCCCTGGGCGATCGCCGCCGGGGTCTTCGCCGGACTCATGCATGCCACGAAAGAGACGTGCATCATTGCCTTCGGCGCGATGGGCCTGGCCCTGGTGGTGTTGTGGCCCAGGCAGTTCGGTGGTGCGGTACAAGCAGTTTTGAATCGAGGGCGGGAAGACTCCCCTCACGGTGCACGGCTTCATCTGGCCCTGGGCATCGTGGCCGGGCTGAGTGTCTCGGCGCTGTTCTACTCCTCCTTCCTGAGCAATCCGAAGGGAGTGCTCGACTCCTACCTGACCTATGCGACGTACCTGGGCCGCGGCGCCGGCGAAAACACCGTGCACGTGCACCCTTGGCACTACTACCTCCAAGTCCTGCTGTTCTCCCGGTACTTCGAGGGTCCGGTTTGGACGGAAGGCTGGATCGTGCTGCTGGCGGTCATCGGTGCCGCCACGGCGGTGAGGGGGGACCACAAGAGTCGGCTCGATCTGCGGCTCGTACGTTTCCTGGTCGTGTACACGATCGTCACGACCGTGGCGTACTCGGCGGTTCGCTACAAGACGCCCTGGTGTCTGTTGACCTTCCTGCACGGCATGATTCTCCTGGCCGGCGTCGGCGCGGTGACGCTCTGGACTTGGGCGAAGCGACCCGCGGCGCGGGCCGCCGTGGTGACGCTGCTGGTCATCGCGGCGGGGCACCTGGCGTTCCAGACGTATCGCGCCAACTTCGTGTACTACGCGGACAGCCGCAATCCCTACGTGTACGCCCATCCCACGCCTGAGATTCTCTCCGCGGTCGAGCGGGTCAAGGAGTACGCGGACCTGGCGGGGCCGGGATATTCCGGGCCGGTGCCGATCCAGGTGATCGTCCCCGGCAAGGACTACTGGCCGCTGCCCTGGTACCTGCGTTCCTACCCGCAGGTTGCCTGGCGCACAACCGTGCCCGGGCCCGATGAGATCGGGCCCTTGATCCTGATCTCCGACAAGTTGGAGGAGGAGCTCAAGAGCGTGTTGTACGAGAAGATGCCGCGGGAACGCGTGCGGATGTATATGTCCCTGCTGGACGAGCCGTACTACATCTGGTTCCGGCCGGGGGTCAAGCTGATGGGATTCATCCGCATAGACCTGTGGAACCGCAAGATGTACGGGGCGCCGAGCCCGAACCCGTCGCGGGAGGAGCAACATGGAGCAACAGGCCTCGCAACCGGAGATGCAGTTCGTGGCCAGTGACTGGTCGGCCGTGCCCGACGTACACCGTTTCGCGCACCAGGCGATGGCGACCACGTTCGAGGTCGTGATTCAGCACGAGGACCGCTCCTACGCGCAGCAGACGGCCCGGGCGGCCTTTGACGAGGTCGATCGGATCGAAGGCTACTTGAGCCGCTTTCTCGAAACCAGCGACGTCACGCGGATCAATCACCTGCCCGCGGGCGTACCTGCGCAGCTCAGCCTGGACGCGTTCGAGTGCCTCCGGATCAGCGCCGAGGCATCCGCTCAGACCGGCGGTGCCTTCGACGTCACCGTGGGTTTCCTGGTCGACTGCTGGGTGGATAAGGCGCGCAAGCGGCCGCGCACGCCGTCGGCCAAGGAATTGGAATTCGCCCGCGCGCACACCGGCATGAACCTGATCCTGCTCGACGAGCCGACGCACGCAGTGGCACTGACGGCCAGCCCTGTTCGCGTGGACTTGGGTGGGATAGGAAAAGGCTACGCGGTCGATCGCATGGCGGAGCTGCTGCGGGAATGGAGCATCGACCGCGCCTTGATCCACGGCGGCTTCAGCTCGGTCCTGGCTCTCGACGCTCCCCAGGGCCGGGCGGGATGGCCGGTGACGCTGAGCCATCCGAATGACCGCCGCCGCACGCTGGCCCGTGTCGCGTTACAGGGCATGTCGGTGAGCGGCTCCGGACTGGAGAAGGGCCGGCACATCATCGATCCGCGCACCGGCACGCCGGCCGAGAGCAAGATCGCCGCCTGGTCGCTCGCGCCCGACGCGACCCGCGCCGATGTCCTTTCGACCGCCTTCATGGTAATGACCCCGGAGGAAGTGAAAGAGTATTGTGCCGACCACCCGAAGGCCCGCGCACTGCTGGTCCTGCCGGACGGTCCCGCGGGATCCGCCGAGCGCATCATGTCGGCAGGCGCATGGAAGTCGGGAGAGCTTGTCGCGTAGGGTGTGCCGTGCACACCTCTTCCGTCGCCGATAACGTGCTGTGCCGCCCTGTACAGGTGCGAAGCACGGGTGGCCGCGGCAAGCTCCGAAGACTGTGCTTGCCGCGGCCACCCACCCTGAGTTTCGGCCGCAAAGCAACTTCCGTATCACCTTGACGGGGATTGGTGTGCCCAGCACACTCTACGGACTGCCATGGCTCAGTCTTCTCTTGGCGTAGTGGGGCCGATGGTGTTGCTTCTGGCCAGGGCCCGGCGCAGCGCGCGGAGTTCGGCGAGCACCGGCCAGGGAGTGCGGGTGACGGATAGCCGGCTGTCGGGATCGCACGCCCACTGCACGGGGAATTCGCCGATGCGATAGCCCTTCCGGACCGCGCGCAGGATGATCTCGATGTCGAACATGAAACCGTCCATGGTACACTCGCCATAGAGTTCCCGGGCGACGTCGCCCCGATAGATCTTGAAGCCGCACTGGGTATCTGTCAGATTGCGCGGAACGCCGAGGATCATCCGGACCGTGGACTTGAAGGCCTGTGACATGAGCCGGCGGTGCCAGGGCTGACCCCGCAGAATGGCGCTCTGGCTGTGCCTCCGGGAGGCGTGCGCGATGTCGCAGTCGTCATGCTGGAGCATCTGCAGCCCGGGCAGGACATTGTCGTAGGGGATGCACAGGCCGCAATCGGCGAACATGGCGTATTGGCCGGTCGTCTGTGTCATCCCGGTGCGCACACCATAGCCTTTTCCCCGGTGCGCCTCGTAGCGAACGACCCGTCGCTCGATGCCCTCCGGGACCGGAGCGCTGCGTGCGGCGTCCGCGGTGTTATCGGTGCTGCCGTCGTCGACGACGAGAACCTCGCCGCGCAGGTGGTTGGCCTGCAGAAACCGGGCGGCGGCGGTTACATCGCGGGCGATCTTGTGACCTTCTTCGAAGGCCGGTATGACGATCGACAAATCCATGCGGTCTTCCTGAGACAAGAGCGATACCGATTCACCGGCCATTATAAGGGATCGCGCGTCGCCCGCCCAACGAAAACGACCGCGTTCAGCGTGTGAACGCGGTCGTGGGAATGTCACGACGCAACGGGAAACGGCGGCTCAGCCGATTTCGGCGTCGATCCAGCCGAGCAGTTCCCGCACTTCGTCGATCGTGATGTCGCCCATGTGGGCGATGCGGAAGGTCTTGTCCTTGAGCTGGCCGTAACCGGCGCTGAAGATCGAGTTGTGCTTCTTCTTGACCGCCGCGATCACCTCGGCGACGTTGATGTTGCGGGTGTTCTTGATGGTCGTCAGGGTGTTCGAGGCGTAGCGCTCCTCGCAGAACAGGCTGAAGCCCCGCTGCTTGGCCCAGCCGCGGACCAGGTCGCCCATCTTCTTGTGGCGGGCCCAGACGTTCTCCATCCCTTCCTTGACGAGCTTCTCGCACTGGTAGTGCAGGCCCATGATGTGGGGGATGCTCGGGGTCACGAGCGTCTGGTTCTTCTCGGCGGCCTTGGCCCACTCAATGAAGTTGAAGTAGTAGCCTTTGGCGGGGACGCTCTTGGCCTTCTCCACGGCCCGCTGGCTGACCGCGGCGACCGTGAATCCCGGCGGCAGGCCGAAGGCCTTCTGCACGGAGGCGAAGCCCACGTCCCAGCCGAGCTCGTCGAAGTGGATCGGCTGGCCGATCATGCCGCTGACCGCGTCGACGAACACCAGCACGTTCGGGTACTTGGCCTTCATCATTTTGGCGATGTCGTAGATGGGGTTCATCAGGCCGGTGCTCGTCTCGTTGTAGATCAGCGTGACCGCGGCGTACTTGCCGCCGGCGAGCTTGGCGTCGATCAATTCCGGCGTGGTGGCCTGGCCCCATTCGACCTTGAGCAGATCGACGTTGCGGCCGCAGTCCTTCACGACCTCGGCCCACTTGTCGCTGAACGCGCCACAGCAGGTTGCCAGGACCGTCTCGTCGGGAGCGACGCAGTTGCGGATGGAGGCCTCCCACAGTCCCGAGCCGCTGGACGTGGAGAGGAAGATATACTGCTTCGTAAACAGCAGCTTCTTGAGCATCTCGGCCACTTCGCCGTGGAGCACGGCGTATTCTTTGTCGCGATGCCCGAGCGTCGGGCGGGCCAACTGCTGCAGCACATCCGCCTTGACCTGGATCGGTCCGGGGATGAACAGGGTGGGCGGGTTCTTCCAGTCTGCCATAAGACCTCCAAAAAAGATGAAGTGAGGAGTTTGTAGTGTGGTGTTTGAAGCGAGAGGAGCCCCACTCCCAAATCAAAAATCAAACATCAACGATCAAACTTCTACTTCAGTTTCTGAATCGTCAGTCCGGTATACATCTTCGGGTAGAAATACGTCGACTTGTGGGGCATGCGCTCGCCGGCCTCGGTGATCCGCGCGAGGTGCTGCATCTTGACGGGATTCGTGAAGAACGCGATCTGCTTGCGGCCGGCCTCGACCTGCTCGATCATCGCGTTCATGGCGTTGGGCACATCCTTGATGTACTCGATGTACTGGGGATTACCCATCTTCTCTTCATCCAGGCCCAGCAGTCCCTCCAGCACGAGCTTCTGGAGTACTGCGATATCGAGCGCTCGCCACGCCTCGCTCTTGTCGGGCGCCGTGGCCGTCATGAGCGCCTTCTTCTTCAGCACCGCGACATGGAACGACTTGTCACCGGCATAGACCCCGAACACTGTCTGGTCCCGGTTGTGGAGCCTTCTCATTTCAGCCAGCATCTGCTCCTTGGCTTGCTCCGGCGTGTTCTCCGCGGATGAGAACTGCGTCAGCCGGAAACTTCTCCCCAGACGCGCGAGGAACTCCGCGTGGTTGAAGCCGGCGATCCCGCCGACCAGGCGGTGCGTCGCCAGTACCACGAGGCCCTCCTGGCGGGTGTTCGTGAAGGCGATCATCTGGTACCGGGCCTTCGGATTGCCGCTCTCGCGCATGTACTTGAGGCCGGTCGTGTAGCGGTGGTGCCCGTCGGCGATGATGCAGCTTTTGTCCCGCATCATGACCTCGACCGCCTCAATGTCGTCTTCGGCCGTGATCGCATAGAGCCGGTGTCGCACACCCTGGTCATCGACGAAATCGATCAGCGGCTTCTCCGTTGCCGCCCGCGTGATGATCGTGTCGGCGACACCCTCCGGGTCTTCATACAGCATGAACACCAGTCCGAAGCGGGCCGCGGTAGCCCGTTCGAGATTCAGCCGGTCGAGCATGGGCTTCTCGAATACCTGCTCGTGCGGCCGCACGATCGGGCCGAAATCCTCGAGCTTGGCCAGCCCAATGAAGCTCAACCGCTGGAAGGTGGTACCGTTGATCTCGAAATCCTGGATATACCCGTAAATGGTGTCCCGGTCGTCTTCCTTGAGGGCCCCCTCGGTGATCCACGTCCGGAGGTACTCGGCGGCACGGGTATATTGGTTGTGCTCCGCGCTGTCGGATGGCGAGGTCTTGCCCTTGGTGATGTGCACGATGTTGTGTTTGCTCTTACGGCAGAGCCCGTCCCGCTCCTGGTCGCTGATCACATCGTAAGGCGGCGCAATGCAACTGCCCACGTCGCCCACGACGCCGGCATTGAACCGTAACGCTTTGAACGGTTTCACTTCCATTAGCACGATCTTCGCAGTCCTATTGCTGTCCTGCCACGGTACTCCAAACCCGCGGAAAGCGGGAATCATACCGAAAGCGCGGTCGGATTGTCAATAACAACCGCTCTTTCGCAACAGGTCCAGACGCCCTCAATCTCCCCACCGGGGGCACGCGTTCTCACCCGATGGAAGCCCGCTCCCTCACAGGTCCTCTTGATGGACCTCACGCTTTGTGTTCGCCTTGTCGGTTACGATTGCAGCCGCGAGCGATACTCCGCACACGCGGCTTCCAGCGATGGGGGTGAGGGTTGCCTCAACGCTTCCTGCTGGCACATGCCGTAGAGGGAGTCTACATGTTGTTGGCAATCGCGTTGGCGTCCGAGGCGGGGGTATGTGTCATTCTCGTTGACAGTCTGTCCTGCCAGATAGGCGAGCCACGTTTCAATGTTTCGGGCAGGGACAAAGATTGCTACGCGTTCATCCGCTTGACGCCGTTCATCTCCCGCTTCGATGCAGGCGCTTTCAACCTGTCCTATTCGAGCCGCAACATCTCTCCCGTCGGCATCGATAAGCACAATCAACGCCTGTTCGACCCGGTGCTTTCGTGCTCGGTAATAGGCTAGTTCCTTCCGGAACCGTTCCCGCACGAACTGCTCCCCTGACCCACGGCCTTTCGGGCTGATTTCGACCCGCTGCACCCTGACGTCCTTGCCCGTTCGCTCCAGGAATCTTCGGGCAAACGCCTCGTGCTGCCGATCTTCGAACAAGATGATGACTTGGACGTTCCGGCTCATTGTTCCCATCCCCGCGCGAGGACCTCAGACAGTCTCAGTCCGCCCTCGACCGCCATATCGCTGGCCGAGTGCACCGTTGTCACACCGGAACTTCCCGGTCTCAGGACGATCCCCCGGTCGCCGCCGAGGTAGTCGATCAATTCCGGATGGTGAGAACACAGCACTGCCTGGGGCACCTGGTCCCCGCAGGCATCTGCCAATTCGATCAGCCACGGTTGAATCTCTGCCAGCGCGACGTAGTTATCCGGCTCGTCGAGAAACAGGGTGTATCCCTGCCCGGCGGCCAGACGAATCAATGAGTACAGGGCGATCAAGGCCCGCTGCCCGTCCGAGATCTCATCCAAGCGCAACTCATACCGCTTGCCAAACGGATCAAACATGACCATCAGGGCACGCGTATCCAGACCGACTCTCTCCATTCGGATGCCGCGGAAACCTGTGATCACTTTCTCGAGGGCCTTGGTGAACTCGGGCACGAGTTCCTGTCGCTCCAGTAGCAGATGCCGGTACCATGCCGCGAAGTTGTGGGCATCCCGCTGCAGGACCGCATCCTCCGTCGATGACTCCGTCTCAAAACTGGCCGGGCACAAGCCGCACACGATTACTTTCCGCATGAAGTCAAGGAATTTCGTCAGTCTCGTGTTGTCGTCACGTGGGGCCACTCGCGCCAATGCCGACTCTGACCAGTCCGCACCGAAGGAAGGCCCGGGCGAGTGATTGTTCCGGTACAGATGTACCTCGCCCCGCTCGAACCGGAACAGCGGCTTTCCCCCAGATCCCAGCGTTTCCACTGCGATCCGTGCCTTGCGGGTGGATAGCTCATGCTCGACTTCCAGATGATAGCGAAACTCATCTCCCTCCAGAATTACGTCAACCTCGAAGGTCTGCGTGTCGCGCGTCTGCCAACGAGTCAGTGTTGGCGTAGCGAAGATCGTCTTGTCCGAGATCTTGGCCACGCCGGTGAGCAGTTGGCGTACTGCAAACATGACATCCAGGACCGACGTCTTACCCACGCCGTTGGGGCCAAGTAGCAGTGTCAGACCGTGAAGGCGAAGCTCGAAGTTCACCAAGCTTTTGTAGTTGTCGATGTAGAGACGCTTAATCATCGCGATGTCCTTTCTGCGTCTTACGGGCGCACGGTAATCTCCTTACCGGGAATCCTATTGTAGATGTAGGTCGGCAGAAAAGCAAATCCGAATCTCAGTCAGCGACAGGATGCCTGTGCCACATGGCGGCTGGTATCCTGCAAATGGCCCGCGCGTGACGCCGGTGTCTGGGCTATTCGCTGCGACTGCCCTGCTTGCGGGCCAGGTATTCGTTCATGGCGGCGGCGGCGATGCGGCCTTGGCCCATGGCGAGAATGACGGTGGCGGCGCCCAGGACGATGTCGCCGCCGGCGAAGACGCCTGCCATCGAGGTCCGGCAGTTCTCGTCGACGACGATATTGCCCCACTTGTTGAATTCCAGGCCGGGGGTGGTCTGGCGGATCAGCGGGTTGGACAAGTTGCCGATGGCGATGATGACCGTATCGACCTCGATCTGGAACTCGGAGCCCGGGATGGCGACCGGCCGGCGGCGGCCGGAGGCGTCCGGCTCGCCCAACTCGTAGCGGAGACATTCGATGGCGGTCACACTGCCGTTCGCATCGCCGATGATGCGCTTGGGATTCTGGAGCAGGTGGAACTCGACGCCTTCCTGCTGGGCGTGGTGGACCTCTTCCACCCGGGCGGGCATTTCCTTCTCCGTCCGGCGGTAGATGAGATAGACCTTCTCGGCCCCCAGCCGCACGGCGGTCCGGGCGGAATCCATCGCGACGTTGCCGCCCCCGACGACGGCGACTTTCTTCGACCTGGCGATGGGCGTATCGGCCCCGGCGCCGAACTGGTAGGCCTTCATCAAGTTGGCCCGGGTCAGGTACTCGTTGGCGCTGTAGACCCCGACGAGGGACTCGCCCTCGATATTCATGAAACTGGGCAGACCTGCTCCGACGCCGATATAGACGGCCTCGAAACCGTCTTCTTTCATCAGTTGCTCGATGGTCCGTGTCCGGCCGACAATGAAATTCGTGACGATCTTGACCCCCATCTTCCGGAGCGTCTCGATCTCCTGCCGGACGATCGCCTTGGGCAGCCGGAACTCCGGGATGCCGTAGACCATGACCCCGCCGGGCTTATGAAAGGCCTCGAATACGGTGACCTCGTGTCCGGCCCGGCGTGTATCGGCGGCCGCGACGATGCCGCCCGGGCCCGATCCGATAATGGCGACCTTCATCCCCGTCGGCGGCGCCACCGCGGGGATCCCGGATTCACGGTGAGCGTCCTGGGGCGATCCGTTGTGGCTCCCGGCCCAGTCAGCGACGAAGCGTTCCAGACGGCCGATCGAGACGGCCTGGGAAACGTCCTTGAGGCTCCGTCCGACCGTGCACTTCTCCTGGCACTGGACCTCCTGCGGGCAGACCCGGCCGCAGACCGCCGGCAGGAGGGAGTTCTCCTTGATGATCGCGAGGGCCTGGCGATAGTCGCCCGCCGCAACGGCGCCGATGAACTCCCGGATGCGGATGCGCACGGGGCAGCCCTCCACGCACGGCGTGTTGCGGCACTGCAAGCAGCGCAGCGCTTCGATCCGGGCCTGCTCTTCCGTGTAACCCAGGGCAACTTCGCTCACGTTCCGACGCCGGGCCTCGGCGTCCTGTTCGGGAATGTCCTGCGCCGGGATCGCCAGGCGGTCTTTCGCCTTCAGGGTGCCGGACTTCTCTTTCTCCAGCAGTTCCTGCAGTAGTTTTGCCTTATCCATCATCAGTTTCTCAGGCCTGTTTCGCAGGTTACCGTAGGGTGGGCTGTGCCCACCATTTGTCGTTGTCATTGACCTGGCGTGACCCGGTGGGCATAGCCCACCCTACAAGCCGATCTGGCACCGGTGTTGCCTGTACTGGTCGTAGGCTTGCTGTTCCTGTTTCTTATAGGCGTTGAGACGCTTGATCATCAGGTCGAAATTGACCTTATGCCCGTCAAATTCGGGGCCGTCCACGCAGACGAATTTCGCGGCGCCGTCCACCTCGACGCGGCAGCCCCCGCACATGCCGGTCCCGTCCACCATGATCGTGTTCAGTGAGACCTGGGTCGGCACGTCGAACCGCCGGGTCACCTGGCAACAGAACTTCATCATCGGGGTCGGGCCGATCACGAACGCCTGGTTCGGTTTGGGATCGCGCTGGCAGACCTCCTGCAGCGGCTCCGTCACCAGGGCCTTGCGCGCGTACGAACCGTCATCCGTGCACACGATCAACTCGTCGCTGACCTCGGCGAAGCGGTCTTCGAGGATCAGCCGGCTCTTGTCCCGGGCGCCGAGAATGCTGACGACCCGGTTGCCCACTTGTTTCAACGCGGTGGCGATCGGCAGCAGCGGCGCGTTGCCGATGCCGCCGCCAACGCAGACGACCGTGCCGAACCGCTCGATATGCGTGGGCTCACCGAGCGGACCGGCGATGTTCGCGATCGCGTCACCGGCCTGTAACCGGGCCAATTCGGCGGTGGTCTTGCCCACGCGCTGCCAGATCAGCTCGATCGTGCCGCGCTCCGAATGGACGCCGGCGATGGTCAGCGGAATGCGCTCGGAACCGTCGCTATCAATACTGAGAATGATGAACTGGCCGGGCCGGCGCGCTTGGGCGATCAACGGCGCCTCGACCTCGGCCCAGAACACATCCTCTCCAATCTGTCTTTTGTCTACGATTCTGTGAGACATTCCACCCGGGCCCCCAACACGGTCCAAAATCCCCACAACGCGTCGCATCGCACCTGCGGGCGCTCGTTTGCAGGGGCAACCCCCTCAAAGCAGCTTCGTGATGGCCTCGCTGATATCCTTCTTGCCCGTCAAGCCGACCCACTTCTTCTGCACCTTCCCCCCTTGGAACAGGATAATCGTCGGGATTGCACTGATCCCGAACTCGATAGCCGTATCCCGGGCCTGATCGGTGTTCAGCTTACAGATCTTGGCCTTGCCGATAAACTCCTCGGCCACCTGCTCGATAATCGGGGTCAACATCTTGCACGGTCCGCACCACGGCGCCCAGAAATCCACCAGGACCGGCTCTTGTGAGTTGTGGACCGTCTCGTCGAAAGCCGCATCCGACAACTCGATCACGTTGCCCGCCATGACTTCGTCCTTTCCAAACACTATATGAGGATGGCTCACGGCTCGTCAAACACCAGATCGCCGTCCGCACCGTCCTGCTCCACATTGGCGGTCTGCTCCTCCGGCAACGCGACCGCCGGCGTGTGGGAGGACGCCGGGATCTCCACGATCGGGATCGGTCCGGCCGGCGGAGCCTCCAGCGACGTCGGCGTGTCGTTCTCCACCTGGCCGACGGCCATGATGGCTCTCCGGACGGCCTGTTCCGCCGGCTCCTCCGTCAGGGCGCGAACGAAGATCAGGGAGGAGTTCGCCGGCTGCTCCGCCCAGATGAGCTTATCGCGAATCAGTTCCAGCATCGCCAGGAACAGCCCCACCATCACCAGCCGGTTCGGCTTGGCGTCGAAAATACGCTCGAAGGTCAGCGGACCTTCCGTTTGGAGCCGGTGCAGCACCTCGATCTGGTACAGGTCGATCGGGGTATCGTCGCGGATATGCCCGGTATAGGTCTGGGTGCCGATCGCCTTGCAGACCGAATCGAAGGCTTCGAGCAGGTCCCAGATGCTGACCCGATCCATGTCGACTTCCGGCTCCGCTTCGGGCACCAGGTGGCTGACGAGACTGGTGGGCCGGCCGAAACGCTCCTGCTGCCGCTCGGCCGCCGCGCCGAGAAGATTGGCCGCGTCCTTGTACTTCTTGTATTCCAGGAGCTGGCGAATGAGCTGGGCCCGCGGGTCGCCCGCTTCCTCCTGGGCCATCTGTTCCGGCTGGGCTTTCGGCAGCAGCATGGCGGACTTGATCTCAATCAGCGTGGCCGCCATGACGAGGAAATCGCCCGCCAGATCGATGTCAAGCTGCTTGAGCACCTCCAGATAATGCAGATACTGGTCGGTGATCTTGGCCAGCGGGATATCGTAGATATCGACCTCTTCCTTGCGGACGAGATACAGCAGCAAGTCGAGCGGGCCGGCGAAAATGTCGAGATTGACGCGATAATCGGCCAAGCGCTACTCCTGCTCCTCGTCCGCAGCCTCCAGCGGCTCCGGCTCATCCCCAAGGTCTTCGTCCGACTCCGGGGCCCCGTCCTGCTGCCATTCCTGGGCCCGCGCCTCCAGGATGGCCTGTGCTTCCTGAGCCTGGCTTTCGGGTGTCTGCAACTTGATATCGACCGCGGCCGGCACGCCGGAATAGACATTGCCGAAGTTCTGACCCAGGACAAAGGCGACCACGCCTTCGTCCTCCAGTGTCTGCCGGGCCAGATCCGCCTGGATGTAATCTGTGAACCGCGCCACGGTCACGAGTTTCTCTTTCATCTGCGCGCTCCCAAGCCGACGGCCTGGCGGGCTGCCAGGAGAGTCGGTGCTGCCACCGCCCGCGCCCGTTCGGCGCCCTTTTTAAGCATTGCGTCCACGGCGCCCGGGTTGTTCTCCAGTTCGGCCCGTTTCTGCCGATAGGGCTTAAAATGCTCGATGACGAGTTCTGCCAGGCGTTTCTTGGCCTCGCCGTAGCCCATGCCGCCCGCCCGGTAGCGCTGATCCCATTGCGCGAGTTCTTCCGGGGTGGCAAAGAGCTTGAGCAGGGCGAACACGTTACACGTGTCCGGGTTCTTGGGTGCTTCGACCGGCGTCGAATCGGTCACGATCTTCATGATCTTGCTCCGGACGCTCTTCTCCGGCTCGAAGATCTCGATCGTATTGCCGTAGCTCTTGCTCATCTTACGGCCGTCGATGCCGGGCACCACGGCCACCGACTCGATGATGTGGTCCGCCGGGATCTTGAAGACCTCGCCGCCATAGGTGTTGTTGAACCGCAGGGCGATGTCGCGGGTCACCTCGATGTGCTGCTTCTGGTCCGCCCCGACGGGCACGAGGTCCGACTGGAAGATCAGGATATCCGCCGCCTGCAGGACCGGGTAAGCGAACAGGCCGTGATTGGGGCTCAGACCCTGGGCGACCTTGTCCTTGTAGCTGACGCACTTCTGCAGCAGGCCCATCGGGGTCACGCACGACAGCAGCCAGGTCAGCTCGGTCACCTCGGGCATGTCCGACTGCCGCCAGAAGACCGTCTTTTCGATATCCAGGCCCAGGGCCAGGTAATCCATCGCCACCGCCAGGGTATACTCGGCCACCGCCTGCGGCGCCGGATTACTGGTCAGAGCGTGATAGTCTGCGATGAAGTAGAAGCACTCATGCTCCGCCTGCATCCGCAGATGCTGGCGCATGGCGCCGAAGTAGTTGCCGATATGCAGTCGGCCTGACGGCTGGATGCCTGACAAGACTCTCAAAGCAGCCTCCAAACGCAAAGCGAGAACCCAGAAACCGATGGTGCGCAGTCGATAGCGTGAGGATAGCGAAGGTGGGTACACGTGTCAACATCTTTGCCGGCCTGCGGCCTCAGCGGCTGCGGCCGAGTGCCATGCCTACGCTCGCGCAGGCATGTCTTCCTGGTTGGTGGAGTCGTAGCACGGGCATCCTGCCCGTGAGTAGCATGGGCGCGATCGCCCATGACCATCCGAGGCATCCACGGGCAGGATGCCCGTGCTACTTCCGGCGAGCGGCAACGCTCGCCCTACGAAGACTGCCACGATCGCCACGGTACTGACGCCGCCACCCCCGTTTTCAGCCAAAAACGCCAAAGACCACTAGGACCGCCAACCAAAACGTGGCGGTCTTGGCACTTCTGGCGGTCTTGACCTGGGAGCATGTAGGATGGGCTTTAGCCCATGCGGTTCCTGGCGGCACCCTCATTTTTGGCCAGAAAACGCCAAGATCGCCAACCAAAACACATGGCGATCTTGACGATCTTAAGCCGCCCAAGCAAGAGTATCCCCACCACCATCTTCTCCGGGTTAACACTTTAAACTTCGCACTTCAAACTTGATCCTCCTCCCACTTTTTATTGTGACAAAAAGGGCAATATCAACCTCCCGCCGGAGTACCGCGAAGAACGCCGGAAGCCCCAGTGCGGCTCACTCGATTTCGCTCAGAACCTGCCCTGAGCGATAGCGGAAGGGGCAGGCTTTTCGGCCACAATCAAAACCAGCTCAACCCGTAGGGTGCGTATCACGCACCGCTTTTCCGGCTCATCCGGCACAAGCGTACTCGCGGCCCAAGGAGGGCGCTGCCCCTGGGGCTTCTGATGCCAAGCCCCCGATCCTTTTCCGTGTGCACCAAGATCCTGGCAGGCAAGAGCCGCCCGAAGATCCTGTTATGGGGAATAGGGGGGCATCCACGACTGCCTCCGTTCCTGGCCCTTGACGGCCCCGGGGTTGAAAGAGGGCTTCCAGGGGCGCTTGTCGTAGCGTGGCGGGGTACCCCGCACGGCCCGTTCGCCTTCGCACGCACGGACAGAGTCTCAGCTATAAGAGACAGTTCGTGGGCCGAACCCCTTTGAAGACGGCCCACTGTTGGAGGGCGGAGGATTTCTGACAAACCATCCTTGACCGCCCAGACGGTTCTTTAGGCGAAGCATCCGACGAGTCTTCCTTCCGCTGGTACCCGGTTCTTTAAGAAGTCTTCCGGGCACGCAGGGCCTCCCTGAGATCTTACCTGCGAATGAAATCGCCGGGTTAGCTGCAGAACTGACGTGCTGCCGCCCCAGGGGTCATTCGTCATTCCCCCGAACCGCCTCTTCTCTTTTCTTCCTGCCGGTTCCGTTCTGCGAAGGAAGAAGAGAAGAGGCGGTTCAGGGAATAGACCATCGTAGCCTCGGCTTCCCTGCATCCGGCCCTTCGTCGGACGACCACCTGCAGTATCGACCTAAATGACAGGATCAGTCATGGGCCGAAATCCTTGGTAGAGCGGCCCATAAGCGGATTCCTGTGGAAACTGGCCTTCTCGGCTCCCGCCGCCGTACCGGACTTGGTTTATTGGCTGCGCCTTCCTGGTCCCGGTTTCGTCCGCTTGTGCCCGGCTCTGCCAGGGTGTTCCGGGCACGGTGTTCTTGCGCCCGAGAACCCTGCGGACGGTACGGCCGTCCGAGCGCGACGGCTCCCGGGATGCACGAGCCACCCTGGGCCCACGCCCCTGAACCGCCTCTTCTCCTGTTCTCTCCGCCCAGGCAGGACCCCGGGCGGAGAACGCTCGACCCCTGTGACCGCCGCACCTTCATGTCCCGGTATTGCCACGCCCCGCGGATTCCGGGGACAGCTCGCATATTACGGAGTACAGAAATTGGTGACTGTCCCTCGTTCTAAGGCAATTTCCATTCCGTTATTTTGCGATGCCGTCTCCCAGAGCCCAGATAGGCATATCGCCTGAGGGGTTCGTATCGTGCTTATCATCGGCAGGAAGGGTGGTAACCATGATTTGGGGATAGCCAGGTCTGTAGGGAACAATAAAATCCGCGCAATTCAACGCTTGTCCCTTGGGGTCGAAGACCTCTTCGTAAACCTGCGTCCACGTCTCGCCAGCATCCTTGGTTTCTTTAATTCTTACTTGAAAAAGCGCCTCATCGATAATCGCAATCCGAAAATGATTACCACTAACTTGCTGAACGCTGCCATACCTTGAGAGTGCTTCTTTAAATGGTCTTTCTTCAATAGTGCCATGCTTCCAATCACTTCCTGTCCACCGTGCCCACATCAGCGATTGCTTCTTGTTAAGTTTGCTCATGTTGTTGTAAGTGACAAGGAAATTTCCATCTGCCAGATAACTTGCATGGTGGACGTAATCAACCGTGGGATATGTTTTCTCTCCGCCTTGCGCTTCTGTAGCCACAACCATCACTTTGGTCTTGGGGTCTTGCATCTCAGCATAATCGACAAAAGCCCCAAGGTTGGCCCCGGTAGGGGCATACATCTTATCATCAGTGGTGCTCAGGTAAGCCATATAGAGATCTTTGTTCAATTCATTGTGCGCCCCGCCTCCGGCAAGGTTCCATGTCAGTGCAATTCTCTTGTTGATAGGATCATAGAACTTTTTGGCGACAGAGTAGATTTCATTCAAATTGGCAGGCTCCTTATTTTCCGTATTAACAATCGTGCGGGGCTCAGTCCAGGTTTTGCCATTGTCGGCTGATTTGCTGTATTGCCAGACTCTCCACACATCTTCTACTTTTCTTCTGATAAAAAGGTAAACAGAGTCCCCTACGGTAACCGCCGTGGGGTAGGAGGCTTGGCCTTCTGTCCACAGCATTTGGTTGGACCATTCTCCATCAATTGAACCCGGCTTGGGTGAGGTATAGAGCATCAACCCATACCCATCCCGGCTTTTGAGATGATCGGTCTGGAATACTAACACATGACCATTTGGTGCAATGACGACGGAGGGATAATTGTGACGGTCGGCAGGTGTCCTTGTGAATTCGATGATTTTTTTGGATTCCTGACTGAGTCATGGGTTCCATGCTTTTGTTTCATTGTTGTATTCGCGACCGTAGATGTCCCCAGTTTTACCCAACCAGAAAAGGAAAGATGTTTGCGATTTAGGGTCGTAAATAGGTTCGGTCTTGTATTGATAGATACAGTTGTTATCCAAAAGTTCTGATGCATTCGAAGTAGCTGAAGCGTGCGTAGGATTTAGTGCAAACGCCCTCCAAACAACTAATGTTAGTATCGCGGAACATGCAGGCATAAATTTACTTTTCATTGTCCGACATTTCCCATATGACCTTCGCCCGGCACCGTTGCCAGGCTCCTAACATCCCAAACATCCCAATATACCGTGGTTCCTTTGGGGAATTCAAGGACAAAATGCTCCTTTGCACGACATCCGACGGCGAAGAGAGACAAACTCGGTCTTCAGAGTGCCCGGACAGGCGGTTTATCCCCGGATTGGCCGTAGTCCCAGCGGCGTCCCAATCCACGGCCTGCCCTCCGACGGCGTGACGCAGGACCAGGGTACTAGGGACAGTCACCTATTAAGAGCGTGCGCGAGTTTAGAAATGGCTCGTCTGTCGCCCATCCCGCGCCTCAGGACGCCCGGGAGAGGGCGGGGTTTTTGCGGGTCTGGGCGCATTCGCGGAGTAGAGATTGATCAGGTTCTGGTAGGGAATGCCGGTCTCCTCCGCCAGGGCCTTGAAGTACTCGATCACGTCCACGCCCAGTCGCAGGGTGACCTGCTTCTTCAGCCGCATACGTCAACAGGATTCCGGATGTTTGGCTGAGGGGAAGAAGGCTCATCCGGTTTAAGCGTACTCGCAGCCATGGAAGGGTCCAGGCCTCTGGGAGCTCTGTCCCCAGCCCCCCGAGATTTGCCGCTTTCTGCCAATAGCATGACAGGGGACACTGGCCGAGCGCACGGGGGGCGCCAGATACCCCGCGATGGTATGCACCTGCCCAGAGAAGGCCCTTGACCGCCCGCGCCAGCGGGCCATGCGGATGTCTTCGGTTCTTCCGGGTCGGCCGGAGGGGCTCGGGACAGTCACCGATTTCTGTACGCCGTAATCGGTGAGCGGTCCCAGAATCGACCGGGCGTGACAATGCCGGGGCAAGACGGTGCGCCTGGTCACAGGGGTCGAGCGTTCGCCGCCGGGCCTCGGCCTGTGCGAAGAGAACAAGAGAAGAGGCGGTTCAGGGGCGTGGACCCAGGGTGGCTCGTGCGTCCCGGGCGCCGTCGCGCTCGGACGGCCGTGCCGTCCGCAGGGTTCTCGGGCGCAAGAACACCGTGCCCGGAAAACCCTGGAAGAGCCGGGCACCAGCGGACGAAACCGGGACCAGGAAGGCGGAGCCGATACCACGGGTCCGGTACGGCGGCGGTAGCCGAGAAGACCAGTTTCCGCAGGAATCCGCTGATGGGCCGCTCTTGGCAAGGATTTCGGCCCATGACGGCTCCTGTCACTTAGGTCGATACTACAGGTGGTCGTCCGACGAAGGGCAGGAGGCAGGGAAGCCGAGGCCACGATGGTGTATTCCCTGAACCGCCTCTTCTCTTTTCTTCTTGGCTGTTCTGTCCTGCCGTTGCCGCGGGTGAAGTATGCTGAAACCGGATGATCCTGAGAATCCGTGTGTCATTGGTTCAGGTTGCGCGTCGTCAGCCGTTGACGGCGTCGAACATGGCGATGATGTTCTCGGGGGGCACGTTGGCGAGGATGTTGTGTACCTGCTGAAAGACGAAGCCGCCGCCCGGGCGGAGGATCTCGACTTGACGGCAGACGTGCTCGGCGACCTGCTGGGGGGTGGCGCTGGCCAGGATCTCGCGTGTGTCGCAGCCGCCGCCCCAGAAGGTGAGGTCCCGGCCGAACTCGGCCTTGAGCCCGGCCGCATCCATCCCCCGGCAACTGATCTGGACGGGGTTGATGGCATCCAGGCCGGCCGCGATGAGGTGGGGCAGCAGCTCCCGGACGCCGCCGCAGCAGTGGAGCATGACCTTGACGTTGGCCAATTGCTTGGCCCGGGTCCATAGCAGCCGGTGGCGGGGCTGGAAGAACTCGCAGTACATCCGCGGCGATATCATCGGCCCGGTCTGCATGCCGAGGTCGTCGCCGAAGAGGATGATGTCGATGAAGGGCCCGACGGCGGCCAGGAAGCGGTCCAGCTTCTCCAGGTGGATTTCCATCAGCTCATCGAGGAAGGCGTGGGCCTTCCCGGGCTCGCCGGCCAGCATCATCATGAACAGATCGTTACGGTAGCAGAACTGGCCGGTCTCGAAAAGGTTGCCGCCGAAGAGGCCGATGATTGCCCGGTCGGTGCGGCTCCGGAGCCGCTGGGCGCCCGCGCGGAGGGTCTCGGCATCCACCGGGCCGGGCGGGCTGGCGATCGCGGTCCACATGGTCTGATCGAGGGCCTCGCGTACGGTGCGCGGTCCCTTTTCATCCGCCAGCGGGAAATAGGTCTGCTCGAAGTACAGTGCCCCATCCGGCATGTGCGCGAGGATGGTGCCGTTCCGCGCGCGAATCACCCAGCGGTCCGGCTGCCGCTCGATGCCGGTCCAGGCGGGCACCAGGCAGGGGGTGCCGTCCGGTAGCGTCCAGGCGGTCCAATCGGCCGGTTCCCGGGCAAAGCCCCGCCCCAGCTCGATCGTGTCGACCCCGAACCGCTCCAGGACATCCTCATCCACGATCGCCAACTGCTGGACGACATCGTAGACCCGCACGGGGGCCGGCGGCAGACCGAGCGACCGCCGGAGCTTGGGGTAGGCCAGCGCGGCGATGCCGGAGGAACGATGCCCGGAAAGATCCACAGGGACCCGCGCGGACGGTTGGTGATGCAGCGCAGCTAAGACCCGCTCTCGTGACGTCATATTCGAATTCCGACTGGAGATACCCACGACCCACGCCCGCGCGTGATCCCGCCGTCACCGCCCACACGGTCCCCGAATCGGGCCCTGTTCCCGTCGCAGGACAGAACAGGACTCCCAATCCAATGCTTCGCAGGGCAAATGGCACCCGGTATCCGGATCCGAAGAGCGACTCTGTCACTCTCCGGCGCCTTCTCCGGGTACCCTGCGTGCTCGTGGCGTTTGGGGACCCCTCAGCCAGATGATCGAACGTCTCCCGGACGTACTTCGAGCGGCGCGGCGACGGGAGAAGGACTCCCGATCAGGTTCTGCCCAGGGACTTCATGTACCTTCTGGATTTCTTGAGCCCCATGCGCGATGCCTTCTTCTTGACGGCCTCGGTGGGACGGCCCAGCGAAGCCGCGACCTCGGCGGTCGGGCGATCGGGAAACAGCTTCTTGAGCTGCTTCACATCATCTCGTGTCCATGAACCTTTTGTGTCCCTTCTGGCCATCTCGTGACTCCTTTCAAGTACAATCGTAAGTGGATTGAGATTAGCCTGGTAGAATTGTAATGTCTGGGCGGGCGAGCGGCAAACACTTTTCCCTCATTTGGGTGTAGGAAAAAACCCGCCGTGACGGGGGAGGAATGTCCCCGGCGCGGGCACGGAATTGGCCCGCGGGGGCAGTTGCGTGGCGGGCGACGTCATGCTATCCTGAACGCATGGCACTGGAAAACATGAGAGCGATGTTGGCGAAGGCCCTGGCCGGCCGGTACGGCGTGGGCGCCTTCAATGTCCTGGATTACAACTCCACCAAGGCCGTCATCCAGGCGGCGGAGGAACTTGATGCCCCCGTCATCCTTCAAACGTCGGCCAAAACGGTCACGTTCTGGGGCAGCCGGACCCTGGTGAGCTGGGTGCGCGAGCTGGCGGGGCGGGCCCGGGTGCCGGTGGCGCTGCACCTGGACCACTGCAAGGACCTGAGCCTGATCCAGGAGTGCCTCGAGGCCGGGTGGACCTCGGTCATGATCGACGCCTCGGCCAGGCCGTTCGAGGAGAACCTGGCCCTGAGCCGGCAGGTGGTGGCACTGGCCCGGCCCCGGGACGTGACCGTCGAGGCGGAGTTGGGCGCCATCGTCGGTGTCGAGGACGACCTCCACGTCAAGGAGCAGGATTCGCACCTGGCGGACCCCCGGCAGGCGGTGGAATTCTGTGCCCAGGTCCGGCCGGACTGCTTTGCCCCGGCCATCGGCACCGCCCACGGCATCTACAAGGGCGAGCCGAAGATCGCCTACCATATCCTGGAGGAGGTGGCGAACCGCACGCGGGTGCCGATCGCCCTGCATGGCGGCACGGGCCTGTCCGATGAGGTCTTCGGCCGGTGCATTGCCCTGGGTTGCGCCAAGGTCAATATCTCCACGCAGATCAAGTACGCGTTCATCGACGGTTTTGTCGGCTATCACAACACGCACAACACCCAGTATGACCCGCTCAAGGTGCTCCAGGCCCAGTTCGACGAGATGAAGAAGGGCATTGCCGGCAACATCAAGCTCTTTGGCGGTGCGGGGAAGGCGTGAAGATTTACGATTCATGATTTACGATTTGTGATTTGGAACTTCTGACAGAATGAGCGTTCGATCTCCTTCTGTCACCCCGCGCAGGCGGGGGTCCAGCAAACGCCGCGGCGCGATGGGATTCCCGCCTGCGCGGGTAATGACAAGGGGCGGCAACTTTCTACGGGACGGTCATTGTGTTAGAGGTTCCCATGGATTGCTGACTCGCCCTCAGGGGCAGGCCGTAATTGAAGGTGGGATGTGGCTGGGAAACTCAAGGCGCTGATCTTTGACTGTGACGGAGTTCTGGCGGAGACGGAGCGGGATGGGCACCGGGTGGCGTTCAACCGGACGTTTGCGGCCAAAGGCTTCGACTTCACCTGGGACGCGGCTCTGTACCAAGAGCTGCTGAAGATCGGTGGGGGCAAGGAGCGGATGAAGCACTTCTTCGACCGGACCGCCTGGCCCGCCGGCACGGTCGACCGGGACGCCCTGATCCAGTCGCTGCACAAGCTCAAGACCAATTATTACACGCAGATCATCGAATCCGGAGAACTGCCGCTACGGCCGGGCGTCGCGCGGCTGGTGGATGAAGCCGCCGCGGCGGGCGTCCAGCTGGCGGTCTGCTCAACCTCGAACGAGAAATCCGTTCACACGGTGGTTGAACGCCTGCTCGGACCCGCGCGGAAGGCGAAATTCGATCTGATTCTGGCCGGCGACGTGGTATCGAAGAAGAAGCCCGACCCCGAAATCTACCGGCTGGCGCTGGAACGCCTGCACCTCAAGCCCACGGAAGGGGTCGTTGTCGAGGACAACCGCAACGGCCTGCTGGCCGCCAAGGGGGCGGGGATTTGTTGTGTCGTGACGACCAACAGCTATACCGAGGACGAGGACTTCCGGGAGGCCGACCTGGTCGTTTCCGAGTTGGGCGATCCACCGGCCGTGCAGGTGGACCTGGCGGCGCTGCGCCGGCTCGTGGAGTAGATGCAGGATGGGCTTCAGCCCATCAAGCACTGGCTGCGCGCGGCAAGCGATGGGCTCAACCCCATCCTACATGCTTGCCGATGGCGCCTGGCCGGGGTACAAACCAGCGGCAAGCTCACCCTTGCCGCTGCCACCCGCTACTGGCCGATAACTCCGGATGGTACCCACCCGGGAGAATAAAGGGCCCTACATGAACATGCGTCGCGTGGAGGTGCGTTGCTGATGAGAACGAAAGCGGTGATCCTGGCGGTGTTGGTCCTGGTTGGGATGGCCACAGTCGGGCGTTCCCAGCCGGTGCCCGGCGATGTCTTCCGCGAGTACACATGGTGGAACGAGAAGGGCGATGCCGGGGGCTCTTTCCGCGTCGGTGGCCGGCACGGCGACGAGTATCCGGACCGCGGCTGGGCGCACGATTATATCAACGCCCCGGTGACGCTCGGTTACGAGTTCGACCTCGACCAGGCGATCCGGGCCGAGGTGGTCATCGAGAAGATCCTGTGCCATGACTCGACGCGGGGCCTGGCCATCGAGGTCAACGGGAATTCGTGGATTCGCATTCCCGAGGCAGAGGCGATTCCGTATCCACAATGGGAATACCAGCATCACATCTACCCCGTGGTGGCGGTCCCCCTGGCCTTTCTCAAGAGCGGCCCGGGCAACCGGTTCCGGCTGCGGGTGTCGCCGGAGAGCTCCTGGAAATGGCCGCAGAATCTCATCTACGGCGTTCACTTCCGCGTCTACTACGACGCCGCCAAGAAGCCGCACCCGATGGGCACGATCGCTTCCCTGAAGCCCGGCGCCAAGCTCGGCCGGAGCGTCGGGCTGGAGCTCTCGGCCGCCGATCCCGCCGACAGCATCCGGCAGGTGGACTACGTCGGCCACTACGAGGACGTCAACTACGAAGGCGACGGCCTCTACGCCCGTTGGCATTACCATTACTTCCACAGCCAGATCATGCACCACCTCGGCACGGCCCAGCAGTCTCCCTATGCCGTCACCTGGGACACCTCCTGGGTGCCGGACCAGAAGCAGCCGATGGCGATTGCCGCGCGGATCGTCGGCGCCAACGGTCTGATCTACATGACCGAAGCGGTGAAGGACCTGGCCCTGGAGCGCCCGGGGTTCTCCGTGGAGTTGTGCAAGCCCTACGACGTCCCCAAGAAGTGGGTCACGCGGACCGGCGAGAAACGGGAGCACTTCGTCGTGGCCGGCGACCTGAGCCACGCGGTTGCGGCGCAGATCGTGTGGTCGAGCTGGAGCCCCGGCTATATGCGGGGCGTCTCCATCAACGGCGCCGAGGTGTTCGGTGCGGAAGGGCCGAAGTACCAGTACTACTTCCA
>JALORE010000333.1 GCA_025459125.1 Planctomycetota bacterium | reverse complement strand
GCGGCCCCGCGAGCCAGAACCAGAATGCCACCACCAGGATTGACACCGCCGGTCCCAGCCGGAAGCGTTCTGCGAAAACCGCGGGCATACTCTTCTCCGTGAACTCTGCTGACGACCGGCGCGCGGGCGCGTCAGGGCCGTCGGCCAGGCCGGGTCCATTGTAGCAGGGAATCCGCTTCCGCACTACCCCGTGACGAAGCGCGTGCGCCCGAATACCGGTTCTTATCGGGGGCGGGGCCGGGCGGTAGTCTGAGGGAGTGTTCGAGGATGGCGGCCGGCAGCGGGGCCGGCGCGAGCGGTGCTGGACGGGGTGGACAGAGTGGACGGCGGGGAGCGAAGCGAATTGGGAGAACTTGCGCTGGCAGAGCCGGAGAGGTTGATACCGAGACATGGCGGGTATCGCAAGCTCAAGAGCGATCAGGTGGCGCAGTTGGTCTATCATGTGACGGTGCGGTCTTGCGACCGCTACATCGGCCGGCGCAGCCGGACACACAATCAGATGGTGCAGGCGGCCCGGCGGGAAATCGCAAACAGGAGCCCGGAGGTGGCCGCCGGTAATCGACAGCACCGGCGTGCATCCGGGGCCGAGGGTCCTTGCCGGCAGTGGGACGACGCGGTATTCTGAAGCACAATTGGAGATGGCTGTGGCCCGACTGCTGCGGGGGATTTCCACAGACGGTGTTGATGCGCATGCGACTTCATCTGTGCTGGGTGTGGCTGGTGGTAGCGATGAGCCTGTTCGGCGGGGCGGCGGGACAGGCGCAGATGCCCGATCCACCGGGGCAGGTTGTACCGGGCGAGACGCCCAGGCATGAGGCGTATCTCTTCGCCCATATGCTGCAGAGCGACTACGGGCGGCTGTATTACAGCGTCAGCCGGGATGGGCTGCACTGGGAAATGCTTCACGGCGGCCGGCGGGTTCATGAGGAGTACCGCGGCCATCCGGACATTTGCCGGGGACACGATGGGCGGTACTACCTCGTGGGCAATCGCGGGGACGACCGTCCGGACATCAACTTCTGGGTCAGCGGCGATCTGATCGCCCGGCAGAAGTACAGCGACTACGTGCCGGACCTCAAGCGTGTGCCCGACTATCCGAAGACCCTGGCGCGGATCGGGGCGCCGAAGCTGTTCTTCGATGCCGCGAGCGCGCAGTACCTGCTCACGTGGCATACGCCGCACCACCTCGGGCAAACCGACTTGCCGGAACCGTACTGGGCCAGCCAGCGGACACTCTACGTCACGTCCAGGGACCTCAAGACCTTCTCCGACCCGCCGCGCAAGCTCTTTCCCTGGGACATGGCCACCATCGACGTGATCATTCGCCGCCAGGGCGATCGCTACTACGCCATCCTGAAGGATGAACGCTATCCGACCCTGGACTGGACCACCGGCAAGACCATTCGCATCGCCAGCGCCCCGAATCTCTTGGGGCCGTATGGCGAGCCCGGACCGCCGATCAGCCCGAATTTCCGCGAGGCCCCGACCCTCATCCCGTCGCCCAACGGCAAGGCCTGGTACCTTTACTACGAGCAATATCCCGGCGTCGCCTACGGCCTTTCGGCAGCCGCCGGCCTGGCGGGCCCCTGGGTCCAGATCGCCGGCGGGCAGCGGCCCGATTGGGATAAATACGCGTTACCCGCCCACGTGCGACACGGCTGCATGATCCTCATCACAAGAGCGCAATACGAGGCTCTGGCCGCGGCATTGAGCAAGGAATCAGCCGAGCTCCCAAGCCTGCGCCGGTGAGAGATCTCGCCTCTTTCAGGGCAGGCGCTTCCGGGTCGGATAGGCGGGAATCATCGGCGGATCCGGGAGCAGATGGGCACGGGCGGGGTCGAAAGCGGGGTTTGGCGCCGGCATGCGGGCGCCGATCGACTGTCGCCACCGCTGCAGCTCGCGGCGCAAATCGTTCGCCAGATCGGGACGCCGGGCCGCCAAGTCCCGGGTCTCCCCGAGGTCATTGGCAAGATCGTACAGCTCGACCCGGTTGTCCTCGTAGAACTCGATCAGTTTGAAATCGCCCTTGCGGATCGCGCCGCCGGGCCAGCGGGACCACATCGAGGTCGGGAAGTGCCAGAACAGGCAGTCCCGCTGGAGGCCGCCGGTCCCGTGCAGAAGCGGGAGGAGACTGACGCCGTCGGCGCTCTGACCGGCCGGCGCGGCCGCGCCCGCGAGGTCGAGAATCGTCGCGAACAGGTCGGGGCTGGTGACGGGGACCCGGCAAATGCTGCCCGGCGCGACCTTCCCGGGCCACCGCACGAGCAGAGGAACGCGGATGCCGCCCTCGTACAGATCGCCTTTGTGCGAACGAAGCGGCAGATTGCTCGTCGCCAGGGGCACGGGAGGTTTCAGATGCGGATCCTCAATCAAGCCACCGTTGTCCGAGGCGAAGATCACGACGGTCTTGTCGGCCAGATCCAGTCGATCAAGCTCCGCCAGCACCCGCGCCAGCGATTGATCGCCCATCTCGGTCATCGCCGCGTAAGCGGGATGAATGGCGGTCACGCCGGTGCGAGTGGCCTTGGCCTGGTACTTCTCGATCAACTCCGGACGTGCTTCCAGCGGTGCGTGTACCGCGTGGTGATTCACAAACAGCAGGAACGGTCGGTCACGCGGAGTGCGGAGGAAATGCAGGGCCTGGGCGGTGATCCTGCCGATTTGCTTCTGCGGACTGCGGGCCGCCAGCGCAGCCAGCTCCGGATCGTCCAGACGTGCGGCAACCGGCACAAAACCCTCCTCGACGGGCGTCCGACCGACGTGCCATTTACCGACCGAGCCGCAGACGTATCCGCGACGGTTCAGGATCTCGGCGACCGTCTCCAACGACTCCGGCAACTCGCGCGCCAACGGGGGCGAGATCAGCCGTGCGTACGGCCGGTCCCGCAACTGGGTGACCTCATACATGCCGATCCGCCCGGGGTACTGGCCGGTCAGCAGGCTGGCACGCGTCGGTGAGCAGACCGGCGCCGCCGCGTAGGCGTCGGTGAAGCGCATTCCCTGGCCGGCCAGGCGATCGGCCGCCGGCGTGTCGATGAATCGGCCGCCATAGCAGCCCAAGTCACGCCAACCCAAGTCATCCATCAGGACCACGAGGATGTTGACACGGTTGCCATCGGGGCGACTGGGAAGCAGCTTCTCCTGGGCCGCGCCGTACACCAGACAGAAAGGCAGCAGAGCTACCAACACCGACGCCGTTCGCCGATACATGATCACTCCCGCAGTTCCCTGAAAGCGATCGAGCCCAGCCTATCGTCGAGGCCGTACATCTTCCTCCCACTTGGCCAGCAGACGCTTGAGACGTGCGGCCTCCTCGGGACGGCCGGCCAGCAGATCGTTGGTCTCGCCCATGTCCTTCTCGATATCGAAAAGGTACTCCTCCTGGACCTTGGCGTTCTGCCGGGAGACGTACTTCATCGCGCCGTCACGCACTGCCCGCCAGGTCTGCTCGCCGCGCCGGCCACGCCAGAAGACCGTGCGTGCGACGGGACCCTGGCGATCCTGGAGCCGCTGGAGAACATCCAAGCCGTCGAAAGGCCGGTCCGTGGGCGCGGTCGCCCCGGCGGCACGGACCAGGGAGGCCGTCAGGTCCATCGTCAGCATGACCTGCCCGGTCGTAAGATTCTCCGGCAGAACGCCCGGCCAGCGAACGACGCAGGGGACGCGGATGCCCCCCTCGAAGGTTGTGCCTTTGTGCCCGCGGAGGCCGCCCTGCCGGGCACTGGCGGTGCCGCCGTTGTCGCTGGCGAAGATCACCAGGGTGTTGGCGGCGACGCCCAGCTCGTCCACCGTGTCGAGGATGCGCCCGATGGCGTGATCCATACGCTCGATCATCGCGGCGTAGACGCGCGGGTCGGCGGTGCCCTGCTTCCAGCGGGAAGAGCCCTCCGGCAGCGGCTGCGGGGAGTCGTCATCCGGGCCCTGGTAGGGCGCGTGGGGAGCGGTGAAGGGGACATAGAGAAAGAACGGGCGCTTGCCGGTCTGGCGCAACCAGCGTACCGCGTCCTCGGCGATCAGGTCGGTGAAATAGCCGTGCCGGCGGATGGGGGCGCCGTCGAGCCGCAGCACGGGCAGATAGGTCGGCGGGTCCTCCACGTGGTGGAAGTAGTCCATGCCGCCGCCCAGACCGTAGAGCGCATGGTCGAAGCCGTGGGCATTCGGCGCGAATTTGTCCTCGTAGCCCAGGTGCCATTTGCCGGCCAGGGCCGTGGCGTACCCCGCGTCCTTCAGCTGCCGGGCCAGCGAAACCTCGCTCACCGGCAGACCCAGGTCATGCTGCGCACACAGACGGATGGCATCGTCATAACGGCCCACGTTACCGGTGCCGATGGCGCATTCGAGCCCACCGACGCGCTGTTGGTAGCGACCGGTGAGCAGCGCCGTCCGCGTGGGCGAACACTCCGGGCCGTTCGCATAGAAACTGGTGAAGCGTACGCCCTCTCGGGCCAACCGGTCCACGCGCGGCGTCGCGGCACTGCCTCCGTAGCAGCCGATGTCCCCATACCCCAAATCGTCCGCCAGAAAGAGGATGATGTTGGGCTTGGTCTTGGCGTTGGCGGCAGTCACCGGCCCCGATACCGCCCAGCTGCCGGCCAAAAGACACAAAATGATGCAGTTCATCATAGTCCTCCCCTGGCTCTCGGTGCCAGCTCCAGAAAAGGGGACATTCTGCTTTTTCTGTACGGCCGTTGCCAGACTATCGGCCGGCCTGGATTCCGTCAACCGCTCAGTGGGTCGTACCTCCCGGGTCGGGCGGTTGCGCCTGAAGCGCCGCCCACATCAGGAGAGCAGAGGCGGTGCCGTCCATGGTGGGCTCGTTGCTGGCGTAATCCTGAAGGTCATCGTGATAGACCGCGCGCGGGTCCTGGAACTCGGCCAAGGGATCGGGCTCGGTGATGCTGACCCCTTTGAGGGACTTGAAGATGTGCTCGGAGACGGGGCCATCCACGAGGCCGCCGCGCAGGGTGCGCCCGGTCAGGCGCGTGGTCATCAGGTGCACGTCCGTCGGGGAGACGGAGCCCACGCCCATGAATTGCGTGGTGCCCCAGGGATTGCGGCCCAGCAGCCAGTCCCGGTGCCGGGTGGCGAATTCACGGTAGCGGCCATCGCCGCTCATCAACTCGTAGAGGCGGCATTGAGTCACCAGAGCCACCACCAGGTTGTTCGAACACCAGAGGAAGGGAACGCCGATGCCAAAGGGGTTCTGCTCACTGGCGCTGCGGCAGCGCTCGATCCCCTCGCGGTACCAGCCCTCCAGCCGCTGCTGGAATTCGGCGTCCACGATACCATGCAGGCGGAAATGGCCGGCGTTGAAGAAGGGATAGAACTGGTAATGACCGGTCTGCTTCCGGCCCATCCAGGATTCCGACCCGGCCGGATGCGCGTAGCGCCGGGCATCGTCGAGATAGCGCCGCACGCCCGTGGCCCGGAAGAGCTCCGCGGCGCCCCATTCCATGTCGTCGGCCCAGGTGGTCTCGGCGTAACGATAGGGCGCACCGTACGAGTTGCCCTGCTGGACGCCCTCCCGGTCGCGGCCGAGCTGGTACACCTCTTGTCCCGCGGTCAGACACTGTCGTGCGAACGCGGCCTGATTCGGATCGTCCTTCCAGATCTGGAACGCCAGGGCCATCGCCGCGGCATAGCGCCCGGCCACGTTGGCCAGACCGGTGGATTCGCTCGCATAGCGTCCCAAGCCCTGCGGCCGGCCATCGGCGGCATACACCACGCGAGGGCCGCCTTGGCCCCAGCCGTAATCGGCGCGCTCGTCCGGCGGCAACCGCCAGCCGCAGTGGTCGCGGTCATCCGCCACCTGATGGTACAACTGGTCGGGGGCCGGATGCAGCCTCAGCATCCACTCCAGGCCCCAGCGGGCCTCGTCGAGAAGATCGGCCCGGCCGTTGGGGCCGGCCAGACCCAGGGCATCGAAGCGATCACCGAAGAGCGAGGACCGTCTCGACGGCGGCGTGCCACGGTGCATCTCCCAGGCGAGCAGCATCTGTGCGGTGGCGTTGCTCGACGTGAGCAGGTACTTCAAGAGGTCGGCGGCATCGTGCCAGCCGCCCCGGGCATCCATGGCGGTGCCGGCGGGAAGCGGCCCATAGGCAGTCCGGCCGTCAAGTTGATGACATTCGGCCTTGAGCCACGGATTGAAGCCGCAGCGCTGCTGGCGCAGGAACTCCAGCAGCACATCCGGCAGCGGCTCAAGAACCGCGTCGTCCACAACGAAGGCCTCGGAAACCGCTCCGCCCAGACGCAGGCGGAAACGTCCCGGCCGGCGCAACGCCGAGAAATCGAGTTCCGCCACATGACTGAATCGGCCCCAGCTCATCTCCGTCGCCGCACGCGTGGTCCCTGCGAACACCGACCGGCCCGAGTCCAACTCGATCACCTCGAAGCGCTCCCCCAGAGGCGCGCCCGCGAGAGCAACCGCAAGCTTCGGGCCTCGCACCGGGTAGCCAACCTGGCTGGCGCGAAGATGGCGTCCCAGCAGGTGGTCGACGCGCACGAATGTGTAACCCCGTTCCCTGAGCCGGTCGAGCAACTCGGGCAGACGCAGGTGCATCTTGTCCGTGCGGCCGGGACCGCTGCCCAGATGCAGAAGCAGGAGAAAGCCGTTGAGCCCGGCCGGGTCTTCCGACTCCCGGCGCAGGATGCTGTCCAGAATGGCCTGGGACGACACGAAATTGGCGTCCTTCTCGTTGGTATAGTCCGCCGCCGAACGGGTGCCGGGCGAGAGATTGACCAGCGTCAGACCCATGCTCTGCGTCCAGTCGCTGATGTCACGGTTGTAGTGTTCATAGGCCGGCAGGAAGAACCTCGCTGGCCGCCGGCTGACGCCAAAACGCTCCAACTCCCGCAGGTTGCCGCTGAGGTCCGCCTCGAACTCGGCGCGGGTCAGCAGCGTCCGGTGGTCCGGTGTCCACGCGCAATAGAGCCGGTGCCGGTCGGAATGAGGACCGACGTAATGGCCCTCCGCCAGCATCCGTCGGACCAGCGGCGCAAACTCCGCGCGGCGCAGGAAGTCTCCGGTGAGGAAGAACGATGCCTTGGCGCTGTGCCGGGCCAGCGT
>JALORE010000332.1 GCA_025459125.1 Planctomycetota bacterium | reverse complement strand
CCCCGAGCGTCACCAGCGCGTCCAGCGTCACCTCGCGAAAGGGGTCGGCATAAGCGATACTCGATCTCATCCGACACTCCGCCACGTCGTTTTGGCGAACCCGCCACGTCTCGGCAGATACCGCATTCACCCCGGCGACCCAGCATGCCAGGTTGATCATTAAGAAAGGCAGACCATTCTGTTTCATCTATCGCTCCTCGGGATGGAAAGGCTGGCCCAGCCCGTTGGTTCGTCGCCATGCAGCGTCGGTCTGCGGCGCGCTGAGCTCGCGGTAGCGGTGGGGTCGGCGGTAGGCCCCGCCCCAGATGGAACTGCGGCGGGCCTCGCGCAGCCTCGTGATGTCGAACGTGGCCAGGAAGAGTCCTTCTTCCGGGCCGGCCTCGACGAGCTGACTCGAACGGTAGTCGTAAGCCACGGAGCGCCCATTGTTCTTTGGCGCGGGGTAGTTGGTCATGGCCACCCCGGCCACGTTCTCCATGCCGCGCACCATGAACTGCGCCTGCCGCCGATCGTCGAGAGTGCAGGAGTTGGGCGTCAGAATGATCTCCGCGCCCTTGAGCATCAGCAGTCGCGCACTCTCGGGCTGTTCCCGGTCGAAGCAGATCATCGCCCCCACGTTCACTGCCCCGTGCGCGGTATCGAGTGCGCCTACCACGAACTCTTCGCCCGGGGTCATGGCCGATTCCAACGCCTTCATATCGCTGGTGTGCACCTTGGCGTAGGTGAAGACCTCCCGACCGTGCCGGTCCAGGAGAGTCACGGCATTGCGCGGCGCGCCGGGCCATGCCTGCAAGTAGGTGACGGCGATGGCCAGGTTCAGTTCTTGCGCCAGCCGGGCGAAGCCCTGCACAAAGTCACTGTCGGTCGCCACAGCCCTGGCAAAGAGCTCGTCCTTCGAGAGCGGGCCATCCGGGGCAAAGCGGGTATAGCCGATGCTCCACATCTCCGGCATGAGGGCCACATCCGCCCCCTGCGCCGCCGCCTGCCGGCAGAACCGCTCGGCCTTGCGCTGATTGGCCTGGAGGTCATGGCCTTCCGGCCTCATTTGTAGTAGGGCCACGGTGAGCTTCTGCGCGGCGGCCCCCATCTGGTCCACGGGCGGTTCCGGGTCGGCCGTGGCCGCCCTCCAGACCAGACGCCGCAGTTGAATGCCTTGAAAATCGGCAAGGTCGCTGACAAACCATTCCCCCTCGTGATGAATCACTTCCGGCGCTTTGAGCAGAAGGACGGCGATCAGTTTCGCGTCGTCGTTCACTCCGAAATTGTCGGGCGTCAACGAGCGATAGACATAGGTCCTGCCGTCGTTCGACGAGGCGCGAAAGAGGTAATAGAAACCGTCGAGCGCGACGACGAAAGGGCTTTCCGCGCTGACCACGCCTACGCCGCCGCGGCCTCCTGCGCAGACGTTCCGTGCGGGGGACCACACCTGCAAATCGCGCGACGTGCGCAGGCTGATGTGGGCACGATTATCCTGGGTTGAAATGGTCGAGTAGGCATGGAACACGCCGCCGATCGGCAGCACCATGATATCGCGCCCGCCGTCGGGGTAGAGCAGGTTGCCGTCGGGCGGCACACCGCGGCGCGTGAAATGCAGGCCATCGCGTGAGGTCATCAACCGGATGCCGGCGGAGTTGTAGAAACAGAGAAACCCATCGCCGTGCTGCAAGAAGTGGGGCGCCTGAATCGCCTCCGGCCGCTGCGTTGAGACAGCCAGCTCGCCCGTCCGCGACGGAGCACCGCTCGCCGGATTGGAGCGCTGTCCCGCGTTTTCGCCCCAGGCTGCCTCTGCCCGAGCCACCACGCCGAGCGGGTGCCAAGGCCCACTCGTAAGGGATTCTCCCTCCCAACCGTACAGCAGTCGCCCTGGCCCCGCGCCGCGGATGCAGGCCCACAGGGTCCACTTGCCATCCGGCCGCCGGAGGAAGCTGTGATCCACGATGTGCTGCTTCTTGGTCTCCGGCCCGCGCAGGTCACCGAGATCGGGCATGGTGCAGATGCGCCACGATTCTCCGGTGAGAACGGGGAAGAGGGGACGAGGTTGGGCCCCCCGAGCCAAGGGCTGTGCAACCGCGCAGACGAGGGAAAGGAGATACCAACCGGCTGCGAAACAAATGGTGTTGTTCATAGGCAAATGAGCCAAGGAGGGCCAGCGCGGCCACGGATCGAACCGGTGCGCGGCAACACGCCCGCCCCAACAAAGAGGAGACGGGGAAGCTTCATTGCCGGTGGTTCCGTGTACAGCCTGGGGACAGACTCCGTCCTCGTCGGGTACGGACGGCGGTCCCGTGACCGCAAAGCCGATGGGTGATATGGGAATCCCGTCCCACCGAGCAGCGGGTTCATTCTGGTTGTGAACAAAGGGCGTGTCAATCTCATTGTACCCCGTCGCTGCGAACCAATCCTCCGTCCGCCGTATTCCTTGTTGCTTCGGCGACGACAGGACTCGGTTCCTCAGCGCGTGGCGCGAGCCCGGCCATAGCCGACGTAGAGCGGCAGGGCGACAAACTCCTCGTCGCGTTGCGGCAGCTCATTCCAGTGTGTGCGCCGCGTCTGGCCCTCCCGCGTCTCCTCGATCAGGAAGTAGCGACCGGCGGGCATGGGCCGGCCCGTCGTCGAGGCCATGATGCTCACGTTCGAATCCTCGCTGCTCACCGCCGGCGTGGTGCCCTGGGGCCGCCGCCAGAGATTGAAGATGCCGTTGAACACCTCCGTGGATCCACCGCCGGTCGTACGGAATGAACAGCCGCTCCCCTCGGTCTTGAAGCCCAGCACCCAGAGCTGCGAACCGTGATTGAGCACTTGGGGATTCGCCCGCTCGGGATTGAGCTGGCGCGCCCACACCCTCTGGCCGTCGAACGTGAAACAGTTGGGATTCGGCTCGAAGCCGTCGGTGGCGCAGATGTTCTCGATGAACACCTTGCCGCCCGAGACCGAGTTGCGATACAACGCTCCCACCTGCGTGTGTAGGTCCCGCAAGACCAGCGTGCGGCGGGAGGCGTGCTCTACGAGGTAGTGAGCGCCGAAATACAGCTCGAACGCGTACAGGTTCTCAACGACCAGCGGCTGGTCCCCGTCCAAGATTCGTAATGCGCCGCCATTCTCCATCTTCTGCAGGTCAGGTCCGGCCACCAGGTCGCCATACATGAAATCGATCCGGCGCACCGAACCGGGCAGGCTTACCGATCCGTTGAGCAGGTAGGTCCCCGGCTGAAAGTAGATGACCGTCCGGCCCGAGTCCAGGGCCCGCTGGATCGCCGTGGTGTCGTCCGTGAAACCGTCGCCCCGCGCGCCAAACTCGTTGACGCTCGTCCAATGGCGCGGGTCTTGCTCCCACGGCACTTCGGGCGTTTCTTCGACCGGCAGGCCCAGAGAGTGCTTCGTTGGGCCGGAGAAGAGCGTGACAACCGGGTGTGATACATACTCGTCCACGTCGGTTCCCGCGACCGCCGACCGGCCGCCATATTCAACCGCCGCCCGGTATCCGGCCGTCTTCAGGCTGCGGGCGAAGAGGAATCCACCTTCGCACTCGACCGCCGCCGAAGCAGCACCGCCGGAGAAAGCGCCCTCGACCAAGGCCAGAGTCGCCTGTCGTCCCCGGACCCGTACGGCCGGGACCCGGTTGCGGCTGGTCAGCCCGCGGACCGACAGGTTGTTGTCTTCCAGATAGAATCCAGCGCTCCGCTGTTCCTGCACCCGAATATGCTCGAAAACCGCGTTGAGACGGTGCTGCGTCACCTTCACGCCGAAATCGAATCCCTCGACGGTGAGGTCCTGGACCAGCACACCGCTGAAGTTCATGGTCGTCATGGCCAGACCCGCGTGGCCGGCCTGGTTCGGATCGAGGGACCGGATGGTGACATGGCGGACGGCGCCGGTGTTGTTGGCAAAGAACTCCAGACCGACCGCGCCGGGATTGCCCCAGCCGACCAGGATGGTGAAGTTCTCGAAGGTGTTCTGCATCGCGACATTGGAGGTGTTGCCCCGGGTGAAGCTGACGACCGGCTTCGGCGGGGCGCCGCCGAAGCCCGGCGCGCCGTCTTGCAGGCGCAGGATCGTCCCGTGTTCGCTCTGACCCTGGAAGTGCAGGCAGCGGTTCAACTCCTTGCCCAGCGCGTTCCGCAAGTCCCGGAAGGTGTATGCGATAGTATCGCTGACCCGGTAGGTGCCGTTGGGAAAGTACAGAATCCGCGGGCGTGGGTTGCGGTACGGAAAGATGCCCCGGCACCGCTCGAAGCCAACGACCGCCCGGGGATTGGCCGCCAGAACGCGCTGCCGCTCGGCGAAGGACAACGTGTCGGCCTCGAACACGTCCTTCTTCTCGCCTTGGACAATCGCGAGGGTTTCCTGCATGGCTTGGCGATCTTCCCGGAAGACATCGTCCACGGCGCGAATCAACGCGGCGGTACAGTCCGCTCTCCCGGACTTGTCCGCGGAGCAATCTCCAATCCGCGCCGGGCGGACGTCAAGTAGACCAAGCCGGGAAGATCCTTGAAACGCACGGCGGCACGAACCGCAACCTCCTTCTGCGCAGGGAGCATCGCGGTATCCCATTCGACCGCGCGGCTGGGCGACGCCGCCGTGCCCAGCATCGCCACCGGCTCTTTGGCCTTGGTGAATCCATGCCAGTCGAGACGGCGCAGATTGCCGTTCTCGTCATAGCCGTGGTACCAGCTCCGGAAGTCCACGCCGGCAATTCTGGGGGTCAGCTCGGTGGGACACTCGAGTTCGAGCCGATACCCCTCGCGCCCGGCCAGCGGGGTGGCGGTGACGCCCATCGCACAACTGGCGAGACCGGGTTTGGCCAAGTCCGGATGCTGGTCGGCCGGCGCTGCGCGGATGGCCCCGGCCTCCCGGAGCATGTGCCCCCAGAAGGTCGTGCCCTTGTCAATGGCAAATTGGAAAGCGTTGAAACCATTGACAAGGTCGGTGAGCGTAACCGGGATCGACGGGTAGAAATACGTGCAGTGTCCTTCCTCGGTGCCCACGCGCGGCAGAAAGTACGTACTGCGGCCGTTGACCGTGACGCGTTTGTTCTCGGAGCCGCCATGGCCGCCCCAGACCTCGCCATAGAATTCCGCGGCCGTCGCAGAGAGCCCCGTTGGCAGGCAAGCCAACGTATCGACGTCGGCACGCACGTCGGTGACACACGAGAGAAGGGCCACTATAGAAGTCAGTTTCACCATGACAGCGACTCCAGATAGCGCAGGCTCCGTGGGACTTGCGGTATGACGGTCGGGCCATGGAAGCTGCCGCTGGTGCCAACGCCCCGGGCGCTGCGCCGCGTGCCGTCGTTGAGCCATACGTCCACGCGCGGCGCCTCCCACGTGTAGGGCTTGTTGAGCAGATCCAGGTCGCCATCGCCGTCGATATCCAGCACGGCCCCGCCGGCCTCGATGGTCAGGTAGTCCCTCTCGATGACATACTGATCCCAGCCTGTAGCGTGGCGGCGATACCAGACGAGCGCCGGCGGCGTCTGGCGAAAGCTGAGGACAAAACTTTTGACGCCATCGCCGTCGAAGTCGCCGATCACAGCACCGGTTTGCTGTTGCGAACCACCCGGCGGGACGGCAAGGTCCCCCTTCGTACTCGACAGATGGGTCCACTTGATGTCCGGCGCGGGGACGACAGCCGACGCGACCGGAAACCCGCCCAGACCCAAGACAAGGCTCGTACCCAGAGCCAGAAGCACAGACGTAAGGACGGATCTCATCATCTTGCTCCTTGAAGAGTCGTTTGGCACAACCTCCTTCTCCAACACACACGCCACATGCTTCGACATTATGGCAAGAAAGCGGGCCTTTCAAGCGAATTGCGGTTGCCTTCACATCTCTCCGGAGCACTTGCAGGCAACACACGCGTGACGACACGGATACCAACGCCCGTCCGTTCTTGACCTGGTGTAGCACATTCCCGACGAGAGTGGGTGGATTTTCAAATATCTCACCGCGTCCCTGCGGCCTACGGGAAGCGTTTTGCCCCGTTGTTCTGCAATTCCCATCTACTCTGGTCGATACCCGACGAGAAACGTCGAGGGAACCATCATGAACAACACCCAGGAGCACATTGAGTTGACGGTCATCTTGCCAACCCCAGAGGGTGGCTTCGGCCCCTGTCCTACCGTCATGACCGAGGAGGAGTTGATCCGCTTCCTCCGTATCCCGGGAATCAGCAATGCCACGAACTACGGCAATGTCTTTGCTGCGCTGCTGAGACCATGGAACACCAAGCCGCGCGTCGGCGCCGTAGGAAAGCACGGCTCCATCGCCGTAACGGAGCGGGTCATCAAGACCCTCAAGTACGAGTGGCTGCGATGCGTGCCGATCATCAAGGGATTCGATCACCTGACGCTTCTGTGCACTGAATTCGAAAGCTGGTACAACGTACGGCGGCCGCACATGACTCTGGGGGTTCTCCCGCCCGATGACCTGTTCTACAACCGCAAACCCGAGACGCCAAGCCGAAAAGCGAAGACCGTTCCCAGCAATATCGAACGCCACGTCTTCGCCGAAATACGCCTCACGGCCTACCGCCTGAAAGCCGCGGCGTAGCTCCTGCTGCGGGCCCCCACCCTCTGGCCGGGCACGGGTGCCGTCTACCTACACGCGAACTGCCACCCGCGACCTCTTGCTTTCGACCGGTCGAACGCAGGAAGACCACCGGCCCCCTGCCACCCCGGTCCCACAGGTGCCATCTCCGGAAGGGGTCTTGACGCCGGGTTGGGCGGCTCCCAAGCGGTCCTACTCCTGCTTGACAGGCGCAGGCAGCCCCACTGCCGCGTCCTTTCAAATCCATGTCGGATGTTGTCCCCGGCAGAATCGGTCAATCTCACCGGGCGGAAACAGCGATGTCGGTCGCCAGCGCATAGTAATTGCCCGCGGTGCGGATGGATGGGTCGAGGGCCAGCAGCACGTCCCGCTTCTCGGCCGGGGCGTACAGCTTGGCCTTGATCGTGTATCGGCCGGGCTTGAGGTCTCCGGGGATCGTGAAGGTGTAGTCCTCAACGCGGACCGGATCGACGGCGTCGGGCATCCATCCGCGATTGCGCGAATCGAGCTCGAAATCGCGTGTGTCGAGGCCCTCCAGGCGAATCCGCAGGACGTAGG
>JALORE010000331.1 GCA_025459125.1 Planctomycetota bacterium | reverse complement strand
TCTCCTCATATACTGAAGTTCATGTTGTGTGCCCGACTACTTCCACTGACCGGCTATTGCTTCTACTTGCCCCTTGCCGGACGCCAAGTAGCTTGATATGCTTCCACTTCTTGTTCGTTAGACAGCTTGGCACAGATGCCAATCTGGGGCTCGGATGGTCGCAAGTCCCTTGATTTGTAGTCCCTGGGAGTCTCGTCCCGCTCGAAAGACAGGGAGCCGGCCGTCTCAGATCAGACGCACATGAGCAGGTGGGAGGCCACCGCGGTGGAACGCTCCGTATCACGCATGAGGTTGCGTGTCTGAGAATCGACTGGGGGCGACAGAAATCGCCGAGCCGCTGCCCTTCGGGGGTAAGGGGGTGGTTTGTGGTGCTCAGATTCGGCCGATTCATCTTCTCGTTCTCCAAACGCCTTGTTTTCAAGCTTCAAATCATCTTCCTGCTTGACTGTCTATAGCAGGTCTTTCCATCTTCGGTCCGCCAGGGGGAGGCGCTCTCGGGCGGGTCGTCGAGCAGGCGGGGATAGAGAGGATACGAAATCGGGCCGCCAATACCGCGCCAGGACGCGGTTTCGGGCGGCATCGCCGGTTGCGCCGCGACAAACAGGCCGACAGCAATCAAACGCCACATGCCCACTCTCCCTACACTGCGGGTTCCTACTCACGGGCAGTCTCGACTGCCCAAGGTCATGACGGCCGGTCGCACCGATCGGTTGACGTGGTCGGCGGGTGTTCCGCCGAATCACCAGGTCCCGGTTGGCAAGGCGCGTGCATTCGCCGGCACAGGCTCGGCGGCCGTTTGAGGGCGGGTGCGAGACCCCACCATCTGCTGGGTGCCGACCCGGTACGCGAGCACCTGCATCTGCCGCGGATTCAGGGCGGTGACCGGGGACTCATAGATCCCGATGCGGAGGTGCCCGGAATCGACAAAGTCGATCTCCTCGGCGGTCGCATCGACCGGAATCCACCCGGCCGGGCCCATGTAGATCTCATTCCAGCCGTGTTGCCCGAAGACCCCGCCATAGCTGGAGGCGTACATGCAGCCCCAGACCACCCGCGCCGGGATGCCCACCGCGCGGCAGAAGGCGGCCAGGAGCATGGCGTGGGCCCCGCACTTTCCCGCCCGGAGGTCATAGGTCTTCCGCGCGGTCCCGCCGCCGGGGATCGCGTAGCCGATGTTCTGGGCGACCCAGCGGCTCAGACGACACGCCGCCTCCCAGGAATCCTTCGATCCCGCCGTGAGTTCCAGAGCTTGCAGGACCAGGACAGGATCGTCCGATTCGATGAATGTCTCAGGTTCGAGGTATTTCCGCAGCACCTCGTCCGGGCTCAAGTCGGCAGGAAAGACCGGCGCATCGGCGCCGTCGTAACGTGTGTCCTCGATCTCGAAGACGCCTTCGATGAGGTTGTCCCGGATGGTTCCGGTGAACCGCTGGCCGGGCACGTTCAATCCCTCCGGAGTCACCCACACTCCGGTCGGTTCCAGGATCGCTCGCACCTTCATAAGAGTGATGGCCTGCACGTCCGTAATGACCACGCCCACTTTGGCGCAGAGCGTGTCGTCAAGGTTCACCATCTTGATCCGGTTGACCATCGGCGTGAGGCTAACCTCGGAGTATCCGCACAACACGCCCTCGATTTCGATGCCAAAGTAGAATCGTCCCGGCTCGACCGGCCCCGCATGCGTCGCGGAACCGATCAAAGGCGCCACGACCAAGCATGCCAGCACGCACATTGACCGAGTGCTTTTGGAGTTCTTCATGGCTTTGTCCTCAATGGTGCCCGCGGGATTCACCGCGGTGCGGCCGGCCGGCGGACTCGTCGTCGCAGGAAAAGCGCCAGCCCCAAGGCCCCAGCCGCGCCGCCCACCGGGAACAGCACCAGCTCCAGAGGACTCCATTTGCCGATCGAAACCCAACCGGCCCCCAGAGCCAGACCGCCGAGCACAAGCAAGTGCACGGGTTTGTCTTTCCGAACCCCGTAGATTGCTGCGCCCAGGCCGGCCAGGACCCAAAGTCCCGTAAGGAATCCCAGCGGGCTTCTCAGTATGTCGAAGTAGTAGCGCTCCGGCTGGAGAGATAAGGCCGTGATCCGGGTCAGGTCCCGCACTATCCGCGATTCGCAACCGCTGAAGCACCGATTGACCATCACGGCAATACTGGCTTCGTAATCGGGAAGATAGACCATGTAGGCGCCGGTCCCAATGTTGGCACCGCCGTGACCCACCGCCGTCAAGCCTCCCGCCACTCGAAATCCGAACCGGCCCAGACCCAGGCCGTAGGCTCCGCGCCCAAAGGACTGCATCTGCCGCAGGGAATCCTCGCGCAGGACCTTCCCGTGAAACAGCGCGTGGGTCCACCGGGCCAGATCCTGGGCGGTCATAAACACCCCGGCTGAGCCGTAGGTGATACTGTCGTGGGAGACCCGGGGCAGGAAGGTGATGTCCCGGTAGGATCCGTCCTTCTCGAAGTTGTCCCCCCAGACGTGCGCCGGGTTCTCGGGATACGCCTCCTCCGGGGGCAGGCGGGCGCTGCCCAACTCCAGCGCCTCCCAGAAGCGTCGCCGCATCTCGGCGGCGAGGGTGGAGCCCGTGGCCCGCGTGATAATCATGGCTGCCAGCAGATAGCCCGTATTGGAATAGCGGTAGCCTTCGCCCGGACGGAAATGGGGCTCTTTCAGATAGCCCAGCACATCCTGGGGGGTGAAATGCTGCGTCCGGCACCGGATGAGATCGTCCCAGAGTTGCTGGTTGTCCCAGAACATGAACAGCCCGCTGGTGTGGTTGAGCATCTGGCGGATCGTAATGGCCGGGTCCACATGCGGGTAGGACGGCAGCCATTTGCCGATAGGATGCTCCAGGCAGAGCTTTCCCTCCTCGGCAAGCTGAAGCATCAGCGCCGCCACCACGTTCTTGGTGATGCTCCCGATGGCGAACGCCATCTCGGGGCTCATCTCCACGCCCGGGTGAGAGATACCGGCGGCGCCCCGCCAGAGGGTGCCGTCCGGCAGGAGGACGGCCGCCGAGGCCCCTTTCACATTACTGTGCCGCAGGCGCTTCTCCAGAGCCGTCTGCAGTTGCTCGTGCAGCGGCTGCCCGCTCCGGGCGCACGAAGCCACCATGGCCAACGCCAGCGTGCCGCTCATCAGCAGCGAACGCAATCTACTCATCGGGATCTGGCCTCGTAGATCTGTGCCACCTCTTGGGCCGTCAGGCCGTAGCTATAGATGCGCACGTCATCGATCGCGCCGTTCCAGTTGCGCCCGGGCTTCTCGTCGTTGGCGCCGACGAAGACCTTGTCGTGGGCGGTTCGCAGGGTCCCAGCCACCTCGACCGAGATATCCAACCGTCCGTCCGTGTACAGAGAACCCCGCGTCCCATCATAGACGGCGGCAACATGATGCCAGCGCCCGTCATCGACGTTCACCGTCCCGAAGAGACTCCCGAGGAGCGTCCCGGGCATGGGCACGCCGGTGCACGCGAATTCGAGCGTATTCTGGCCCCAATTCCTCTGCAACCGCCAGGAACTGTCGCCCTTGGTCACGATGGCCTGCCACTCCTTGTCAAAGGTCTTCACTTTGATCCAGGCACAGATCGTGATGGGACCGGTGATGGCGAAGGCCGGATCGTTGCCGAGGTCCACATAGTCGTCGGCCCCGTCCAACTCCAGGGCCTTGCCTATAACACCGTCCACCCAGGCCGGACCGCCCACGAGCGTGCCATGGAGTCCGTGACCACTCGAATCGGCGGCTCTTGTGCCCGCGCCCTCATCGAAATTCCACCAGCCGACCAGGCCGCCGGGACGGAAGGTCCAGACCTCGCCGGTGACCACGGAGCCGTCGGGCTGGACTTCATCCACCCGCCAAGAATAGGACGCTCCGCGTTGGAGCGCCGGCGTCACGACCGACGTGGCGCCTTCCACTTCCGCGAACAGGGTCAGACCCTCGGCGTTGGTTCCAAAATACACCTTGTGGCCCGTGGCCTGTGCCCCGGGCATCCAGCTCAACTCCAGTTTCTCAATCGCGGTCCCCACGCTCCCATCCTGCGGTTGCGGCTGGATCGCCTTCGATTGAAGGTTCAGCGGGGCGGCCTCGAGTCTCTTTAACTCCTCGGCCGTCACCTCCGGGAGGGTCAGGTCGCCGAGAATCACTCGGTAGTTGCCATTGTCCAGTCTCCACCGCATCAGGACAGCCTGCGGGAACTCGGCGGTGACCTTGTCGCCGTGATAGGCCGGGTCACGATTCTCCGCCGCCAGGAAAGCGTAGAACGGGGCGACCGTGCCGAGCGCGAAAATCCTGTTCTCATCTCCCGGCTTCGGCGGCCAAGGTGGATTGGGACCGAACTTGGCGTTCAACGCGAGGCGAAGCTCGCGGCCCACGACCATCGCGGACAGCTCGGTCGGGTACTTCCCATCCGTGTACTCGGCGAAGAACCTCAGACCTTCGACGAGACCTTTCTCATCGAACGACACCTCGACGTCGGCGACCAGCTTGTAGTCAGCCGGGATGACCGGCTCAAACTCCGCCGGATCGATCCGGGGCGCCCAGTCGTATTCGTATTGCACCATCTCCGCGGCCTTGCGGCCGTCGGCGGAGAAGGCCTCAAGCTCCAGCTTCACCGGCAGATTCGTCCGGGGGTCAGCCCAGAGACGCCCCACGACATTCTCTATGGTCTGGCCCGCCACTCCGCCGAACACCCCCGCCGCCACCCCGGGATCGCGGCACTCCAGACCCTCGACCTCGATACCGTCGAGCGTGCGGCGTCCCAGCTTCGTATGGGGGTACTCCAGGAACCGGGCGACCAACTGCTTCGGGTCCCCATGCTGCGTCCCCATCTTCTCCAGCATACCGCCCGTCATCTTCTGCCGCAGATATGCCTTCTTTGCGGGCAGAAGCGTGACGCCGGTTTCCTTCGGGATCGAAACAAACGATTCGGAGTACGGAGCGCCTTTCATGGACGAGATGATGTGAATGCCTACCTCCGTGTCGACACGAACCTGCGACTCGATCTCGGCGGTGCTCCGCGAATCCGGCACTCCGAGCATCGTTAGCCTCATACGGTAGGCGAAAGCGGCCGATTCGTTCACCTTCTGGAGCACGCTGCCCCAGACGACACTGCCTCCGGTGTCGATCACGTTCAGTCCGACCAATACCGCCGCCACGACCATCACCCCGGCGGCAATCTTCACAATTCGACTCTGCATGGCTATTCTCCAAACGGACGGCTGCCTGGCAGCCGTGGGAGTGCGCTTGAGCTCTGCGATGGCTTTCGCAATCTGGCCATGGACTCTCTCATCATACTCCGGACGAGGAGTCGCTCGCAGTTTGTGCATCAGTTCGTATACTTCCTCTGCCGGTCTCACTTTCTCACCTCGCCATCGAGCATTGACCGCAGTCTGTCAACCGCGTACCGGTACCGGCCCAGGGCCGTATTGGTGGGAACCCCTTGCTGTCGGGCGATTTCCTTGAAGGGCATCTGCCCGTAGACCCGTAGCACCAGCACCTCCCTTTGCTCCTGGGGGAGTTGGCCCAGGGCCCATTTCAACTGGTCGAGCTGCTCCTCGATTGCCGCCGCCTCGTCCGGCCGGATATCTTCGGCGGCGATCGGGTCCGCCTCGTCCAGCCCGCCCGTCGGATGCCGCCGGTGCGCCCGGAGGATGTTGCGGGCGCCATTCGCGACGCCGGTGGCCAGATAGCCTTTGAGGCTGCCGGTGAACTTAAGCCGGCCCGCCAGTCTCACCAGGGACAAGAAGACATCCTGGACCACATCCTCGGCGGCCGCCAGGTCGCCCAGGAGGGCCAGCGCCAGAGTCAGAAGCTCGCACCTGTACTTGTCATAGATGTCGTGCAAGACTTCCGGCCGGCCGTGGTTGAAGCGCCAAACTAGGATTCTGTCTTCCAGCATCGGAAAAACCATTCTCCTGAGCCTGGACAATCGACTGTCATAGTATACGACACCGCGGGCCGGTGTTTATTGCGCGAAACGCGATTTTTCGGCGGGTCGGACGGACGCGATCGTCTTGACAGATCGGGCCCGACCCCGGATATTCCATGGAAACATTGACTGGAGATGAATATGGTTGGGCCGTTCGTGAGTCGATCGAGAATCATCGTGGTGCTGAGTCTGTTGCCGGTCACGGTTTCGGGCGTGGCCGGGGAGAGCAGCCGGCGACTATTGGCGTTTCCCGGGGCCGAAGGGTATGGGCGGTTCGCCGTGGGCGGCCGGGGCGGCGCTGTGTACCACGTGAGGAACCTCGATGACGATGGGCCGGGATCGCTGCGCTACGGCATCAAGAACGCCAGAGGCCCCCGTACCATTGTCTTCGATCTGTCCGGCACGATCCAGTTGAGGTCCGAGCTTCGAATCACACAGTCGAACCTGACCATCGCCGGCCAGACCGCCCCCGGCGACGGGATCACTCTGCGGGACCAGACGGTCAGCCTGAGGAACTGCCACGACATCATCATCCGCTATATCCGCCTGCGTCTGGGAGACAAGAACAAGAAGCCCGGCGGCTACGACACGCTGACCACCGACGACATCGCGGATGTGATCCTGGACCACGTGTCGCTGAGCTGGGCCATCGACGGCACGCACGACCTGCGGCGGGGCAAGAACGTCACCGTCCAGTGGTGTATCCTGAGCGAGGCCTTGAACGACAGCATCCACGAGAAAGGGCCGCACGCGATGTGCGGCTCCTACCGTGACCTCAGCGGTCCGCTCACGCTGCATCATAACCTCTTCACCACCTGCCGCGATCGTCATCCCACGCTCGGCAGCGCCAAAGAAGGCGACCCGCTGACGACGGTCGATTTCCGCAACAACGTTATCTACAATTGGAGCGCGACCGCCAACTTCTGCGACCACTTCGTCCACGCGGTGAACAACTACTGGCGTCCCGGACCCGAAACCGATCCGCAACGTCTTCCCATCGCGATGAAGGGCAGCCTGCCCCACGCGGCCCGGGGCTTCATGGCCGGCAATGTCTTCGAGGGCCACGCCGACTGGACGCAGGACAACTACACCGCCCTGGATTTCCAGCGGTGGCTGGGCCCGAACTCCGGCTACAAGTACGCCGGCACGCTCCAGGACTGGAAGGCCGAGCCGCCCCACCTCGGGGCCGATGCTCCCGCGACCCAATCGGCCCGCGAGGCCTTTGAACAAGTCCTGGCTCGCGCCGGCGCATCGCTCCGGCGTGACACCGTGGACGAACGGGTCACGCGCGATGTTCGCGAGCGCACAGGCCGTCTGCTCAACTCCCAGGACCAGGTCGGCGGCTGGCCGACCCTCAGGTCCCTGCCGGCTCCCCGGGACGCCGACCGCGACGGCATGCCGGATGCGTGGGAGGCGGCTCACGGCCTGGACCCAAGCGACGGGAGGCCAGACACCCCGAAGCCCTCCGACGCCGGGTTTGCCACGACGCGGTGGACCCTCGTCCTCTCCGCGGGCGACCCCGATTCCCCCCAAGCCGCGACCGCCTTGGAAGCGCTGTGTCGCACCTACTGGTATCCGCTGTACGCGTACGTGCGCCGGCGCGGGCATTCCCCGGCCGACGCCCAGGATTTGACCCAGGAGTTCTTCGCGCAATTGCTGGAACACCACTGGGTCGCGCGTGCCGACCGTCACAAGGGACGGTTCCGGTCCTTCCTGCTGATGGCCATGAAGCGGTTTCTGGCGAACGAGTGGGACAAGGCCAGGACGCTCAAACGGGGCGGTCGGGTGCAACTCGTTCCGCTCCCGCTGGACACCGCCGAGACCCGTTACACGCAGGAGCCCGTGGACACGTCCACGCCGGAGCAGGCCTTTGAGAAACGCTGGGCACTGACGCTGCTGGAATCCGTGCTCAACCACCTGCGCGAAGAATATGCGCGGGACGGCAAGGCGGTGCTGTTCGACACGCTGAAACCCTGCCTCCTCGGCCGTGGCGAGTTGCAGCCCTACGCGGCGATCGCGGCTGAATTGCAGATGACGGAAGGAGCCGTCAAAGCAGCCGTGTGCCGCCTGCGCGAGCGGTATCGGGGTCGCTTGAAAGAGGAAATTGCCCATACGGTGGCCTCACCGGTGGACGTGGAGGAAGAACTGCGACACCTTTGTCGCGTGCTGGCCCGGCGCTGACGTTTCTTTCGCCGTACGTGTAACCTTCGCCCCGCGATCCTTATGTAAGGGGTGAAAGGATCACTACCATGAATGGGATACCAAGCTGTTCCGTTTGTAGGAAACCGTTGGCCGCGAACGCGCCGCAGGGGCTGTGTCCGGCGTGTCTGCTCCAGGCCGCTCTGGGCACCGGCGTGACCCGCGGTCCTGACAGCGCGAGTCAGGCCGAAAGCGGGCGCGTTCGCCCGGCGGCGCCGACGCTCGACGAGCTGGCGACACTGTTTCCGCAACTCGAAATCCTGGGGTTCCTCGGCCAGGGTGGCATGGGTGCGGTTTACCGGGCCCGGCAGAAGACGCTCGACCGCGTGGTCGCCCTCAAGATTCTCCCGCCGCACGGCGGCCAAGATCCGGCCTTCGCGGAACGCTTCGCCCGCGAAGCCAGGGCGCTGGCCAAGCTCAGCCATCCCGGCATTGTCACGCTTTACGAATTCGGCCAGGCCGAGGGACTGTTCTACTTTCTGATGGAGTTCGTGGACGGCGTGACCCTGCGGCAGTTGCTGGAAGCGGGACGCTTGTCGCCACGCGAGGCCCTGGCCATCGTGCCGCAGATTTGCGAGGCCCTGCAATACGCCCATGACCGGGGGATCGTGCACCGGGACATCAAGCCGGAGAACATCCTGCTCGATCGCCAGGGCCGCGTGAAGGTGGCCGACTTCGGCCTGGCCCGGCTGGTGGAGGCCGCGGACGAACCCTCGGCCGCCGCGGGCGCAAACCCCGGTTCCGCCGTCCTGACGGAGGCGGGGAAGGTCATGGGTACGCCGCAGTACATGGCGCCGGAACAGGCCTCGCACCCGGCGACCGTGGACCATCGCGCCGATATCTATTCGTTGGGGGTGGTGTTTTACCAAATGCTGACGGGCGAGCTGCCGGGCCAACCCATGACACCGCCTTCGTGCAAAGTGCAGATCGACGTGCGGTTGGATGAAGTGGTGTTGCGCGCCTTGGAGAAGGACCGCGAGCGCCGTTACTCGCAAGTCAGCCAGATGAAGACCGCGGTCGAGACCATTGCGACCAGACCCCTGCCAGGAGCCGAGGGCCCCGCCGGCACCGCGCCGCTTTTGCACTTTGCGTTCGGCCGTTGGGATTGGGTGGAAGTGGCGCGCTGGTCCGCCCGGCTCCTGGGGATGTCGCTGCTGCT
>JALORE010000330.1 GCA_025459125.1 Planctomycetota bacterium | reverse complement strand
GCGTTGGACCTGGGATATCGGTGCCTTCTTTGTAAAGCCCGGAACCCAATGGTTCTGGGATGGCCAATACCCCGAGGGAAATCAAGATCTGGGCTACCGGGAACTCTACTTGCGGTGGTTGCAGGCATCGGTCTTCCTCCCCATCTTCCGTTCTCACGGGACTGACACTGCGCGCGAAGTCTGGCGCTTTGGCGAACCTGGTGAGCCCTACTATGATGCGATCAAGGCCAGCATCGAATTGCGCTACCGCCTTCTCCCCTATCTATATTCCCTGGCCGGGTGGGAGTGCCAACGTGGCTATACAACCTTTCGCAATCTGGCCTTTGACTTCCGAGAGGATCCTGAGACGCATGACATTGCCGATCAGTTCATGTGTGGTCCATCGCTCATGGTGTGCCCGGTTCTGGCGCCTCAGGAATATGGGCCGGACAGCGTGCCCATCACGGATGCTCCAAAGCAGCGCAAGGTGTATTTGCCCACATGCCATGACAAAGGCACTCTCTGGTATGATTTCCATACGCACAAGCGATATGAAGGAGGAGTGTGGATCGACGTCGACACACCTATCAATCGCATCCCGGTTTTCGCTCCGGCGGGGAGCATTGTCCCTCTGGGTCCTGTAGTCCAGCATGCGTCCGAGAGCTGCGATGCCGCCTGGGTTTTGCGCGTGTTCCCCGGTGCAGACGGAAGCTTCGACATCTACGAAGATGCTGGTGACGGCTATGGGTATGAGCTGGGCGAGTATACCTGGCAGCATCTTACTTGGGATGATGCGGAAGCTGATCTAACCGTCCATCCAGTTCGGGGATCCTACCCCTCAATGGTCGAACGCAAGTTCGAAACGCTGGTCGTCACATCCGAAGGATGGGAGTAGCTCGGTGCTTCCGCAGCTAGCAGAGTTCCTGCCCAGCTAAGCGAGCTCAGATAACCAATCCGCCTATGCCTTGTTGGCCTGTCTACGGGGTTTTCGAACAGAATCTGATGGGAGGCGACATCGACCTGGGCGACCCCGCGACGTACGCTCCGATCCGCCGCTTCCTGCGCCGGGACCTGGTACCGTTCCAGGCCATTGTTGACAGCCGTGCAGGCCGGCCGCCCCTCAAGGACGACTGGTATCGCCGCATCTGGCTTTACCGCAACCTCGACCCGAACGCGATGCCGGAGCTGGAACGACTGCTGCAGGAACACCTCGAACAGAACATCAACCTTTACAAGCAGAAAGCCACGGATGCGGTGGAACAGGCTGTGAAGGTGCGCGACGAGCTTTTCCCCGATATCGCGCTGGTACTGGGGGAAGGCGCCAGCTACTGCGCGGATCACCGCCTCCGTTGGGAGGAGCGGTCTGACGCTTACTGGGACGTAGTCGAGCACGCAGCCCGTGTCTACCACGAGCACGGATTCTGGGGCGCTGTGGCGCGCACGAATGGCGGTCCGGAAGACCCGGTTTGGCACGAGTACCCCGAGCGGCTGCAGCGAGCCAACGCGGTGTTCCTGGGTGAGAAGCCGTGACGTCCACTGAGTTGGCGATTCTGCAACCGGGGGCGGGGCGCCTCGCCTTGCATGCGTCTACAAGAGGTACTCCATCTCCGGCCGCAACTCCCAACGCGCGGTTTCCGGGGGGTCGATCTGTCGCGTCCAGGCGGCGAGCAGCTTCACATCGCTGCGCTTCTCTCTCATCCTGCGCGTGACGTGCTCCGGGTCCCAGTCCGCAAGCAGCTCCTTGATGAGCTCGGTACGGATCGGCTCGTATGAAGGATCGGCGGCAAGGTCACAGAGCTCGTCCGGGTCATCCTTCAGGTTGAAGAGCTGGGGAGGATCGCCGTGGTAGTAGATGAGTTTCCACGCATCCCGCCGTATCATCCGCTGGTAGCAGCCTCCCGGTGGACCGAAGAGATCGTCGCAGTACTCGGAGAAGACCAGATCGTCCCAGTCCGCCGCGCCCCCTGAGGTCAGGAGTTCGAGCATACTCCGGCCCTGGCATCCCGGCAGCGCAGGCGCATCGAGCGCGTCGAGAATCGTGGCGGTACCATCCAGAGCGCTCACGACCCGATCGGACCGCATCCCCGCGGGAATCCGGCCGGGCCAGCGGAAAACGAGCGGCACTTTCACCGATTCCTCGTAGAAGGTATGTTTCCAGAAGAGCCCATGCTCTCCGATGCTGTCGCCGTGGTCGGAGGAGTAGACCACGAGCGTTTCCTGGGACAGCCCGGCGGCATCGAGGGCATCGAGCAGGCGGCCGATCATACCGTCCATGGCGTCGACCAGTCCGTAGTAGGCGGCGCGTGCCCGCGCGACTTCTTCCGGAGGGGCTTCGAGAAGGTCTCCGTTCTCCATGCGCCATTTCAGGTGCGGGTGGATACGTTCGACCGACGCGCGCGGTTTCGCCGGCGAAGGGACGACGTCGCGGTACCGCTCGTAGAGCTCCTTGCGGGCCACGTACGGCGGATGAGGGAGCATGTAGCCTACGGTGAGGCAAAGAGGCTCCGGAGAGCCGCCGGCGGCCCGCTTCCGACCTTCGGCTTGGATGAAGCGCACGGCAGCTTCGGTCACGTCCTCGTCGTGCACCTGGTAGCCGCTACACCCGGGGCCGCTCGCCTGCAAGCTGATCCTCTGCGGCCCTGCCGTCCCCTGAGGGAGACCGCGTCGGGGTCCCTTTCCGCCGGGGTAGTTCGGGCTGTGGTCGCCGATCGGCCGCGCCGCATAGCCGTGGAGCTGATCGGGACCGATGGCGTGCATTCTCCCGATGAGCGTCGGGCGGTATCCTGCGACGCCGAGCGAATGCGCGAGGGTAGGGATCCCGCTGTCGAGGATATGGTCGTTCGCCCACACCTCGTTCCTGTAGGGATGCCGGCAGGTGAGCGTCGACATGCGAGAGGGTACGCAGATCGGCGACGGGCAGTATGCGTTCGAGAAGAGCGCACCTTCGGCGGCGAGACGATCGAGGGCGGGAGTTCGAATGACCGGGGCTCCGGCGCAGCCCATGACGTAGGGATTATGCTGGTCGGAATGGATGTAGAGCAAGCCTGTCTTCATACGTTCTCCTTCAGCAGGAACACTTCCATTGTGCCAGCGGCGGCAGCGCGAAGCGGGCATAGGGACCGTCCCAGCCCGTGGCAGCGAGTGGTGTCTCGCCACCGCGCTTGTCGGACATGATGGCGGCCGTCGCAGAGGTGCGCAGCATCAGGGCGGCGTCCTCGCCACGGTCGACCGACGCGTTGAGCAGGTATTATAGCAAAGTTCGGCATAGGTCACTCCGGATGGATGGTATACTGACCTCGTTAGAGGGGTTGGCCTACATCGACATGGGCACCATCGCTCCGGCTACCTCTATCCGCGTTGCAGATGATGAAGGCTGTACGATACCACGAGTACGGCAGCCCCGCGGTGCTCTGTTACGAGGACGCCCCGATCCCGGAGCCAGGGCCGGGCGAGGTTCTCGTCCGTGTCCACGCAGCGGGGGTGAATCCCGCCGACCGGCAGATTCGCGCCGGCCTGCGGTTCCGGCTGGAGAAACCTTTCGCGTTCATCCCCGGCTGCGAGGTGTCAGGCATCGTCGAGAAGCGTGGGGCCGAAGTCACGGGACTCGGTGTGGGCGATGAGGTCTACGGCATGCTTGGGATGACGAAACGTTCCGACTCGCCGTTGTGATAAGAGTAGGCGGTGTCGATGTAGGTAACGCCGTGGTCGATCGCGTAGCGCACCATCCGGGTCGCGAGAGGCTCACCGATCGAGGAACGATCCTGTGAGTTCGTCGTGGGTAGGCGCATTGCGCCGAAGCCTGGCCCCGACACCTTCCAGTCCAGCTTGCGGTATGGCCATTGAGGACCATTGTGAGAGTGTGCTACCCTTGTCGGAAGAGCCGAAGGCATTATCACGCAGTGAGGATCCAGGGTATGAGCGTTTCGTGCGCTACGTGCGGGAGTACGCCCGCGAAAATACAGAGAGGGCGTTGGCACAGCCTGACAGAGTCGTAGAGGGATATCACGAGTATGTGGTGTCCGCCTACAAAAAGTTGGAGATGGACCGGATCGTGATGAAGGATCCCCACTCTCTTGTTGCGGTCGCGGGCGACAAGTACAGGAGAGACAGGGGCTAGGGGATGTTGGGCGGGAGCGGTGGTGCGGCGCCTGCCGCCCACGACGAGCTTCACGGGCTGATCCGGAACGGGCCGAGCCGTAGATGGACCGCGCCATCGACACCGGGCTTCAGGCGCGCGACACAGTGCGGCGTGCCGAGACGGTGCTGACGCACTTTCAGCTGAGACGGTCATCACAATGTGGGCGATTGTCGCGGTGCGACGCCCGCCGGAGGGCTGGAGGCAACCCAGGGGCGCAAACCGACCATTAATCGAGTTGCGGAAAGGAGAATGAACCATGGCGGAGATGAAAGACAAACGGGTGCTGGTCACCGGCGCCGGGACCGGGATCGGGCGGGGGATTGCGTTGGCCTTTGCCGCTGAGGGCGCCGCGGTGGCGGTGCACTACTCGCACAGCGCGACGGGCGCCAACGCGGTGGTTGCAGAGATCCTGGCTGCGGGCGGCAAAGCGGCGGCGTTCAAGGCGGACTTCAACGAGTTGCAGCCGGCGCGGGAGATGGCTCGTGAGGCCGTTTCGTTCCTGGGCGGGTTGGACGTCCTGGTCAACAATGCCGGCATCACGATGAACATGCCATTCGAAAAGGTGACCGCCGAGCAGTTCGACGTACTATACAACGTCAATGTTCGTGCGCCTTTCTTCCTGACCCAGGCTATTCTGCCGGAGTTGGAGAAAAGCCGTGGCGTGGTCATCAACCTCTCTTCGGTTCACGCCTACGAGGGGTATACCGAACACTCGGTCTATGCGGGAACCCGCGGCGCCATCGTCTCCTTTACGCGCCAGCTCGCCATCGAACTGGCGCCGCGCGGCGTGCGCATCGTCGGCCTGGCCCCAGGCGCAGTGCCGGTGGAGAACCATTTCAAGGCCATGCCGGGGGTGGATCCGCAGCAGATGATCAAAGACGTGGGCAACGGCATCCCCTGTGGCTTCGCCGGAACCCCCGCGGACATTGCGAATGTCGCAGTGTTCCTGGCCTCCGATGCCAGCCGCTATATCGTCGGCCAGACATTGATCGTGGACGGCGGCACCACCTCGTGGATGCCCTTCGGCGACGGCTTCAAGAAACCGGTGGAGGCCTCGTTCGGGAAAGGCTATGTGCCGGGAGTGTAGAAAGACGATGTCGCGCCTGACCTCACTGATCGACAACCTGACACGCTAAGGTGATCGGCCAGGAGCACTCCCCCGGCGCCAAGGCGGAATCTCTGATGCGGATCGTGGTCGTTCATGCTGCCAGGCTGCTGGACCCGATCCACCGGTCTACCCATGGGCAGCAGGGCTACGTGTGCGCACAGGTGAATCCCTCCCTGGCCGGCGATCGGGAGGGGATGTACGCCATAGCGAAGCGGTTTGCCGCCTGGGCGCCGAATATCGCCATCAAGTTGCCGGCCACGGCGGCCGGACTGGACATTATGGAGAAGATCTGCCAGGAAGGGATCGCCGCGACCATCACAGTGAGCTTCTCCGTCCCGCAGGTGTACGTTACGGCAAGTTCGAAGCGGTGCTTCTGATCGCGGCGCTGCGCGGCAATTGCCACATGACCGAATTGGCGGGGGGAAAGCTGATCATGTCCATTGCGCCAGCGTACCAGAAGAGCCTGCTGGCCGGCCCCGTCGCGCTCGAGGAAAGGATTGACGAGCAGATCCCCAGCGCTGTAGAGAGCAAGCTCAGACTGCAGCCGGAGTTCAGGAGGGCCTTTACTCCAGACGGGATGTCGGAAAAGGAACTGATCAGCTTTGGCCCGACCCAGCGGACACTTTCCCAGTTCGTAGAAAGCGGCTGGAAGCTGCTGGAACAGTTTCAGTGGTAGGGCGCTGTGTGAAGACTGCAGGTGCTAGACCACTTAACCACGAAGGAGGAGCGACATGAACGGTGATAAGCAAGGGGCCATCGTCAGCACGGCAGATGCCGCGAACGGGACGTTCGTTGCGACCGGACAAGACCGCCTGGCCATTTCGTTCTGGATCTGGGCCTTGTGGGACACCGGCACGAACGGGTTCTTCAACGACCTCGAACTGCGCATGGCGGAGGCGGTTGAGCGCGGCTTTAACTGCATCCGGATCGAGGGCGGTGCGGGAATCACGCATGACGCCAAAGGCCGGCCGCGCGGGGAACTGGAGTTCCTTGCGGCCGTCCCGGGCCACACTCATTTCACCCGCCAGATGGAGCACATGACCGGCGGCCACGTCGATCTGCTGCGACGACTGATCGATCTGTGTACGGTCGCCCAACGCTACAATGTCAACGTGATCCTGTCGAGCTGGTACTACCTGCACACGTTCTGGTTCACTGACAAGAACCTGACGGCCGAGTTGTTGGGACTGCCCCCGGAGGAACGCTTCATGGTCTTCGCCCGTGGGCTGGACCGCATCCTCGAGGAGTTGAAACAAAGGGGTCTGGCCGACACCATCGCCACCGCGGAGATCTTTAACGAGGTGGATGGCTTTTTCCACGGTAAGCCCGTCGAAACGGTGCGCAAACACCGGCGGCTGCACGAGGAGGCGTTGGATTTCTTGAAGACGCGCCACCCGGACATTCGGTTTTCGCTGGACACCAGCACGCCATCGATCGATCCCGAGATCGTGCCGCGCAACGCGCAGGTGTGGACGTTCCACAGCTACTACCTGTGGCCTGTCTATAATGTCTTTGAACAGAACCTGATGAAAGGCGACACCGACCTCGGCGATCCCGCGGCTTACGCCTCAGTCCGCCGGTTCCTGCGCCGGGATCTCATACCGTTTCAAGCGATCCTCAGTAGCCGCGAAGGGCGTCCTCCCATCATGCCGGGCTGGTTTCGCCGCATCTGGCTCTACCGCAACCTCGACCCGAACGCGATGCCGGAATTGGAAAGACTGCTGCGGGAACACCTCGAAAAGAACCTCGACCTGTATAAGCAGAAGGCGACAGATGCGGTAGAGCAGGCGGTGAAACTGCGCGAAGAGCTTTTGCCCGGTGTCCCTCTGGTAGTGGGCGAAGGTGCCAGCTACTGTGCGGATCACCGTCTCCGCTGGGAGGAGCGTTCCGACGCCTACTGGGAA
>JALORE010000074.1 GCA_025459125.1 Planctomycetota bacterium | reverse complement strand
CTTGGCCACGGATGACGACGGCCGACCGCTGCCTCTGGACCCGAGGAACACCGCGGATTTCCAGGGCCGGGTCCGCACGCTCGTCGGCTTCATGCTGAGCCTGCCGCAGTGGCACTACCAATGATGTGCACAAGGAGTTGAACCGATGTTGACCCGACGCGATTTCCTCAAAGCCGGCGCCGTCACCGCCCTGGGATTCAGGCACACCCCTTGCGACTCGGCCTCCGCCGCGCCATGGCTCCAGGCCAGTGTGGCCGCTGACACGAAGCTGGTCCTGATCTTCCAGCGGGGTGGCAATGACGGCGTCAATACGCTCATTCCCTATGGCGACCCGCAGTACAGCGCGGCCAATCGACCCACCCTCTTCATCCCGCGCGCCAGCGCGATCGATTTGGGGAACGATTTCGCGGGATTGCACCCGCGGATGGCTCCGATCATGGACCTGTACCATCATCGGGACCTCGACGGGGTAGATGGCCCCGGCAACCTCGCCCTCATCCACCGAGTGGGCTACCCAGGGCAGTCGCAGTCCCATTTCGACGGTCAGCAATATTGGGAGACGGGCGTACCCGGCAAGCCGGCGTTTGAAGAGGGCATGCTCTATCGCCAGATGGCGCTGACCATGCGTCCCGAAACGAATCGCTTGGCCGCGGTGGCGATCTCCGGCACGAAGATCATGGCCCTCACGGGCCCGCAGGCGGTCCCCACGGTCCGCGACCCCGCGGCGTTCACGTTCTCCGGCAGCGCGGCCCGGACACGCAAGCTCCTGGGACAGTTGCCCAGTGTCCCTCAAGGCAGCGACGGCTCCGGGCTGCTCGGCGCTTATGGTGGCCCGCGGGATTTCCCCGAGAAGCCGTACCGCGAGCTCGTCTATGGGACCGGACTGGTCCTGATGGATGCCATGCAGATCATCCGAGAGGCGGTCGCGCAGGGCCCCTATGTGCCTTCGGGGGATGCGGCCTACCCATCCGGCGATCTGGGCACGAAGCTGACGCACGCCGCCTTGCTGCTCAAGCGGACGCCCGTGCGGCTCGTGGCGCTGAATATGGGCGGCTGGGATACGCATGCGAACCAGGGGCAGATCAACGGCACGCACGGCGGGCTACTGGCCCAGGTGGCCCAGGGTTATCAGGCGCTCTATCGCGACTTGCGGGAGCAGTGGGACAAGCTGATCGTCGTGACGGTCACCGAATTCGGGCGGACGTCGCGGGAGAACGGCGGGCGGGGCACCGACCACGCCCAGGCCTGCGTGATGCTCGCCGCCGGCGGCCGGGTCCGCGGCGGCGTCTACAACTGCGACGCCGCAACCTGGCAGCCGGGCGACCTGTTCAGTGCCCAGGACCGCTACATACGACGGCGGACCGATTTCCGAACCGTCTTCGCGGAGATCTTCACGCGGCATTTCGGCAGCGACCCGGCGACGTTGGAGGCGGTGATCCCCGGGTACGCGCAGGCGGTTCTCGCCAGTCCCCAGGATTTCCTGCCTCTCAACTTCCTCGTATAGCGCGCCCCGTGGCCCTTTCGAAGGTTTGGCGAGCGATCCACGGCGAATCGAACGGCGGGCTGTAGTCTCGGCGGGCAAATGGCCAGCGTGGAATTCGCGAGTGTGAGGATCTGCTATTCGAACGGATAGGGCGGTGTCCGAGGTAGCCCCCCGCACTGAGACAGCGAGAGACTCAGCACTCCTTCGTGATACCGGGCTGTGGCGGAGCGTATAGGCCGTTGGAGTCTGCATGAATTGGAGCAGGTGTATCGAAAGTCATGTGATCGATATCGGCGACGAACTGAAAGTGCGAGTTCAGTGCTTGATCCCACGTCGTGTACTGACCGCTGTGTGTGGCCATCCGGCCCATCAGGGCTACCACATCGGCCTCGCCGGCCCGCCGGGCTTCGTTGTGCGGACGGTTCTGACGGATCGCGTCGAGCAGCAACTGCCATTCCGCAACATAGGGGTTAGGGTCGGATTGCCCATACTCCCAGACAAGGTTCTCGGGCGTCATCTTGTGGCCTTTGTAGATCTTGGGTTTTGGCTCACCGAGTGTGGCCATAAGGATCGCCGAACCCTTGGAGCCGTGGGCATAATCCGAGTATGTCTCCCAGCAGTTGTGCATGTGCCGGGAGAAGGCAAACAGCTTTGTGCCGTCGGCGAAAGTATACTCGACGGTATAGTGATCAAATTGGCTGCCCGCCGGCTCGTAGCATCGGCCCCCCATACCTTGGGCAGAAACCGGCCAGGCCCCTTTGGTCCAGCAGGCCACATCGATGTTGTGGCAGTGCCAGTCAATGAAGAATCCCGAGGAGACCCAAGTGAAGCTGTTGGGATTTTGGAGCTGAAAGACCAGCTCGTTGGCATCCTTGGGCAGGGGCGGGCATTGGACCGGGCCGTGAACGCGGTAGATGCGCAGGGTGTGCACCTCGCCGATAGCTCCATCCTGGACTCGCTGGATCGTCTCTTGCCGCGCCTTGGAATGCCGCCACATGAATCCCACGCCGACTTTCAAATTCTTCTTCTCGGACAGCGCCGCGGTCTTGAGCCACCGCCGCACGGCGGGTGCATCCGTCGCAAATGACTTTTCCGCAAAGACATTGATGCCCTTGGCCACGGCGTACTCGAAGTGCATGGGACGGAACGCGGCGTGCGTGGTCAGCAGCACGACGTCCCCGGGACGAAGGCAGTCGATCGCTTTCTTGTAGGCATCGAAGCCAACGAACTGCCGGTCCGGCGGGACGTCCACTTTGTCCGCCCAACGCTCTCGAAGGTTCTTCAAGCTGGTCTGCACCCGCGGCGCGAACAGGTCGGCAACGGAGTAGAGCTTCACCGGGCCACCGGTGGTGGAAAAGGCATCTCCCGCCGCCCCGGTGCCCCGTCCTCCGCAGCCGACGAGTGCCAGCCGGATTAAGCTGTCCTCCGATGCATACATCCGCGAGGCGACTCCGGCAGTCAGAATCGAACCGGCCGTCATTCGGCCCGTGTTCTTCAAGAATTCGCGACGCGAGGTGGTGCTTGACCGTATCGCGCACATCCGCACATCCTTTCCGAGAGCTTGAGCTGGCTTGATCATGGCGCGGTGCCGAGCGTTGCCGCGGCGATGTCTAATTGTAGGCTCGCGCCGGCACAAGTCAACAGACTACGAGGATTCTGGCGTTGCTCCGCATGCCTGCTTGCCGCCTGACGGATCGTCTGATAGATTGGGTCAACTGCCGAGCCGCGAACGTCGGAGACTGAAAGCAGGAGTAGTGACTCATGGATTGTTTGATCAATCGGCGCCGTTTTCTGGAGCTCGTGGGAACAGCACCCGCTTTTCTGACGCTGCAGGGAGCGTCCGCCGGCGATGCTCCGAAACCAGCCTTGGCGCCCGCCTGGCAGATGCATCTCTCCACGTCATCGATCCACTTCTCGGAACTGCCCATCGAGAAGGCGTGCGAGTGGATTGCGGGCTTGGGGTTCGAGGCCATTGATATCTGGTCGGCCCATGAAGGTTGCCCGCACCTGGACGATGTCGCGTCACGGCTGGGGCCCGACGGGCTGAAGGGGCTGCTTGAGAAGCACAAACTGAAGTTGTCTGCTTTCTCGGTCTACGCCGGAGGCTACGCCCGTTATGCCGAGTTGCTGGGCAAGGTCGGCGGTGGCGTCGCCGTTCAAGGCAGTGCCGCCCCGTGCAAGGCGGACGAGTTGGGCACGCGGATGCGCCACTTCGTCGACGAGCTTAAGCCTCTGATCGAACTTGCGGAGAAGAACAACTCCTCCTTGGCGATCGAGAACCACGGGAATGCCCTGCTTGACTCGCTGGATTCATTCAAGGCCTTTGTCGAAGTCAACCCATCGCCCCGTTTAGGCATCGCTTTGGCGCCCTACCATCTTCAGGCCGCACACATTTCGGTATCTGAGGCCATTCGCATCTGCGGCCCGCACTTGTTCTTCTTCTACGCCTGGCAACAGCAGCGGGACGTAAAGCAGCTTCCGGGCGTCGGCCCGACGGACATGACCTCGTGGATGCGCGGGCTGGCAGAAGTCCGCTATCGTGGGTACGTTAATCCTTTCATGCACGGGCATCCGGGCACGGAGGCCATGGCCGCGCATCTGGCAACCGCACGAGACTATCTGAAGAAGTGTCACGCATTACTCCGTACGCCCGTCAGGGCGCAGACGCTTTGACCTGAGCCCGCAGGGTGCACAAGATCATCTGGGCGTGACATCAGTGAAGTCGCATTGTTGGCGCCGAAATCGGGTAGGGTGCAGATACTATCCGAGCGCAACCATCGTCATGTCTCTGACTTGCGCTACCACCTGACCAACGCACGTGCGCGCCGGCCTACCCCGGTTAGACTTCGCAGGCGGTGAAACAGAATCTGTGGTCTGCGGCAGTGACATGTCTGGCTCATTGCCTCGACCAGGAGCGCTGGAAGCCGATCGACTGTCTCAATGAGCCGGCTCGCCGAGAAGTCCGAATTGGAGCCCCCACGCAGAGCGCTTTGTGAGGTCGGTCCGGGAGGAGTGTCTCAACCACCTCATCCTCTCCTCCGAATAGCTTTCACTGTGGTCTCTCGGAAAACCGGCCTGGTACTTCCCGACTATGGCTTCGTGACCCGGATATCGTCAATGTAGATGCGCCCGGCCCCCCCCCCGGCTGCCGGCGTCTTGTGGTCGCCTACGCCAAGGTACAGCTTCTTAACCTTGGCCACATTCACACCCGTGAACTGGCTCAGCGGGACCTTCCACGCCGTCCATTTGGTGGTGGTTATGAGGGCCGGATCCGGATGTATGACTGTGGCGGCGTGCTTGGCGGCATCCTCCAGCGCCACATAAAGTGGCGTCGCTTTGTTCCCTGACGCGCCTCGAACGTAGAGGACCAGGGTATCGGCGCCTCTGGCCGTCCAGTCCTGCGTGGGGGCAAACTCGCGCTCGCCCTCACTGTAAAAGGGCGAATCAACATTGTTGTAATCCAGGGGCATGGACTGCTTGCCGCCGTGGACGATCTTCTGCTCGGCAAATGGAGCGTTGATGTTGCCCACCGTCGAGCCGCTCAGACCGTTGGTCATGCCGTCGATCCATGTATCATAGATCGTGGTCTTGGCCGCGACATCGTCCGTGTAGCTCTCGAAATCGTCCACGGACAGGCAGGTGGTGAACGTCCAGACAGGACCGGTCCGGACGGTTCCGCCGACCCCCAGTTCATCGACGCGCCAATAATACGTAGTCAGGCTCTCCAGGGCCCCGGGGGCAAAATTGGGGTCTTTGAGCTCGCCTTTGTCTGTCCCGACGGCGCCTTGGCTGACGGCGTCACGACTGTCACCGAAGTACAAGTGATGTTTGGTGGCGCTCTGACCCGGCAGCCAGGTGAGCCTGGGCGCCGGGGCAGCGTCGTTGGCGCCGTCCGCCGGGCTGGGGTGGTAGGCCGTCAGGGCCTGAGCCACGAAGCTCCAAACGTCGCCCGCATGTACCGTCCCGTCCGGATCGACTTCGTCGACCCTCCAATAATACGTCGTGCCCGGGGTCAGACCGGGTACATGCCAATAGAGGGCCACCAGCAAACGCGGCGCCACCAGCTGGGCAGGTCCCAGGTTCGGATCCGTGCCCAGATACACGTTGTGTGCTAAGGCGGTCTCCCGCGGCTTCCAGGTGAGCAGCGGACTCCCCACATCCAGTGTGCCATCCGCGGGCGAGGGAGCGTACGCCTTGGGGTGCACCGCCAGCTCTTTGATCTCGGCGGCGGTCAGCACGCGATTGTAGATGCGGACATCGTCGAGCAGTCCTTCCCAGTACCGGTCACTGTCGGTCGAGCGCCAACCGATGCCGACGTCAAACGAGGGAATGATGTTGAGCACCGGATCCGTGTCCGTGCTGGGCACCGTGTTGTCCCGGCCATCGACGTAGAGGATCATCTGCGGATACGAGAGGGTCGCGTTCGCGGTCACGGTCAGGACCACATGGTGCCACTGGTTGTCATTGACGGCGCTGGCCGAGTTTACGTTGCCGGCGCCGTGATTGGCCCGCAGGACGTTGTTGATGATTCGCAGCTCAATCTTCGCGCCGTTGACGGCCGAGCCCCACGTGACGATGGTCTTGGTGTCCGTGCTCTTGGTCTGGATCCAGACCGCGATACTGAAGGGATTCGTGCCCTCGATCCCTTTGTAGCCTGTGATCGTCAGGGAATCGTCGCCATCACATTCCAGGGCCTCGCCGTAGACTCCCGGCACAAACTGGGGATTGCCGCCCAACGTGCCATGGCGGCTGTTGCCGGAAGCGTCGAGGGCATCCCCGTCGAGCTTCCAGTGGCCGACCAGAGTGGGATCTGCTGCCCCGGCGGCTCCCGCCGCAGCCAACATGGTCAGAACAGACCAGAAAGCCCAGCTCGTCATCATCGTTCTCATGACGGTCCTCCTCAACTGGATTTGTTTGTGACACGACACAACACCGAGCGGCATCTGCCGGGCGATTCCGGACCATTTCGGGCGGTGCTCACCTTCGAGAGCCTGTTGTTATTGTCGTCATTCGTCGCCCGGAAAGCAAGGCAATTCGCGTGCCACCGGGGTCGTTGTGTCAGCCCGCGGTTCTCGGGTGCAGGAGTCTTTGCAGAGGTTCTATTGGCGGGCGTTCATGGTGTCTTGAAGCACGACAGCATCAAACCTCGCCACGTAAGAGTCGCCGTCCCCCATATATCTGGCTTGCAGCAGAGGCGGATGAGTGGATAGGTTCCGCGAATGGGTATCTCCGGCGCAGAGAATGCTGTCTTGGGAACCCAGCTAGAGATCGCGAATCCTGTCGACGTCAACTCCGCCACAGTACGTTGAGGCCAGAAGCTTCGATCCATCCAGCGCGATCTTGCTGACAAAGGCATTGTTCTCGCCGCTGGGTTTGGCTTGAAGGGCGCCGGCCGTCGTGGGGAAATCAGAGGACAGCGTGGTGCCGGCCACAATCGCATTTCCCTCCGGGTCCAGAGTCAAACCGTGCTGTGCCGTGGACTTCTCGTCGCCGGAGCCGCCCAGGAAGGTGATGTAGTGGAGAACGGGCTGCTGGGCGGGAGTCCGCGAGAAGCGGGCGACGAACACGTCGCCATACCAGATGCCATCCTGGTTGCTGCCGCCGAATGGCTGCTGGAAGGTATTGGGCGTCGTGAGAAAGCCGGCGGCCCCGGCAATGCCCGTAATGACGAGGCTCCGTCCGGATGGAGGCACAGGCCGGGAAAGGCGTGGCCCGGACCGAAACTGCCCAGGTGCGTGGCGAAGAGAAGCTTGGATCCATCCGCCGACAGTTGAGCGACAAACGCATCCCCGTAACCGCCCTAAAACGTCTGTTGGATGGCACCGCAGGTCACCGGGAAGTCGAGGGAGTCCGTGTAGCCGGAAAGGTAGACGCTGCCCGAGTCATCGACGGCCATGCCGCCCCGGCATTGGTCTACGCCAGAACCACCGAAGAGGGTGGCAAACACGAGTTGGGAGCCATCCGGCGCAAGTTTGACAAGAAAGACGTCGTTCTTGCCATTGTGCGTGCGGTCACAAGCCCCCGCCGTGGTCGCCAAGTCGGGATACCCGGTCCATCCGGTGCCGTACACTAAGCCCCGGCGGGCGGCCCAGACGCCGTAGACGTCGTCGCGCTGACTACCGTGCAGATAAGTAGACCAAACCAGCCGTGTGCCGTCGGGCGACAGCTTGGCAACAAGGCTATCATTGACCCCGGTGCCGGTGCCTTTCCGATCGTAGGCGCCGGGCGTCGTAGGGAAGTCCGACGATTTGGTCGTGCCCCCCACATAAATGTAGCCCCCTTCATCGACGAAGACCGACTGAATTCGCTCCCATCGGCTGGCCCCCAGGTACGTGATGAAGGCTGCCTCATACGACTGATTTGCGCCGAAGATAGGGGGCCAGATCGCCAGCGCGCAAGCCAGGACCACGAATGAGCGAAAAGCATCTCTCCTGCATCGTACTTCTGGATTCGCGCCATGCATCGAGCACCCTCCAACACGCAGTCCCGACACTGCCAAACGGCGGGCGGTCTTGGCCGAATAGCGACCTGACCGGCGCAGTCGTTCCCTGATGCGCCCTACACCCGCGCACCGCACACACTTACTGCGGTACCGAGAGTGGAGGCTCTTGTCCAGTTGAGCGTCAGACCTCTCCCGAAGGCACTCGCGTGTAGCGCGGACCCCGACCTGGTGACCACGAGGCGCACGATTGGCTTGATCCCTCGCCCGGTGCCAGTTGCAGATCGGCGTTGCCAGGCAAGCCGGCTTGAAACTGCCGACCCCTTCGACTACACTGTGCACCCGGAAGGAACTCATGGTTCTGGGCCGTGTGGCACGCCGGACCGGCGCAAACCTGGAATCGACGGTGCCTGCTGCAATAGGAAGGTGACCCTCAGGTCGAGGTCAAACCAAGAGGCAAAGGCGCGGCACGCGGCGGTTGGCAGGCACGGGTCACGCACTCTCCGAGCTACCACGGAGAAACAGAGGATACTGATGATGAGTCGAGTCATTCTATGTCTGTTGGCCGGCGGTCTCGTTGCACCGAGATTGGCTCTTGCCGACAAGGTGCTGGCAAAACCAAACATCATTATGATCGTTGCCGATGACTTGGGCTACACCGACCTCGGCTGCTATGGAGCGAAGCAAATCCGCACCCCGCATCTCGACCGCATGGCTGCCGAGGGGACGCGTTTCACCAGCTTCTACGTGGCGCAGGCGGTGTGCACCGCGAGCCGGGCTGCGCTGATGAGCGGCTGCTATCCGAACCGCATCGGCCTGCACGGCGCCCTCAATCACACGAGCCGCAACGGGATTCATCCTGACGAATGGCTGCTGCCGGAGATGCTCCGGGCCTGCGGTTATGTCACTGCGTGTCTGGGCAAGTGGCATCTGGGCACGGTGGCCCGTTTCAGTCCGATCCGCAGTGGTTTCGACGAGTGGTTTGGCATTCCCTACTCGAACGACAACTCGAAGTATCATCCGGTGCTCGCCGCCGAAATGCCACCGCTGCCCCTTCATGAGGGCGAGAAGGTCATCGAGTATGACCCTGACCAGAGCCAGTTCACGCGACGTTTCACCGAGCGTGCCGTGTCATTCATGGAGCACAACGTGAGCCGGCCGTTCTTTCTCTACCTGCCGTATGTCATGCCGCATGTCCCGATTTTCGCCTCCGAGAAGTTCCGGGGTCGCTCGCAGGGCGGGCTCTATGGCGATGTAGTGGAGGAGTTGGACTGGTCTGTGGGGCAGATTCTCGCCACGTTGGACCGCCTGAGACTCGCGGAACGCACGCTGGTGATCTTTCTTTCGGACAACGGTCCCTGGCTTAGCTATGGCGATCATGCCGGTTCGGCGACGCCGTTTCGGGAAGGCAAGCTGACGACCTTTGAGGGCGGGGTGCGTGTGCCATGCGTGGTGCGTTGGCCGGGACACGTGCCCGCCGCACGGGTGAGCGACGAACCCCTCATGGCGATTGACTGGCTACCCACCCTGACGGAACTCGTGGGCGGCAGGGCACCCGAGCGCAGCATTGATGGCCGCAGCGCCAAGCCGCTGTTGCTCGGCGCGCCGGACGCAAAATCACCGCACGAAGCCCTGTTCTTCTACGCTGGCGACGAACTGCATGCGCTGCGCAGCGGGGATTGGAAGCTGCACTTCCCGCATCCCTACCTCACGACGGCCGGCGCGCCAGGTCGCGGCGGCAAGCCGTCGAACTGGGGCAAGGCCCAGCCGCTGGCCATCACGCAGTCAAGCATCGAGGGCATCGCCAGCCGCCACGGCCAGCGTGTGGAGCGACTGGAGCTTTCGCTCTTCGACTTGCGTATCGACCCCGGGGAGACGAAGAATATCGCGGCGCAACACCCAGAGGTCGTCGCCCGGCTCAGCCGCCTCGCGGCGCCCATCCGCGCCGAACTGGGTGACGCGCTGACGGGCATCCAAGGTACCAGCCTGCGGGCGGCAGGATGGGAGCCGGTAGGAACACCATGAACCCCCGACTGGTGTTTGTATCGCAAGTACGTGATACGTGTCGAAGATTGTGATAGCATACGGCTGGCCGTCAGAACAGTCTGCGTCACCGTGCACGGCTTTTGGGATTCTTCCAGGGGCTTTTGGCCTGAGATTTGCGTCATGCGAAGGCATGGTGTTCATGGATGGGCACCTGATTGACAAGTCTGAGGGTATCAAGCTTGCCGCGCACCGGCCGCACGGAACCGGCGAGATCGTACTGAAGTGTGACCGGCCCTGGGAGAAATACCTGGACCATTCGTCTGCGGTTCGTGATCCGGGATGCCGACCTGTATGTTCTTCCGTTCAGTTGCAGCCTGTGACCAAATGAACAATTCGAAGGGATGGAATGCCGTGTTCCTGTCGACGCGAAGCGTGATAATGCTTCTGGCCTTTCACGGTATGGCGGCGACACTGGCCGCTCAGGAGCTGGAATCGCTCCGAGGGGCGTTGAACGCGAGGATTCCGCAATTGCTGAAAGCCGAGCGTGTTCCTGGCCTGTCCATGGTCCTGATCCAGGAGAACCACATCGTCTGGAAAGGCGCCTTTGGGGTTCGCACGGCGGGCAGACCGGACCCCGTGGACGACGGAACGGTCTTTGAGGCCGCCTCGATGAGCAAACCCCTCTTCTCGTACGCGGTGCTGAAGCTGGCGGAAGACGGGCGTTTCGATCTCGACCGCCCGTTGGACGACTATCTTCCTGAGCCTTATCTGCCCGACCAACCCCTGGCCCAGCGTATAACCGCCCGCTTGGTCATGCTCCATCGGACGGGACTGCCGAACTGGCGGGAAGGCGGCTGGAAGAAAGGCGGGCCGCTGCCGGTGTTATGCGAGCCGGGTACGCGGTTCACCTACTCCGGGGAGGGGTTCTTGTATCTCCAAACGGCGATCGAGCGCCTGACGGGACGATCCGTGGATGTCTGGATGGAACGCACTTTACTCAAGCCTTTGCACCTGACACGCAGCAGCTATGTGTGGTGCAAGTCGTTCGGGGACAACTGCGCCGGCGGGCACGACAAGAATGGGAATCTGAAGAAATCGCGAAGTCTCTACGATCGCGGGAATGCGGCTTTTTCGCTGTACACGACCCCCACGGATTACGCGTTGTTCCTCATAGAGATGATGAAGCAGGACCGCTCGGCTCGCCATTCTCTGAAGGCGGAGACCATCGAGAAGATGACGACACTCCAGGTGGAACCCAAGGAAGGTGACGAGCACTCGCGCCGTTCGCTGGGCTGGGTCGTCGCCTCGGAGGAAGGCGGGGGCTGGGTCTGCCACAGCGGTAGCAACGGCACCGGCTTTCAATGCAACGCTCGCTTCAGCCCGCAGCGTCGGTCCGGCTGCGTCATCATGACCAATTCCGACAACGGCCGCAGGGTGTGGGAGTCCATTCTGGCCACGGTCGACTCCATGACTCCTGACGACGAACCGTCGACCCGGACGGCAAGAGCGACCGTCTGGGGGGCCATCCAGCGGACGATCAAATACGATTACCGCGTCATGAATCCCACGTCCAAGGCCGCCGGCAGGTTTGAGGTCCTGGTGCCTCTGCCGCTGGAGTCCCCCCGGCAGGAGATCCACTACCTCCATTTGTCGGAGCCGGGTAGACAGCGGATCTTCACCGATGCGCACGGCCAGCGGCTGGTGCGTTACTCCTTCGACGGTCTCGAAGCCGGCGCGTGGGTAGACCTGGGGTTCGTGGTCGGTGTCACCCTGCGAAACATGCACTGGGACGCCGCAGGCCAATCGGCAGATCCCAATACAGGCGTTCTCACGCCTCAGCAGAGAGCCCGGTATCTGAGAGCCGAGACGAATTACTCGATGGATGCCGAGTCGATGCGTAAGGCCGCCGCCGATTTGACCCATGACACGAAGACCGACCTCGACAAGCTGACTCGCATACACGACTACATCATCGCCAAGATTCGTTACGTGCGCGACAACACGTGGGACCCTGCCGCCGTGGTTCTGGCCCGCGGCGCCGGCTCGTGCAGCGAGTACAACTACGTGCTGTCCGGATTGTGTCGCCTCGCGGGGTTGCCGACGCGGAGCGTGGGGGGCAGCACCAGCGGATTTCGCGACCTTCCCGCCACCGATGTAATCTTCCATCGCTGGACCGAAGTCTTCCTGTCGGGTTACGGTTGGTTTCCCGCCGATTGCTCCCGGGACGCCAACCCGATCCGGGGCCAGAGGAGTCATTTCGGTCGTGTCTACACCGATGTCCTGGTTTGGTGTCAACAGGGAGGCGGCGCAGCGGATGCGCTCGGCTGGGAGTACCGGGCGAAACTCCGCGTCGCGCAGGACGATCCAGGACTCAAGGAGGACCATCGCACCCGCTGGTTCGAGTTTCAGCCGCAGGAGCAGGCCGAGGCGGCGTATGCCTGGTTCCGGGACGGCGTGGGAATCCACCCGGGCCCGGATCTCCTGGAATGTGCCTTACTGCACTGGGAGAAGGCCACGGCGGAGAGCCGCATGAAGATGATCCGCGCCTTGGCAGGGGCGGGCCGTAACGAATGTCTGCGGCGTGCGGCCACGTTGCCGGAGGCCAAGGGAATCCGCCGGGCGACGACAGAAGAGCTGTGCGACGGGCCGGAGCTGGCCGACACGGTCCTGGAAAGAAGTCGCCATCTCTTCCGCTTCCGTTCCTGGTTCCGAGACAACGAATCTGACTTGATCCCCACAGGGGACGGCCGATTCAAGCTGACCAAGAAACCCAAAAAGACCGAGGTGCCCACCACGACGGCTTCCTCGTCCCGCATCTGGACGGATCTTGCGGCAGAGCTGGTCGGCCGGCTGGTCGAGTCCATGGAACTGACCAAGGACAAGGCCCTCGTGGTGATGCCGGTCGAAGACCAGACCCTCGCCGGCCTGGGCGACAAGGGGATCTCCCTCCACGCCGAGCTGAAGAATCTCATTTCGCACCACACGCACGTCAAGCTCATCGACGAGGTAGGCTTCGACCGCCTCATGGAGGAGCGCGGCCCGGGGCGCAATGAGTACTGGGCGCTGGCAAACGGGGATCGGCGCACGATGCCGGGAGACATGGTGCCTGAGGTCATCCTGGTGCCCCTGTGCATCACCGAGCGGGCCGGCATGCAGAAGGAAGAGGCCGTGCTCTACCATATCGAGTTCAAGGCCCTCGAACTGTCCAACTGCGGGTACACGCAAATCATCGCCCGCAGATACCGCCGGACGGACAAGGGAGGAGCCAGGCCCGATCAGGGGCTGCTGGTGGCCGGGGGCGACACGGTTCTGGCCAGATGGGAGCATGACCTGGTGGGACGCAGCGGCTATGACTGGCCGCTGGCGGGGATCAAGTCCGTCCTTTCCACAGCCGATGCGGTGCTGTGCAACCTCGAATGCTGCATCTCGCGCAAGGGCACGCCGGCGGATAAGGGAGAACGCTGTCCCTTTTACTACCGGGCGCGGCCGGAGATGCTCCGCTGTCTGACCGAGGCCGGGGTCGATCTGGTGACCGCCGCGAACAACCATGGCGGGGACTATGGTCCTGGGAGTGTCCCCGACACCGCCGCGTGGTGCCGACAAGCCGGACTCGTGTGTGTGGGAATCGGCGACCGTCCGACCGTAGCGGAAGAGCCTCGGTTGGTTCGCATCGGTCCTGTTCGGGTGGGTGTGGCCGGCCTGGACACCACCATGTCTCGCTCTCGCGTGGAAGAGAACCGTCCCGGCACCAATTACGTGAGCGAGAAAGACCTCGGACTGTTCCGAGAGAGGATGGGAAGGCTCGGCCAGTGGGCCGAGGGTCGCTGCGACCTGCTGGTGCTCACGATTCACTGGGGTGACAACTGGGTGCGGGAGACACCGCCCGCGCACCGGGAAATGGCTCGGATCGCCTTCACGCATGGCGTGGACCTCATCCTCGGCCACTCCGCCCACCGCCTGCAGGGCATCGAAGTGGTGGACGGGAAGGTGGTCGTCTACGACATGGGCAACCTGCTCTTTGACTGCGAGCTCACACCGGAGGGACAGCAGGGCGGTCTCTTTCGTGTGTACCTTTCTCCCCAGGGTGTCTCCAGGGTCGAGATGATTCCCACCCGAGTCTTGGAAGGCCATACGATGTTAGCCGAACACGAAGAGGCTCATAGGACCCTCGCGGAGATGCGCGATCTGTGTTCTTCTCTGGGAACCAGCCTTGTCGTTGGCGACAATGTGGAAGGCCGACCGGTGGGTGTGGTCGAGATCCCGACGCCGAGGGTGACTCCTCGTTCGCCGCCCGGACCTGACTTGACGTTCGCGACGTTCCCGGCACAAGGAGAGAAGATCGCACCAGGGGGTCCCGAAGAAGTCCCACCGGCGGCGATTCCGCCGGACGTCCAGAAGGTCACTCCTCCCGCCTCCCTGGCGCCGGGCGTGGAACTGCTGGCGTTTCGTCTGCCCGGAACGGCGGGCGAAGGAGAAATCCTCTCCCTCTCCACGTGGTGGCGTGTGACTGGCCCGGTGGCTCCGAATGTGATGCCGGCGTTCCGTCTCCGCGTTGCCGGGGACACGCCCCGCCGGGGGACACCGTGGTACACGCGTCACGATCCGGGTGACTGGACGGTGCCGTTGTCGCGGCTGCGCGTGGGGCAGATTGTCGAAGACCTGTACCCGCTGCGCTTGGCCGGAATACCGGCCGGACGGGGGCAGGTCTTCGCCCTGGTCATCGACACGGCCCAGACCGAGGGACAGCGCGAACTGGGAAAGCCGTATCTTCTGGGAGAGGTGGAGATAGTGCCCAAGACACGGAAGTGAGATGCTCCGGTCCCTAACGAATCGGGGTCAGCACGACGGCGTCGATTCCGGCGCGGTATCCCGTGGACCTGGGATTTCGACCCACCGCCTGCAAAGTCAGCGTGCCGGCCTCGCCCTTCCCCTCGACGGGACCCAACATGATGAACCTGGCGTCAATCGCAGAGGCATAGCCATCCACAGGCTCTCCGAGCGGCGTGCCGTTGAAACTCAGGCGAACGATGCCGTAGTCGCGCGAAGTCACGAGACGCACGCGCAGACTGTATCTGCCCGGCGTGACGGAACGAGGCAGCGCCAAGCTGATCGAATCCCCTTCCTGTCGCAAACGAACGAAGAGCAGTTGGCCCCCCGAAAGGGGTGGCGTCGAGGGGATGGTAAGCTCCTGTTTCGAGACCGTCACCTGGTCGCTCATGCTCTTGATCTCCAGTTGTTCCGCCTCCAGAGCTCCCTGGAAGTGGAAGGGGTCGGGCCAGTTGCCGATCCACTGGGACGGATCTCGGCTGTTGCCGTGGACGGAATAGACGTCAAAGCCCTCGGGATTGAAGCGGCCTGGACATTGATAGCGGTAATGCTGACTCCAGGGATCCGTGGGAATCTCAGCCGCATAGGGCCACTTTCCCTTGGCGGATGAGAATCGTGGGGGACGGGCCAGGAGTTCTCCGAGATCGCTCGGGTACTGGCCAGTGTCTTCCCGAAACCGCCTGACTGCCCCATCAAGTGCCGTGACTAACTGCCGGGCCTGATCGATTCTGTCGCCAAAGAGCTTCTCCTCTTGTACCAAGTAACGCTGCATCTGGCCGTAGAGGTCGTCCCAAGGGAACCGGCGCAACGAGATCCCATCCAGTCGGCAGTCCCGGCCCGGCTGGTCGGAATCCGACGCACGCGCGAGCGGGTTCGATCCGACGCACTCGAAACGAAACACGTAATCGCCGGGCGTCAATGCGTGGATCCCGACCTTCTTCTCAAACCACGTGCCGTAGAGCATGTTCTCGGGCCTGTTTTCCGCCCAGGCCAGATAGGGATCGTAAAAATCCAGGGCTCGATCCAGGAGAATCGGGCCGGCAGGCCCCTGCAGAGTCACCTTCCAGATCCCGCCGGTTCGGTACAGGCACTGGAAAACCGAGATCGAATACTGGCCTTGCCGATCGACACGGCATGGGACTTCAAACCAACCGCCAATGCGCGAGTTGTCGACGTACAAAGCACGCTTGAGGTTGCACACGCGATTGCTCCGGCTCGCGGCGGTGACGCCCGGCGCGATCTTGATCTCGGAGGCCAGGTCGGATGTCTCGAGGAAGATCTCCGGGTTCACTCTCTCGGCATAGGATGGGAAGCGGTCGAAGGGCTCGGCAATCGTCTCTTGATACCAGAAGGCCACGGAGGAGCAGAAATCGGGTCGGTACTTGAAATCGTGGAGCTCACGCTGCTGTGTCTTCGGGTTGGTTACCTCGGCGAAACTACGCCGTTCGATGTCTACCTTCAACGCCTGGCGAAAAATAACCGGGGCCTGCGTGTGCCAGCGGTAGGCGGTGAACCGGCAGTCTTCCCCGTTTGCTTCCTTGATGGTAACGCCCGTGTTCGCATTGCTGAAGAGCCGGAGGTTCCAGGCATCGTTGAAGAAGTCCTCACAGCCGGTCCCCACGATCGAGGGTTCCGTCTCTCCGTCAATGTAGAATCGATCGTCGGATTCTCCGAACCAACTGCCGTAACTGCACTGGATCGAGAAAACGGTGCCCACATAGTGTCCCTCGCCCCGCCCGTCGAAAATGACATACGGCGCGAACGGCTGGGCGGGAAACTCCTGCCGGTACCGGGCGTGAAAGTAAAGCATGTCATCGGGCACTCGCGGCAGTCCTATCCAGTCGAACTGCCAGTACACAGTGAGAGGATACGCCCCCTCGTTGGTTAGTGCGATGCGTGCCGTCTGGCGAAAAGGCATCCGCCAGTAGCAGTTCAGGGCCCGCCCGTAGGAAGTCACCTGGATGGGCAGGGAAGTCACGTTGGCCCGCATGCCGTTGCCGGCGGCAAAAAAATCGCCTATGGGGGTCTCGACTGAGGGCGTCTCAGCGCCATCCCAGTACATCCGCAGCACCAAGGCACGCGGATAGCGACGATCCCGTCCCGCGAGGGTAAACCACATGTGTCGAATTTCGCCCGGTCCCGGCAAGGTCGTCAGGGTGACGGTCTCGCCGGGGCCGATATGGTAGGCGTCCTGGTTTGACTCCGGATCGAACAGACCACTGGAAGCACGATGGGTCTTGCCCTCGATCGTGCGGGCAATCTCGGAGAGCGCGTCGGCCTGGACGACGGTCGTCACAATCAGTACCAGAGCCGTCACGGAGCAGTAAATGGTCGGGTGCATGATGGTCGGTTCCTTCAAGCAGAGACATGGGACTATCGACTGGGTTCCCACCGGCGGGGCCGCGACCCGCGTGATTTCCGTTCGACCACGGGGGCGTCTGTGAGCTTCTGGGGCGTGCTGGAGACGTAGCCGGGGAATCCCTGCGCGATGTCTCCCACCTCGATCATGAAGGCGTCCGGCGTCTTACCCGGCAGCACCGCTTCGTAATGGTCCCCAACTTTGTGCATGAGCAGGTGATACCACATCAGGTCGCGCCACGCCGGGTCGTCGGTGTAGACGTACCAGGTTTGCACGATCTGGACCTTGGCCTTGCCTTCGACTTTGGCCCGAAAAACCGTGCCCTCCGGTCGGCGCTCGTGGTCGATCTCACTGATGCGGCTGAGCGGGCGGTCGTCGAATACGTGAGCGACCCACATCATGAAATCCATAAACTGGATTTCGCTGAAGTTCGAATGGCAGTAGTTGGGGATCATCTCGATGGTCATGGGCTGCTTGAGGCGCTCCTGCAAGATGTTGATATTGAACATCTTGTAGCCGTCTTCATTCGTCGCGCCGAGATAGAAGACGGGCACATCCACCTGGTCCTGAAAGAACGCATGATGAAAGGACAGGTGCCACTCGATCCGGTCGGTGGCGTAGACACCCTCGTTGCCCATGATGATGACGGAGGCGACGCGCGGGTCAAACGCCGCGGCGACCGTGGCGCTGCGACCGCGTTTCGAGTGGCCTCCGACCACCGCCTGCAACGTATCCAATCCGAGGAATTGTTGCAGGGCATTCAGCGCCTGAACGTACACCACGGCCAACTGGCAGTTCATGTTGTAGTAGTCCTTCCCGGTCTCCTTCCTCAAAGTCTCAAGGATTCCGATGTCGCGTTCAATGTCGGAGCCGTCAGGATAGCGGCCCGGGTTGCACAGGACCATCGTCGGATAGCCTGTTCGGGTCGCGATGGGCTCGCCGTATTTGTCGACATGTACGGGGAAGTAGTCATGACCGGGGCAGCCCAAGACCACCACCTTTCCCTTTCGTCGCGGGGCAAGGTTCTGGCGGTCATCCTCCGGCGTGAAGATGACGCAGGGATGGCCCCACTTCTTGCCGGCCAGTTCCTGGCTGTAGAAGTGGGCGGTCACCTTCCGCAGTTTCTTCGTGGGCTCGGTGTCGCTCGACACGATCTCGTCGGACTGAATCGTGAAGTCCGGCGGTACGGTGTGCTTTCGCACCAGCGGCCAGATCTCCCGCGGCTTGGGTACGTGGCGGGAGGCCTCGCTGAAATCGAAGGGCTTGGAGGCCGGCGCCTCTTGCGCCCAAAGGGACGCGTTCAGGACGAGGAAGACGCCAGCCACGGTGGTGTTTGTCAGTTTGACGGCTATTCGTTTGGCCATGGCAGCAAGACACACTCCTAATCTACACCCTGTGACATCAGAGAATACTGTGCGCTTTCCGAGACGGGGAATCAATAGAAACAGGTCGGCTCTGTCACTTCCTCTACTCACGGGCTGTGCTGCAGCGAAACGTTCCGGGGAGCCTCGCGGCACTGGGGAAGCCGCCAGAAGCGCCGTGCTGGCGCAGGGTAGCGGATCAGGTGTGATCCACGCCCGCCAGCCCGACAAGGTCTCCGGTGAGGAAACAGCGAACGTCAGCCAACGCCGACTCCGCCCATCCGCCCGTTGGCCTCGCGTGTGTTGGAGCCGACATGGGGTGTGAGGACGACGTTGTCGAGCTTTCGCAGGTCCTTGTGAGGGTCGGCCGGAACATCCGCTTCCCGCTCGAACACGTCCAACGCCGCACCGACCAGCCGGCCGGAGGCGAGGGTGTCGGCAGCCCTCGCGGACGAACGGCGTGTCAATCCCGCACGGCACAAACCGGAACCCCTGTTTGCTGCGACGGCCGGATGACCGGTCATCGTCCATCCACCCGACACCGGCTCGCCCCCCACGCGGTCTGTCCTTGGCCTGGGTCATGGGACCTGTCCTACCTCGGTACCACCGGCAGCACGATATGCGACGGGTGGGCGCGGTCGTGGTAGATCGTGTTGACGGCAGAGACCACGCCGCGGTGGTTGTTGAGCGGCTCGCCGGTGTTCGGGTTCACGTCGAACCGTGGAAAGTTGCTGCTGCTGATGTCCACGCGGATCCGGTGGCCTTTCTTGAAGACGTTGGAGGTCGGATAGAGCCGGATCGTGAACGGATAGATCACCCCGGGTTTCATCAGCTTCTCCTGCTTCCATGTCTCGCGGAAGCGCGCGCGGACGATGCCGTCGGTGATGTTCAGGTCGAAACCGCCGGGGAGGTCGTTGCCGGGCGGATAAACGTCGAGCAGCTTCGCCGTGAAATCGGTATCCACGGCGGACGAGGAGGCCCAGAGTCTCACTTCCAGTTCCCCGGTGACCTCGATGTCCTCGGCGAGCGTTTCGGTCTGGAAGACAACAATGTCGTTGCGCGCCGACAGCGGGATCGGTAGCGGCCAGTTCCAGATGTGCGGTCCGCCGCGCTGGTCCCACGCGCCCTGGAGCATGATGCCGTCGCCGGAGGAGATGCAGCCACCGATGGTCGGCACTGGTTGGCGCGGGTCGAAAGTGAAGCTGGTGTGAGACTGCCGGGCATCGAAGTCCGCTGGCTGCGGTGAAAGTCCGCCGTTCGGGTGGAAGTAATAGTCCGTCCGCCGCGCGCGGGCGGGCGGCCATTCCTTCTCCTCGCGCCAGAAGCCGCCGTGGCGGAGCAGGCCCTTGTCGGTCTTACGGCCGTCGCCGGTGCCCATGACGAAGATGCGGACCTTGGTCGCGAACGGCGCGGTCTTGCCCACGCTGTTATCGAGACCTCTGAGCCAATGATCATACCACTGGAGCCGCCACGCCAGTTCATCGGCGACGGCCGCGTCTTTGCCGAAGTCCACCTGGCCGTGCGCCCATTTCGCCTGCTGGCCATGAATCCAGGGGCCCATGATGAGGTAGACGGGACTCTGGAGCGCCTTCGTGAGGGCGGCGAAGTTCGCGGTCGTGTTGCCGGCCCAAGAATCATACCAGCCGCCGACGAGATAGACCGGGATGTCCTGGTAGCGGTCGCCGTGGTCCACGATGTTGTTCTGGAGCCAGAACTCGTCGTCCGCACCGCGGCGCATGGCCTCCACAAGCCAGCCCTCGTATTCCGGCGCCAACTGCAATGGTGTGGTTCCAGGGCGGAGCGGGAGGTTGACCAGATAGTGGAAACGATTGGTCGCCATCTCGACGAGCGCGGGGGCGGCGGCCGGATCGTGTGACGCGCGACTGCCGTGGCCGGCGTTGAGCATGATCCAGTTCCAGAAGCGCAACTCGAACGCGCCGGCGTTGCGCATGGATTGCCGGCCGAGGTTGGACATCGCGTCCACGGGAATGACCGTGGCCAGTTCCGGCGCGTGGGCGAGTGCCAGAGCGTGCTGCGTACCGCCAACGTAGGAGGTGCCGATCATGCCGATCTTGCCGTTGCTCCACGGCTGCCGGCCGATCCAAGCCGCGCAATCCGCGCCGTCCGGCCCGTCGTCGGTCAGCATGTGCCAGACGCCCGCGCTGGCGTAGCGTCCGCGTGTGTCCTGGGCGATAAATACATAGCCGCGTGCGGCGTAGTATTCGCCGAACCGCTTGCTCCCGTCCTTGTTGTAGGGGGTCCGCGTGAGGATAGCGGGGAACCTCTCCGCCGCGGCCACGCCGTCTCTCGCCGGCAGATAAAGGTCTGTCGCCAGCTTCACGCCGTCGCGCATCGCGACCATGACACTGGTTTTGGTGAGGACCTGATACTGCGCGTCGCGGGCCAAGGCTGTCGGCAGCGCCAGCAACAGGGAGAGCAGGAATAGTGTCCGTTTCATAGTCGGCTCCGTGTCTTAGTTGTTCATCGCTTCGAGGTGGGCCAGGATGGCGTTGCGTATCGCTTCGACGGTGGCGCGGTTGCCGCGGATGTCGAGACAGGGGCTGGAGGACGCGCCGAGAGTGAACATGCTCGCCGCTACGGCCAAGGAAGTCAGCGTTGTGGTGCCGGTCGGCGTGTACAGGCACGGACGATAACGGCCCTCGTTGATTTGACGCTCGTCATTGCTGTCGCAAGAGAGGCCGTCAACCACGGAGGTGATGATCTTCGGGCTGCCACCGTCACGACTTCCCGGTTGTCGAAACAAAGGCCCAGACTCCGTCTCCGTCGGCGGCGACCAACACCATACAGGCGAACCGGATCTATTTGTGTAACCCGAGGACATGTGTTTTTGGAGTCCGATGCGTCTCTGGCTCTGGCGTACCGCGCGGACTGGCGAAAGGCCATTCGAACAGACTCCAGGCAACAGTGTACCTGTGGCCGCAGGCTCCCGTCAACGTCGAGACGGACGGGAGTTGGTGAGTCACGACCGCAAACGCGAACTGGCGTAAGCAGAGGCAACCTGGGTGTTATCCAGGAGTCTTGATTCGTCCCGATCAAGCCAAGGACTCCTTGTCGCCCGAACTGTCGGAGGGCGAGGACATGTTCATCGTCCCGTCGGCCTCCAGCTATGCAACACGTTGTGCTCTAATCAGGTACGCCCGGCTGTTCTCAATACCTCGGTCCGTTTGTGCCGAGACATCCTGCACGTAGCGGGTGGCCATCTCCAGATTGACGTGACCGAGCAGCCTCCGGACGGCGAAGAGATCTCCGGGCCTGGCAGCCAGCGTCGCGGCGGTCCGACGCAGCGTGTGGAAGCCTGTGCCGCTCGGGACATTGATCTTCATCGTCTCCAGGAGCCGCGCGAACATCGAAGCGATGGCGTTGACGGTTGCGTGCTTTGTGCTGCGGTCGTCTTGGCCTGTGCAGATCGCGCTGGAGTTTGGCCTGCCGCTGGCGGTGGGGTGGCTGGTCTTCCACGGACCGCTGCTGGCCTCGACGACGGAGAGAAGTCACGGGCGGTTCCTCCTTCCACGGCGACCACAGGCCCTGGTGGCGGCCAACTTGGGCATGGGGGGATCATCGTGGTTGCCCTGCCCCCGGTAAACCTGAGTCTTCGCTTTGCTCTGTCTCGCCTTTTGCTGCCCGGCCTGCGCTGATCTGGTGGGTCATCGCCGTCTTAGGCACGCTGGTGGGGGATTGCTCCTGTTCCACTACTGGCCTGCCCCCGGGAAACTGTGCCGACTCTTCTTCATCAGGTATCCTTTCCTCCAAATATCTGCCTACCCTATCGGATACCCTCTAACCCTCGCTGGCACATTTTCCCGGGGGTAGGCCACAGCCACACTGCCTTATCTACTGGTCCAAGAAACCGGGAGTACTATACCCTCCGCCATTGAGAACATCGTACGCGTCACGAACGTTCGGATTGTGCACATGACTGAACCCGTGCCGTTCTACGTCAGGCCCTGGGCTGATTTCTCCCTTGAATTGCTATCCCCACAGGGGATATGATCGTGGCATGGCTTTAAAATCAAAATTCCTATCAGCGATTCTTTGTTCTTGGTTACTGGTTACCATTCAGGCGTTCGCCGGGGGGCGGGTCGCGCTGTGGCCGGAAGGGAAGATCCCGGATTTCCAGACCGGTCAGATCGCGGCGACCACCCAGGAGGTGAAGGCTCCAGGATTCAAGGCGGCGGACCATGCGATGCCGTATCTCGACTGGTACGAGGCGCCGGCGGAGAAAAACGGCGGATGCATGTTGCTCATTTCAGGCGGCGGTTATCAGAGTTGCTGCGACGGGGTGTGGATTGATCGGGTCGCGCAGAAGTTCACCGAACTCGGGTTCGTGTGCGCGAGCCTCACCTACCGTACGCCGCGTCCGCAAGGGTTGCCGATCTACCAGAGCGCGTGGGAGGATGGGCAACGCGCCGTCCGTCTCGTCCGCCACGACGCGAAGAAACGCGGGTTCGACCCGGAGAAGATCGGCGCGTTCGGGTTCTCCGCGGGCTCGCACCTGACAGTCTTGCTCGCGACGAGCGCGCTCACACCGGCGTACGGACCGGTCGACGAACTTGACCAGCTTCCCTGCCACGTCAACTGGGCGGTGCCGATCTTCACCGCCTACGCGCTCACGGACGGACTTACCGGTCCCAACACGCGCGAGGGCGACGCGATCGACGCAAAGCTCTCGAATGTGTTCAAGTTCGACGCGAAGACTTGTTCGATGACGCTCTTCCACGGCGGGGCAGACATCTATTCGCCGAACGGCTCCACGCAGATCTACCGCCAGCTCCGCAGGATGAGAA
>JALORE010000073.1 GCA_025459125.1 Planctomycetota bacterium | reverse complement strand
GTCCTGCCATCGAAGTAGTCTTGCGGTTGGCGGTAGTTGACTGGGAAAATGGCCGGTTCCCCAGTCAACCACACGTCGGAAATCATAAAGCGAAGATGCTCAGGGGATCTAGCGTTGGAAGCCCGAGTAAAATTATCGATCCAGGAGTACCTGGAAGAGGTTGCCCGTTTCTGCGATAATCAGTATGGTACTACGGTCCGCAGCCAGTTCGAGGACATCGGTGGGACCAGCGAGCTGGCCATGCTGGTAGCCCCGACCGGCGAAGAGCTCTTGCAATTGCGCCGGGCAGTCGCTATCATGACGCCGAGTGAAAAGCAGGATGCGGACCGGCTCTCGGATGAGCAGATCGAGAGAATCGCCGCCGATGCCCAGGTGGATCCGGCCATTTTCGCGATTTTCATGAATGGGTATGCTTTGATCTGTAAACGTGTTTCGTGATCGCCGTCCCGCACGGGCGGAAGACGGATCGCGAAAATTGATCATACGGGTTCTCACGAAAGGAACGACATGGCAGTGAAAATCAGAATGGCGCGGATGGGCCGCCGGCACCGTCCCTTCTTCCGGATCAACGCGGTCGAATCGCATACGCCGCGTGACGGCCGGGTCCTCGAGAAGCTGGGTCATTACGACCCGCTGGAGAAGGACGCCACCAAGCAGATCATCCTGAACCGCGACCGCGTGGAATACTGGCTCGGCCAGGGGGCCGTCCCCAGCGATACGGTCTCGGAGATCCTGCTGCGCCAGGGCATCAAGCACAAGTACGCCGAGGAAAAGGCGGCGCGGATGGCCCAGGCCCGCAAGCTCGCCCACGCCAAGGGCAAACTGTTCACGGCCACCGAGAGAATCCGTGACGAGAAGAAGAAGGCCGCCGAAGCCGCCGCCGCGGAAGCCGCGGCCAAGCCGCCGGAAGCCCCGGCAGCTTCGTAGACCAGAAACCACGAAGAACACGGAAGTACGAAGGTCGGAAGCGCCCACGGCATTCCGACCTTCTTCGTTTCTCCCGTTCCCACCTACTGCGGGGGTTCGCCATGCGGATCGATATCCTCACGTTGTTCCCGGAGATGTTCGAGTCGCCGTTGAATTACTCGATTCTGAAGCGCGCCCAAGAGCAGGGGCTCGTCGCGATTGCCGTCACGAACATCCGCGACTTCGCGGCGGATCGGTATCGCAAAGTCGATGATAAGCCGTATGGCGGCGGACCGGGCATGGTCATGATGCCCGGACCTGTGTTTGACTGTTTCGAGCATGTCGCGAAGCTGGCTCCGCCGGAGGGTTTGTGTCGAGGGCGTCCCGCCCTCGAAGCGCGGGCAGGATGCCCGCGACACGGCCGGGTGATCCTCCTCACCCCCCAGGGGACGCCCTTCAACCAGTCGAAAGCCCGGGAACTGGCGCAGGAGGACCGGCTGATCCTGATCGCCGGGCGTTACGAAGGGTTCGACGAGCGCATCCGGGTCGGTCTGAACGCCGAGCAGATCTCGATCGGCGACTACATCCTCAACGGTGGCGAACTGGCCGCCATGGTGATTGTCGACGCGGTCGTCCGCCTGCTGCCGGGGGCACTCGGTGACGAGGACTCCGCCAAGAGTGATTCCTTCTCGGTCGGGGCGAACGACGATTTGCCGCTGCTGGAGTACCCGCACTACACGCGTCCGGAAGTCTTTCGCGGCCTGAAAGTCCCCGACATTCTTCTCTCCGGCGACCACGCCAAAATTGCCCAATGGCGCCGCGAACAGTCTCTCGAACGCACCCGCCAATGGCGCCCCGACCTGCTCGAACGCGGCGACCGCGAGAAGGGCGGATAGTCCATCCTGGGCAATGGGTTTGCGGGAATCCTCCGAAGAGGGCGGAGAAATGCGGGGACAAGTCAAGTCTGATGGTCTTACGATGACAGAAGGCATTCTTCTGGTCCTGGTGTGTCTGTTTGCCATGGCTGTCATCGTACCCCTGCTGGCACGCGTCCGGTCCGTCCCGAATCGCCTCACGGCGGCACGAAGTTGGCTGGTCTCGGCAGGGCGATGCTGCTCTATTCCTGTGACTACGAGGACCACCTCCCGCGGGCCGGGGCGAGCGGCTCCTCGTGGGCGGCACGCACACCGACTCCTTGTCCGGAGACGAATGGCCGGGCTAACCTTGTAGCACAGCCGCCCCCCCAAAAAGAAACCCTCCCGGAAAGGGAGGGTTGTCGGTGGTCAGTCGGCGAAGAGAACGGGCGGAAGGATACGTGTTATTTTTGTGTAGCTCTCTCCGATTTGTCGGTTTTCTTCCGGAGGGGTTCTTCCAGCTTGTGGAGCGGCCCGTTGTTGTCGTCCATTGGGGGCTCGCCCTCCTTCTGGGCCTTCTCCCGCTGAATGGCATCGTAGATCTCCCGGCGGTGGACGGGAATGTTCTTCGGGGCCGTGATGCCCAAACGCACCTTGTCCCCGCGCACGTCGACGATGGTGATCTCCACTTCATCGCCAATCATGATGGATTCATCTTTCTGTCTGCTGAGAACCAACATCGTCAACTCCTTTTATCGGCTGGTTGTACCCTGTTCCCTACGAAGAGTGGCATTCTACTGTTCGTTTAGCCGATTCACTCACATCCCGACCATCGTTTTGGGTCCCCGGAACGGTCCGCCGCCCCGGATACCCTTCAGGACATCTTTATTTCGGCTAATTCAGGGGGGTGAAGCAGACAATTTCGTGATTCTTTGCGTACCCACGGGTGGCTATGGGACGTTGTGTGCGTAAGTTGGTTTGGGGCAATCACTTAGAGAAAAAAAAGGCACGTGATTTTTCTCTCGCGGGCGTGCAAATCTCGATGGAATGAGCCCTGGGACGGCCCGGACGGGAGCGTCCGCCGCCCCATAATCCGGCCCCGTCCTCCGGCGTCAATTCCTACGGGTTGCTCTCGTGCGTTCGCCACCAGTCATACCGTACGGCCATCCAGTAGCCGAGGATGGCGCCGAGTGTTCCGAGGACAACGAGCTGGATCGGTAGGAGCGACAGCGCGCTGTGGCGAAAGAAAGCGGCGGGCCGGGTCTCGGCGAACTGGCGGATCGTGTCGGGACGGTAATAGACGGCCTGCACGAAGACGGTGACCAATGCGGAGGCCAGGATGGGCCAGATATAGCCCAAGTTGCCGAATTTCTTGACGACAAACGACGCGGCCGCGAACGCGGCGACGACGCCGAAGATAATCTGACCGACCTCGGGTTGGGTGGGCGCGACGTTGCGAGACGTCGCGACGTCCTGGACAAAGGCTCCTACGAGGAACTGGCCGAGCAGGACGGCCGCGGCTACGCCAAGCAGCCCACTGAGGAGTGAAGACGATAGGAATGTACGGACGGCAGTGGGAAGGTTAGAGGCTGAAGACTCTGGCTGCGATAGATAAGGCGCGTGTGAGTCCTCCTTTTTTCCTATCTCCTCGCTTGCTCCGGAGGAGGCCCGACGCACACGCTGGGCCAAGAGAACGCCGGCGAAGCCCGCCAGGATGGGCAGCAGCCAGTAAACGGGTTCGAACCGCAGGGACGCGGCCAGCGCCGTGCGTTCGAGAGGCAGGCTGGCTTCTTGTGTCAGGATGCGCATGGGCCCCGAGCGAGCGGCCCAGATCATCAAGCCGAAGGGTACGGCCAGGATGCCGATTTCCCGGCCGTGCGGCCAGGCAATGAAGTACGCCACGAATCCCAGCCCCAACGCCAGCACGAGCATGGTGATGGTGCCCAGGAAGCCGACGTCCGATGCTCGCACCGGGGACCAGGGATCGGCCGGCGCAGCTAACGGCCAAGCCAGCACGCCGAGCACCAGGATGCCCAATCCGGCGACCGCCGCGATCCTCAGCTTGTTAATCCATGTTAATTCCATACTTACATCTCCAACGGAAACGTCAACCTACCACCAAACGCGACCGTTGTCAACCCAATTGCCTGAGCCGGCGGACGGCAAAGGCAAACGCCCGGGTCTGCATGTAGTCGGCGTACCCGCGGAAGCTCGCGTTCCGCCCGCAGCGCTATGAAATCGTCGAGTGTCCTGGTAGAATGGCCGATGGCATAGATGACGGTCGGCATAACCTCCCCCGTGTCAATGCCCGAAGATTGTACGACGATGGGCCGAGGTTGGCAAGCTCCTGGTGACTGCAGCAGATGTGGGAGATCGAAATGGCCAAGGTCTTTTCGGTGATGGGCAGCCCGCGGAAGGGCGGGAACACGGATATCCTGGTTGGCCGGATCGCCGAAGGTGCGGGAGCCGCCGGAGCGGGCGTCGAAACGGTGCGTCTGGGCGAGCTGGAGCTCCGCGAGTGCGACGGCTGTCACGCGTGCTGGCGGGGCCGGCCGTGCAGCAAGAACGACGACATGCGCCTGCTCTATCCGAAAGTCGCGGACAGCGAGGTCCTCGTCCTGGGGACGCCGGTCTACTGGTATGGACCGACGGCGCTGATGAAGGCCTTCCTCGACCGGTTCGTGTACTTCAACTGCGAGGCGAACCGCCCGATGGTGCGCGGCAAGCGGGCGGCAGTGGCGATTGTGCTGGAGGAGACGCACGCAGAGACCTGGCGCCCGGTGGTCGAGTTCTTCCAGAGGAGCCTGGCGTACCTGGAGATGGACCTGGCGGAGACGATCGTCGTGCCCGGCGTGGGGAAGAAAGGCGCGATCCTTACACAGCCGCAGCGCCTGGAGGAGGCGTACCGGCTGGGCAGCCGCCTCGCGGGCAATGGCCGCTGAGCGGCGGGAATCTGCGGTCTATGATTCAGAGCCTCCCCTATGATGCGCCTCCCCCTGCCGTTGCTTCGCTACGCTCACAATGACATGCGGAGGCTTCTACCAGGTCCTTGATTCTGTCCGAGGTTCCTGTGATCGATGATTGGTCGCGGAATCGCGCGGGACGGCGTTGTTGCCTGCCGGGTTGACTCGCGGTATTATCTCCACGTCTCATTCTTTTGATTCGTGAGATTCCCCGGATCGCTTGGTTGGAACGACAAGTATGCTCTGCGCCCCGGCGCGGGAGATGGTGTAGCGATATGTATGCGTTGGTGATGATCTTCGTGGCTCTGGCGGTGCTGGTCGTTTTGCTGCGGTTTCGCCTTCGCATCGGCAAAGCGATGGTGGTGTCGGCCCTGGTGCTGGCGGTGCTGCTGGGCGTGACACCGGGCGAGATGGGGGGCCGGCTGGCCGTCGAGTGGCACGAGAATCCGCTGACCGAGACGACGCCGTATCTGTTCGTGTCCTTGACGGCGCTGCTGCTGCTGGTCAATGTCGTGGGTGAGGCAATGGGACAGATCGGGCTCTCCGCCCGGCTGGTGCCCGCGATGCAAGGTCTGTTCCGCAGCCGGCGGGCGGCCCTGACGGCGATTCCCCTGCTGATGGGCATGCTGCCGACGCCCGGCGGAATCATGCTGTCGGCTCCCATGGTCCGCGAGGCGGGGGACAAGATCGGCGTTGAGCGGAGCCGGCTGGCCACGATCAATTTCTTCTTCCGACACCAGTGGGAGCCGATCTGGCCGTTGTTCCCGGCGGTGCCGCTGATCGTGGACATGCTGCGGGTGCCCGCGGGGGAGTTGATCGCGTACCACCTGGCGCTGACCGTCGCCGGCATTCTGGGAGGCATTCTGTTTCTGCTGCTCGTCGGCATTCCGCCGCGCCGGGCCGAGCACATGGCGGTCAAAGGCAACCTTCGCGGCCACGCCAAGGACTTCCTGCACGCGCTGTGGCCCATTCTGTTCACAGGAGTCCTGTATGTGCAGTGGCACGTCCCGCCGGCGCTGGGCGTGCTCCTGGCCATTCTCGGCCTGCTCCTGCTCCATCGCGTCGATGTACGCAAGTGGGGCGGGATCTTCCGGGCCGCCCGCGAGCCCGACATGGTGTTGCTGCTGTTCGGCGCGTTGTGGTTCAAGCTGAACCTCGAGGCCAGCGGAGCGGTGGGCAGTGTCGTGATGTTCTTCGAGCAGATCCACATGCCGCCGCTGTTGGTCCTGTTCGTACTGCCCTTTCTGGTGAGCGTCAGCACGGGGGTGACGACGCCGACAGTGGCGATCACGTATCCGTTCCTGCTGCCGTTCATTCGCACGCCGGACGGGATGCGGCTGGGGATGGAAACGCTGGCCTTTGCCGGCCTGGTCTTTGGCCTGGCGATCAGTCCGATTCACCTGTGCCTGGCCCTGTCGGCCAGCTACTTCAACACGTCCCTGCTGCGGATCGTGCTGAAGGTGCTGCCGCCGGCGTTGTGCGTCGCCGGCGCGGGTTTCGCGGTCGCCTGGCTGGGACGTTAGAACAAGGTTGTCTCGTGGAGCAATGGCGCGGGTCGTTTGTTTGGAGTTCCGCGTTCACGCGGGTCTGAATCCTCCAAACTGCTTTCTACGAGGAACGCGGACGAGAGGGGTCTTACCCGCCTGAGGGCGGAACGCCCAACCATCGGCCCACGCCGTCACTTGATGTCGGCTGCAGCGGCAGTGTCTGGGTGGCAGCGGCAAGCGGAGTCTTCGGAGCTTGCCGCTGGCCGATTCTCTGCGGCCCGGACCATCGCCGGGGCCGTCGGCCTTGACGATGCCCCGGTCACCGCCGCCCCTCGCGGCATGGCAGGGCCAGCGGTCCAGTCTGGGCCCATGGGTGCCGGGTGACTTGCCGTGAATGGTGCTCCAGCCGACGAGGTCGCGTCAGCGGATCTTGATGGAGCCGACGTTGGTGTAGAGTTCCACCTGGCCCTCGGCTTTGCCCAGCGAGGCTTGGAGGGACTGCTTGAGCGAGCCGCGCACGGTGAGCGGGCGATCCGTGTGAATGGAGCCGACGTTGGCGGCCGCTGCCAGGTGAACCGACAGGTCCGTGGGACCGGCAAACTCCACGTCTCCCACGTTGCTCTTCATCGTGGCCCGCAGCGCCGCGGGGGCGTCCTCGGCGTAGGCGGCCCGGAGGCTGCCGACGTTCGTGTGCAGGTCGATCTCCCCGCGCAGGCCGGTGCAGGCGACATCCCCGACATCCGTGCGGGCTTTCACCGCCTGTGTGAACCCGGCGACCCGAATCTCGCCAACGTTCGCCTTACAGGTCAGGGCCAGGGCGGGCGGCGCGGTGATGGTGAAGTCAACGCTGAGCTGATTGCGTCCCAGGTCCGGCGGCTTGTCGACTTCGATGGTGAGCGTCCCGCTCGACTGCTCCACCACGATGCGCGTGTCCTCGGCCAGTTGCTGGGCCTTCTCCTCGGTGGGGGCCTTGACCTCGATCTCGGCGACGATCCGCACCTCCGTGACGTCGGCGGCGTCGAGGTGGATCTTGCCGACGTTCGTGGAAACGTGCAGGGCCGTGAGGTTCGTCACCGGGGCGGTCAGATCCTCACTCCGGTGGAACTTGGCCTTGAAGTCTCGGGTGTGGATGATGCAGCCGCCCAACAGCAGGGCGGTCAGACCCAGCACGACGCCGCGGGTGATTGTCGGCCGAATTGTCATCTCCTGATCTCCTAAAGCACGTACGCTTTCAGTCGCTTTGCCCAGCTCATTATTGCGAAGTCGGCGCCGTTTTTCCATCAGAAAGATGGCGTTGGCTGGGGAGCCGTCGGTCCGTTCAGGGAGCAGGCAGGAGAAAGGACCTCCGTGGCGGGAGGAGTACTACGGCTTCACTTTCTCGCGCGGCAGGCCGAAGTCGTACGCGGTGAGTTCCAGCGGCGGCATTTTGGTGGCGTGGCCGTCGATGAACAGGCAACTGATCCACCGTCCGTGACGGTTGCGCGCCATACGCCGGGTACTGTCCCCGGCCGAAGGCAGATGATTCGGATGCCAGACGTCCAGCGACTGCATCTTGGTCTTCATCGTGTCCGGCGGATCGGTCACCAGGATGATCTTGATCTGGTCCACATTGGGGATGTACTCGTAATCCGCCAGGTAGATCGTGTTGGCGTGACGCGGAAAGTCGTCCAGTTTCGTGAACCCGAAACATTCCGTCAGGTTGCCCTTGAGGTCGAAAGCGTTGCTGCAATAATCGACGGTCTGGTCCTTGCGCGGGTAGCTGGGGCAGTCGAAGATGTCGAGCTCGTAGTAGTTCTGGACCGAGTTGGATGCGCCACCGACGTAGGGCATGAACAGAACGGGCCAGCGCATGTCGATCCCGCTGTAGACCGCAATGCCCGGCCGCAGCTCGGCCCGCGGCAGGAGGTAGTTGTAGTCCACCGCGTAGGCGTGCATCGCGATCCCGATCTGCTTGAGGTTGCTCAGGCAGCGCGTGCTCTTGCCCTGCTCGCGGGCCCGGCTCAGCGCCGGCAGGAGGATGGCCATCAGCAGGGCGATCACCGCGATCACCACCAGCAGTTCGATCAACGTGAAGCCACGACGCGACATCCGCAACGGCATGACAAATCCTCCTATCCGATGGTCGGACCGAGTTCGACGTCTCCGAGTCCTGTCGGCCTGGGCAGGACTTCGATACACCAGCACCATGATACCACAAGATGTGGCTCCACCTCAAGTTGCTGGCGGCGGGAGCCAAGGCGGGCAGGAGGCAGGCCTGGGGGGGGCGCGCCGTACAGATCCGGGATCCGTCCGGGGGCGAAGCCCGTCAACAACTCTCCACGACAGCCCAGACCTGCCGGTAGACCGGCAGCAAGAGAGAGGTCGGTTGGCAGTCCCGGCACGGCCAATGAAACAGAACCCGTCGGTCCTCCTCCGGCAGATCGCCGGCCGCATACGGATGCCGGACGTATTGCTCGACACAGCACGGCGGATAGCCGAACAGGAAACCCTCCACTCGGACGGTCGCGGAGGACTTGTCCACCGGTTGACCGGCAAACCGCCGCTCATAGAGGCGCACCCAGGCGGACGAGATGCCGAAGACCGTTTCGACCACCTGCCGACCTGTCTTGACGGTCCGCGGGATCGGGCAGGCGATCAGGCCCATCCGGCCGAGCAGAACCAGCCCCGATTCGGCCAGGGGCTTCTCCCAACGGCTCACCGGCTTGAGGCCCCGGCGCGTCAGCAAGGCCAAATACGCCAACTCCGGATCCAGGGCTTTCAAGCTGCGGACGTGCGCCAGCGTGGGCGGAGAAACCTGCAGCGGAGGAGGGGGTTCCATGGTCATGGGGGGCTCGGTTGCGTGATGGTGGGGTCGGTGGAGCCGAGCCAGCGGCGGGCCATTTCTGCCAGGTCCTCAAGATCCACGCGGCAGTCCCCGTTCAAGTCCGCCGGCAGGGGCAGGGTACCCAGATCGCCGCACCGGTGGGGGAAGCCGAGGATCTCGTGGAGCTTGGCGGCCTCGGCCCGGCCTGCGCCGTGAACGTCTCCGGAATAACTGAACGAGCCGTGTTGCAGGTAGTGGCAGACGATGACCGGCACAGCCAGCGACCGGCCGAGGGCGGAATTGGTGATCTGCCAGTATCCCATGTTGACCGAGGCGCCGCAGATGTCGCACCACTCCAGGCCCTTTTGCATGAAGCTGATCTTGTATACGCCCTTTCCGTCCGGCGAACCCGGTCCGACCGTGGGCAGGCGTTCCACGATCTCGGCGAACCGTTGCGCCAACTCGATGCCGTCCGACAGGAGGTTCTCGTTTTGATCGGCATCGTGGAGGTTGAAGCCGAGGGCCAGCTCCTCGCTGTCCGCCAGGAGGTCGCCGTCAAGATCGTTGGCATCGGGCGCGATCGCGCCGCCCCCTTCGACGCGGCGGTCCAAGGGCAACTGGTGCCGATCGGGTGCTCCGGGGAATCGTACGGCCAGCGTGCGGAGCAGGACCGGCACATTCGACCGGCCCTGGTGCAATTCGCCGGCATAGCTGAAGGAGCCGTGCTCCATATAATGGACGGCGAGGATCGGCAGATCCACCTCGAGCCCGAGCCCGGGATTGACGAGCTTGACGGTGCCCATGTTGATGGCCGCGCCGCACACGTCGCACAACTCGACGCCGCGCAGCGGACTCTCGATCTTGTAGATTCTGCCTGGATCGTTGGCGTCGGCGGCTCCCGGCAGCCGTGCAATCGCGCCGGCGCACCGGACGGCCAGCTCAATCCCGTCGGACACGGCACTGTGGTTCTGATCCGCCTCGAACGGCTGGTAACCGAGGGCATATTCCTCCCGGTCGGACAGGAGGTCGCGGTCCACATCATTGGCGACCAGCAATTGATGCCGGGCGTCCAGGCCCACGATCGCCCGGACGAGGTCCGCACTGGCGGCCAGGGAGACCGCGGCGGCGGCGCCTGCCGTTACGAGCCGGTGTGTCAAGGGGCGGCGCGCTCGGGCGCCTTTCCGGTATGCTCTTCGCAGTCTTCGCATACTCCACCTCCAACCAAAGGCCATGGCTCTGTCCGAGGTGTTTCTCTGCTAAAACAGTATGACGAACCGGTCGGGCATCTGCAAGGGAAAAGCCCTCCCACAGGAACGCTTTTGCTTTGACCGAGCGAACGGATTCAGGTATCGTCTGGAGCCGCCACTGTTGGAGTGTCCAAGAATCGACGGAACAGGCTCGGGAGGTTTCGATGCCGGATTTGATTTTGAACGGGGGCTACCGGCCCACGCTGGGACTGCGGGAGACGGAGCGGGGCATCAAATTCATCAAGGACTTCTTTCAGGACCGCCTGGCGCTGGCCCTGAATCTGCAGCGGGTCTCGGCGCCGCTGTTTCTGAAGAAAGGGTCGGGGGTCAACGATGACCTCAACGGCGTGGAGGCCAAGGCGACGTTCCGCGTCAAGGACGATGGCTACGCCGAGGCGGAGTGTCTGTTCTCGCTGGCGAAGTGGAAGCGGATGGTGCTGGCGGACTACGGCTTCGGGCCCGGCGAGGGGCTGTACACCGACATGAACGCGATCCGGCCGGACGAAGAGTGCCTGGACAACCTGCACTCCGTCTACGTGGACCAATGGGACTGGGAGCGGGTCATCACCGCACGCGAACGGAATCTCGATTTCCTGAAAGGAATCGTTCGCAAGATCTTCGCGGTGCTGCGGGACACGGAGCAGGCCGTGCACGGGAAGTATCCGCAGATCGTGCCCATGCTGCCGGAGGAGATCGTCTTCGTGCACGCCGAGGAACTGCAGGAACGCTGGCCCGAGTTGGGCCCGCGGGAACGCGAGAATCGGATCGTCGAGGAACGGGGGGCGGTGTTCGTGATCGGCATCGGCGGGCCGCTTGCGGACGGGACGCTGCACGATGGCCGGGCGCCGGACTATGACGACTGGATCACCCCGACCGGCTCGGGGCGCCGGGGATTGAATGGCGATATCCTGCTGCGCTACCCGCTGCTGGGCCGGGCGTTTGAGATCAGCTCGATGGGGATCCGCGTCAATCCCGAGACGCTGACGCAGCAGTTGGAGTTGCGTGGCTTGTCCCAGCGGCGTGCGTTCCCGTGGCACCAGCGGCTCCTGGCGGGCGAACTGCCGCTGAGTGTCGGCGGCGGCATTGGCCAGTCGCGCCTGTGCATGTTCTTCCTCCGCAAGCTGCACGTCGGTGAAGTGCAGGCCGGCATCTGGCCGACGGCGATGATCGAGCGGTGCAAAGCAGCCGGTGTTCCGCTGTTGTGACCCGTGAAATAAGAAGGGGATGGCACAAAGGCCATCCCCTCAGGGTCACCGGCCCGCTGTTCACTCGGGCCGGCTTGTGTGCAGAAAACGGCTACTTGGCCGCCACCGGGGTCTCCGTCATTTCGGATGCCTGTGGTTGCGGCAGCACCGCGCCGATCCGGATGTCGGCTGGGGGCTGCCCGGATTCCGGCTCGTCCGTGAGATTCTCCACCTCGGGCAGCGGCTCCGCGACGCGACCGCCCGCGCTGGAGGTCGTTTTGATCTGCTCGAGGACTGAGCGGAGGTTCTCCGCCTGACCTTGCGTGCTTCGGTGCACCTGAGCGATCTGGTCCTGGAGCGAGGCCTGGGTTTGGCGAAGCTGAGCGAGCGACTCGATCACCGCTTGGAGCTCGCGGCCGACCTTGGCCTCGAACTGCTGACGCTGCTGGTCGGTGGCGTCGAGGAGCGTGGTGGTGCCCTGCAGGCCCGTTTGCAGGAGGCCCTGCAGACCTGCGACCTGCCGCTCCAGCGTCGCGATGTTGCCGGTCACCGCGGCAATCTGGGCCTGGGTGGCTTCGAGCCGAGCGGCCCAGTTCTGCTGACCCTGAGACAGGGCCGTCAACAGGCCCGCGGTCTCCTGGCGGCCGGCTTGCACGGCTTGGGCCAGTTGGCCCTGGCCCCGGCTCAAGGCGAGGGCATCGAGCGAGGCCTGGCCGGTCGTCGCGGTGACCACATCCAGACCGTTCTGAATCTGCTGCTGTCCGTTCGCAAGCGTGGTGGCTTGGGCGTCGAACGCGGCGTCATGGCTCTGCACGGCGGCTTGGATCGCCTCCTGCCGGGTGGTCATGGCGATCACGTCGAGGGCGGTCTGACCGGCCGTGGCGGTCAACGCGTCGAGGCCATTCTGGAGCTGTTGCTGGTTCGCGGCGAGCCGGGCCATCTGGCCGGAGGTCGTCTGAACTTGATGCGTCCACGTTTCCTGGAGGGAATTCTGGCCGGCGGCCACCGCGGTCAACTCTGCGGCGACCTTGTCGGCGCGGGCGCCAAGGTTGGTGACGCCGGTCTTGACGGTCTGGGTCAGATCGGTCTGACCCTTCCCCAGGGCGAGGATGTCAAGGGCCGCCTGGCCGGCCACTGCGCTCAGCGTATCGAGATTGACCTGCATTTGTGCCTGCAGGTCCGCGACCACTGTCATCTGCTCGGTGGCCTGGTCGCTGCGGCTCGCGAGCGTCTGCTGCAGAACATCCTGAGCCGCCGTGATGGCGGCGCCATTGGCGGCCACGCGCTGCGTCGCCTGAACGAGACTGTCGATGCCCTTCTGGAGGGTCTGCTGGTGATTGGCCAACTCCGTGGCCTGGGTGGCGAGCGCCAGGTGGCCGGTCCGAAGGCCCTCCTGCAGGGCGGTCTGCTGCTGGCCGAGCTGGCTCAGACCGGCGGCGGTACGGTTCATCTTCTCACTGAGCATCTCAGCGGCGTTCTGCAGGGCCTGTTGCAGCGACACCTGCCGGTCGCTCAGACCCGTGAGGGAATCGTTCGTCCGGCCGGCGAGCGCGGCCAGGTTCTCGATCTGGACCCGCAACGCCTGCTGGGCCCGGGCCAGTTGCGCGACCCCTTCATTCACTGCCTGTCCGTGACTCTGCAGGGTCTGCTGGAACGCACTCTGAGCGACGACCAGAGCCTCGGTTCTGGCATCCAGGGCGCTGACGTTGTCCCGCAGGGCGGCCTGGCCTTCCGCGAGACCGGTGAGTCCGGCGGCCACGGCATCGTGATTGGTCTTGACCGCCTCGGAGAGCGATTGCTGGTGTTCCGTCAGTTTATCCGCTTTATCATGAAGACCGCGAACATCGTTGTGCACGGCCTGCTGGTTCTGGAGGCTGGCGGCCATCTGGCCCGTCAGCACCTCGCGGCTGACGCGAAGCGTATCCTGCAGTCCGGTCCGTGTCTCCGCCAGGTCGGCGGCGGTCCGGTCGGCTTTGCCGCCCAACGTGTCCACCCCGGCCTGCAGGGTCTGCTGCTGCGTGGACAGCGAGGCGATCTGAGCCGTGAGGCCGTCGTGGCTGGCGCCAAGCTGTTCCTGCAGCGTGGTGTGGCCGGCGGCGAGGTCCGTGCCCATGCGCCGCAACAGGGTGTCGACATTGGCGATATTGACACAGACCCGCTCGGTGCCTTCGGCGAGGGAGGTGAGCCGGTCGGCCAGGCGCCGGTCGTTGTCCTGCACGGTCGCGTACAAAGTGTCATGCTTGGCGGCCACGGAGGTGATGTCCCGGGCCAGGCCTGTGCTCGCCTGGCGCAGGTCGCCGAGGCCGGTCTGGATCTGCTGCTGGGTGTCGGTCACGGTGCCGAGGCGGCCGGTGAGCTCCCGCTGATTGGCCTGGACCGTTGCGTGCAGCGTCCCGTGCTCCCGGGCGAGGGAGGCCAGGTCCGTGGCGGTGTGCTGCGCGACTTCCGCGACCCCCTGCACACTGCCCTGGAGCGTTTGCTGGGCGTTTTGGACTTGGGCGATCCGGGTATGGAGTCCCTCGTGGCCGGCGGCAACCATGGTGCGGAACTGCCGCTGATCGTCATGCACGGAGCCGACGGCGGCGGCCACCTGTTGCGTGTCGCCATCGAGGGTCTGAATGCTGTCGTTGATCTTGCCTTGGCCGGTGTGGAGCTGGTCCGAGATGGTGGCCAGGTCCCGGGTGTTGGCGGCGATCATCGCCTGCAGCCGGGCCTGGTTCTCTTCCATCCGTGCCAGTTGCTTGCCGCAGCCGGTCACGGCCAGCAGCGGGAACGCCAGAACACAGAATAAGATGATGACGGCGACACGTCCTTGGGTCTCTGCTCCCCTTCGTCTCTCCATTGTGATTCCTTTCTGAATCCTATATGACAAGAACTTGCGTTCTACATCCCACCTTAAACGTCCCGTCCATATTTGCCGCCGGGGGCGGCCCATTTTACCCAGGCTGCTTCGCTGCCAGCACTGAAAAGGGCCAACTACCCATATCTTTCATCGGTCAGCGGATTTGAAAACCTTTACTCCTTATGGGACGGGTATGGAACCTGGGCAGGATACAGGAGATACGGCAATTCGCGTGGGCCGCATTCCCGCAGATGGTCGGTCCCGGCAGGCCGAGAGGGTAGGCGGCCCGGGCAGGGCAATCGGTCCCGGGGCCGTTGTCCGGCATTCCCTCTCACGGTTGGCAGGCGGGCCCCGTGGGAGTCCCGCGCAGACCGCTGCGTGGAACGGGAGTTTTCCCCCTTGTCGCCACGGAAGCGGTGGGCTATAGTCACGGCCATGAGAAACCAAATGAAACTTATCGCTATCGTGGTCGCGTCTCTCCTGTGTCCGCTGCAGGCCCAGCCCTGGGAGTCGCTGCCGTCCGATCCCTACTTCGCCGCGTACCGGCCGCTGGCGGCCCCGACACCGGGGAAGCTGTTGCTGCAGCCGGGGGACCGCCTGGCGATCTGCGGGGACTCCATCACCGAGCAGAAGATGTACTCGCGGATCATGGAAACCTATCTGACGGTGTGCGTGCCCCAGTTGCGCGTCGCCGTGCGCCAGTTCGGCTGGAGCGGGGAGAAGGCGCCGGGTTTTCTGGCCCGCCTGGAGAATGACGTGCTGCGTTTCGAGCCGACCCTGGTCACGACCTGTTACGGCATGAACGATCACAACTACCAGCCATATCAGGAGGAATACGGTCAGCTATACCGGGATACGTCGCGGACGATCGTCCGCCGGCTCAAGGAACGCGGCGTCCGGGTGATTCACGGCTCCCCGGGGACCGTGGGCAAGATGCCGGCCTGGGTGCAGCGGGCCCGCGGCACGGTCGAAGACCTCAACCACAGTCTGGCGGAGTTCCGCAACATCGGCGTGCGGCTCGCCGCCGAGGAGCAGGTCGGGTTCGCGGATGTCTTCTGTCCCATGCTGGTGGGCGGCTTCGAAGCCCGCCAGCGCTGCGGCACGGACTACATGATCTCCGGCAAGGACGGCGTCCATCCCGGTTGGGCGGGGCACCTGGTGATGGCCTATGCCTTTCTCAAGGCGATGGGGCTCGACGGTGCGATCGGCACGATCACGCTGGACTGGGCGGGCGGCGCCGCAACCGTCTCCGAAGGACATCGTCTCGTCGCGACGGAGCCCGGGCGGATCGAGGTCGAGAGCCGCCGGTATCCGTTCTGCGCGACCGGCCCCGCGGACAACGATGGCAGCATCCGTTCGGGCATGACCCTGGTTCCGTTCAATCAGGACCTGAATCGACTGTTGCTCGTCGTGCGCAACGCGCCCGCCGGCCGCTACCGGGTGACCTGGGGCACGACTTCCCGAACCTACCCGGCCGACGAGCTGATGCGGGGCATCAACCTGGCGGCCGACTTCGAGGCCAATCCCTTCAGCGAAGCCTTCCAGCGCGTGGACGAGGCCGTGGCGAAGAAGCAGGCCTATGAGACCCGGCAGATCAAGGACCTCTTCCACGGCCCCGAGGGGCGGGTGGACCCGGCGCTGACCGCCACCCTGACGGAGAAGGCCCGGGCCCCGCTGGCCGCGGCGCTCGCCACGGCCTGCGTGCCGGTCCGCCACACGATCACCGTCCAGCCCGAGCCTTGAGCGCCACAGTCTCTCGCGTCACTGGTCCGTCTTGACAGGTTCAATGATGGCTGGGCGCCATGCCTACGCTTGCGCAAGCATGGCGTGCCCACGGTGTTGAGCATGTCTGCGCCACCGTAGACATGGCACCCAGAAGCAGGTGGTGCGGGGATTACCGATTCTGCGTGACAAAACCCATCAGGCGTCGCCGTAGATGTCCATCCCGTCGCTGCCGCTGGGGCTACAGGTTCCGCATCCACAGCGGCCAGTCGCTGTGGATGACCTTGCCGGCGGGGGTCCAGGGCCCGGCGGTGTTGAAGGTGCGGTGCCACTTGAGGGTCCAGAGGTCCTTGAGGCGGACCTTCTGGGTGGACCAGTCCATGAAGAGCATGTTGATGCCGCCGTGATGGCGGTTCGTGCAGACCCGGCGCATGCCGCCGCCGTAGGACCAGAGGAATTCGCCATCCATCTGCGGGGCCGGGTCCTGCGCTTCCGGCCGGACCAGCATGAAGCCGCAGTCCTGGAACACGGGGATGGTCTGCGGGTTCTTCTGGCCGGCCCGCCGCCAGCGATTGGCCGGATCGTGCCCGCCGCTCGTGCCGTCGCTGTCGTTGACCCACCAGTTGATGCCGTAGCTGCCGATCTTATAGCGGGGGTCCTTCAGGTAGGAGAAATCGTTGGGGTTGGTCAGGCTGACATCCCAGGCGTTGTAAGGCAGCACGCCGCCTTGCTCGATCGTGCGGGGGGCCTTGGGACAGAGGCGGATTTCCGGCGTGTTGTGATAAGGAATCAGCGTGTAGATCCACGAGTAGCGGCCGGTGGCCCAGTCCTCGTCGATTCCCGGCATGAACCGGCCGTCGTAGTCCCCGGTGTACATGACGAAGCACAGGGACCACTGCTGCAGGTGCTTGCGGCAAACGACCTCCCGCGCCTGCTCCCGCACCCGGCTCAGGGCCGGCATCATGATGGCCATCAGCAGGGCAATGATAGAGATCACCACCAGCAACTCGATCAACGTGAAGGCTCGACGTCGGTTCATGGGCATACTCCGACACAATTCACCCGTCCGGTACATCCAAGCCCTCATGATACCAGAACCGCGAGCCGATTTCACCAAAGATCGGTGCGCCGCCAAGGCAAGCGCCTGTGGGCACCGCGCCGATTCGTGGCATCGGCATCCCCCGCCTGCGCGGGGGCAGGCTCTGCCGCCGCTTCCTGGGCGGCGTGCCACGGTCTCGTCTTCCTTTCACCGGGCTCAGGGCCGTGCCAGTTGGCTCTGCGGGAGCTTCTTGAAGGACATGAACCCGTCGAGCGTGCAGCAGTCCCGGCCGGCGTTGGCGACCCTGTCTTTCGCAGCGCCGCCAACGTTCGTGCTGGGAGATGACGACCATCGAATGACGCTGCCGGACTCACCCGGCGGGATACGTTGCAGCGGAAAGATCGGCAAGCTGCCGGAACGAGAATACCTTACCCCGGAGACCTGCCGGTGCGGGTCTCCGGGGCAATGCCCAAGCCAGCCCATGCGCAAGGGCGGTGGCGTCGCGCTCACCGGTAAGCCGGGGGCTACGCCGTTGCGGCCGTCCCGGGCACAGCCGTCTGCTCCGTGCTCAGCGCCCGATAGGCTGTGCCGGCCAGCAGGCCGCCGACCAGCGGTGCCAGCCAGAAGAGCCACAACTGGGCCAGGGCCCAGCCGCCGACGAACAGCGCCGGCCCGGTGCTGCGCGCCGGGTTCACGGACAGGTTCGTCACCGGGATGCCGATCAGGTGAATCAGGGTCAGCGCCAGTCCGATGGCGATGGGGGCGAAGCCCTGGGGGGCGCGCTTGTCCGTTGCCCCGAGGATGATCATCAGGAACATGAAGGTCAGGACCACCTCCGCCACGAGCGCCGCGGTCAGGCCATACCCGCCGGGGGAGTGCTCCGCGTACCCGTTGGCGGCGAATCCGCCGCCGAGGCTGAATCCGGCCTTGCCGCTCGCAATCAGGTACAGCACCGTGGATGCCACCACCGCGCCGATGACCTGCGCCACGGCGTAGGGAATCACTTCGTTCCAGGGGAAGCGCCGGCCGGCCGCCAGGCCGACCGTCACCGCGGGATTGAGGTGACATCCGGAGATATGCCCGATGGCGTAGGCCATGGTCAGCACGGTCAGTCCGAACGCCAGCGAGACGCCGAGCCAGCCAATCCCGACGTCGGGAACCCCCGCTGCCAGGACGGCACTGCCGCAACCTCCGAACACGAGCCAGAACGTCCCGATGATCTCCGCTGTCAATCGTTTCGACAAAGACATAGTCGTTCCTTTCGCATCATGGTTGGATTCGGGTCCCGACTTCGCCGCACGCGGCGCCGCGCGTCAGGGTGTCGTCACGGGTTCGAAGCTGAACTTCTGGCCGCCGACGGAGGCCTCGTACATCAGGCCCTTCTCGCCCATGGTGAAGACGGCGACGCCATTGGTGTACTTCGCGTTGGCGGAAACACCGGATTTCAGGGCCACGGCCGACACCTGGGCGGCGAACGCGAAATTGCCCGCCTTGAAGCGATCCAACGCGGTCTTGTCCTCGAAGAAGATCAACTCCGTGTAGGCCTGTCCGCCCAACTGCAGCCCGATGCTGGCCTGGGTCAAGGTCGAGTAGCCGGCCAGCTGGCCGCCCTCAAAAACCTCGCCCCGTCCGTAGGCCCCGCCGACCCCGATCCCGCCCTTGCCGACCGACGGGAAGACCGTGTAGCCGGCGGCGCTGTCGAAGAACTTCTGCAGCCCGGGGTCGGCCTGCTTGGCTCGGTCGACGGCGCTCTGGGTCTTGGTCGCCAGTTGGGTCTGCTGTGCCTCCGACTTCGGGGTGGTCGAACAGCCGCTCAACAGCAGCGCCCCTCCCAGAACCCCGATACAAATCCCTGCCATGACTTTCATCGCAGACTCCTTTCTCTTCTTCCCCATATGATAGCGAGCGGCCCACAACGGCCGCCGCGCAGGCCCGGTCGTCAACTGCCGGGTGACTATACGCCGGATCGGCTCCAGTGTGCTCGTAATCTGTGACATACTTTATCTGTGGAGGCCTGATGGTGTCAATACCTCCGCCGCAAATCCGCGCACGATGCGGACGCGGTCCCTCGTCAAGGAGCCGGTGGCACGCCCGCACGTGCGGCGCATTCCGCCCTGAGCCAGCCCCACCTGGCCGCCCTCGACCACCAGGGCGAAACTGGGGGTGCGGCCGGCCGGCGACCCTGAATCCGAAATCACAAATCCCACTGGGCCGGACCTCCCGGCCCCGTCAGTCGCTCGTGTCCAGGACGCTCATGAAGGCCTCCTGCGGGATTTCGACGGAGCCGATGCTCTTCATGCGCTTCTTGCCCTCTTTCTGGCGTTTGAGGACCTTCATTTTCCGGGTGACATCGCCGCCGTAGAGCTTGGCGGTCACGTCCTTGCGGTAGGCCTTGATCGTCTCGCGGGCGATGATCTTGCCGCCGATGGCGACCTGCAGCGGGATCTCGAACTGGTGACGCGGAATCGAGCGGCGCAGCTTGATGATCAGCTTGCGGCCGCGGGCCTCGGCGTTGCTGCGGTGCACGATCAGCGACAGCGCCTCGACCGGCGTGTGGTTGACGAGAATGTCGATCTTGACGAGATCGCCCGCCTCGAACCCGGTGAACTCGTAGTCCATCGTCGCGTAGCCGTGGCTGATGCCCTTGATCTGGTCGTAGAAGTCGTAGACGATCTCGGAGAGGGGGGCCCGGTACTCGAACAGAACGCGCGTGGGACTGAGATAGTCGGTCTTGACCAGCTTGCAGCGCCGGCTCTCCGCCAGCTTCATGACGCCGCCGATCGTGTCGGTCGTCGTGATGATCTCCAGGCGGACGAAGGGCTCGCGGATCTCCTGGACCTGGGTGCGGTCGGGCAATTCGCTGGGCGAGTCGATCCGCTTGGCGGTCCCGTCGCTCAGGAGAATCTCGTAGCTGACGGTCGGCGCGGTCTGGACGACGTCGATGTCGTTCTCCCGCTCCAGCCGCTCCTGGATGATCTCCATGTGCAGCAGGCCCAGGAACCCGCAGCGGAAACCGAAGCCCAGGGCCTGGGAGTTCTGCGGGATGAAGGAGAAGCTGGCGTCGTTGAGGGCCAGCCGCTCGAAAGCGGCCCGCAGGCGCGGATACTCGGTGTTGTTGCCGGGGTAGAAATCGGAGAAGACCATCTGCATGGGCGGCTTGTAGCCCCGGAGGGCATCGGGGGCGGGGCGGGCGTCGTCCGTGATCGTATCGCCGATGTGCACGTCGCCGAGGTTGCGGATGTTGGCGATGACGTAGCCGACTTCGCCGGTGCCGAGCTCGTCGACCGGGCGCATGTCCGGGCGGAACTTGCCCAGCTCGGTGACCTGATACGCGGAGCCTTCGCCCATCAGGCGGATCTTCTGGCGGACCTTGAGCGTGCCGGAAAAGACGCGGACATAGCAGATCACGCCGCGGTAGTCGTCGTAGTGGCTGTCGTAGATCAGGGCGCGGGCCGGCTCGTGGCGGCGGTCGGCCGGGGGCGGCAGCAGATCGCAGACGGCGTCGAGCAGGTCCTTGACGCCGAGACCGGTCTTGGCGCTGATCCGGAAACACTCATTGCGGCGGATGCCCAGGACGTGCTCGATCTCCTCCGCCACCAGCTCCGGCTGGGCCGCCGGCAGATCGACCTTGTTGATCACCCCCAGGATCTCCGCGCCCGCCTCGGTCGCCACGTACGCGTTCGCCAGCGTCTGGGCCTGGATGCCCTGGCTGGCGTCCACGACCAACAGCGCTCCCTCGCAGGCGGTCAGGGCCCGGCTGACCTCGTAATGAAAGTCCACGTGCCCGGGCGTGTCGATGAGGTTCAGCATATAGGTTTCGCCGTCGCGCTCGTACTCCATCGTCACGCCGGAGGCCTTGATCGTGATGCCACGCTCCCGCTCGATATCCATGCTGTCGAGGATCTGATCCTTGGCCTCGCGGGCGGTGATCGTGCCGGTCAGCTCGAGCATGCGATCGGCGAGCGTGCTCTTGCCGTGGTCGATATGAGCGACGATTGAGAAGTTCCTGATGTGCTGAATATCCATCGAATTCGTTACTCCAAGGCCGCAAAATCGCACAGAATCGAGTCTGCAATGGGCAGGGCCGGCGCCGTGAGCCGGACCGCGCCGGGCGTGACCTCGATCAGACCCAGGTCGCGGTAGCGTTGGATTGGACCGGCGAAGGTCCGGAGCGCATCGTGGCCGGTCTGCCGCGCGAACGTTGCCAGATCGATGCCGGCCCGGCGCCGCAGATTCAGGACTGCGGTCTCACAGAGCGTGTCTGCAGCGTTCACCGGCTGGACCTCGCGGGGGATGGGCGCGCCGTTCTCCACCGCGATCACGTACGACTCGATTTCCGGATTGTTCGTCACGCGGGCGCCCTGCCCGTGGCATGGGCGTCCCGCCCAGGAACATGAAGGAGCCCGGCCGTCCCGGCCTTGGGCACCTTGCCCGTGGTCCGTGTCGGCAGTCATGGCCGGCACGCCCATGCCACGGGGCTCCCCAACGCAGAACCCCGCGTTGGGGACCCCGAGCCCACTCACGGGCAGGATGCCCGCGCTACTTGCTGCTCCCGGCCCGATGCCGACATACGGCTGGTTGGCCCAGTAACCGAGATTGTGCCGGCATTCGCAGCCGACCCGGGCGAAATTGGAGATCTCGTATTGTCGCAGGCCCGCCTGGCCCAGGCGCTCGATCGTCCAGTCATACATGGCCCGGTCCAGGTCTTCCTCGACCGCGCTGAGCCGGCCGCTCCGGCGCCAGGCGTCGAACACCGTGCCCGGCTCGAAGCTGAGGCTGTACGCGGAAATGTGCTGCACCCCCAGGTCCAGAGCGGCCGCCACACTGTACTGCCAGTCGGTCAGGCTCGAACCCGGCAGTGCGAAGATCAGGTCCAGCCCCAGGTTGTCATACCCCACCCGTCGGGCGAGGTCCACGCTGGAGCGGATATCCTCCGCGCGATGGCCGCGTCCGAGCAGCTCCAGCTCCGCGGGGTGGAACGACTGTGCCCCGAACGACAGCCGGTTGACGCCCGCCTGGCGCAAGCCCTCCAGGAGCCCCGGCTCGACCTGGCCCGGATTGCACTCGACCGTGAACTCCGCACCGCTCACCAGCCGCTGCGCCACTTGGCACGCCAGCCCGATCAACTGCCCGGCCGGCAGGGCGGTTGGGCTGCCGCCGCCGATATAACCGGTGGTGAACTCGATGCCGTCATACTGGTCCAACTCGCGCAGGAGGCAGTCAACCAGACGCCCCGTATGCCGGCCCGCCACCGGCACGGAGTAGAACCCGCAATACCGGCACTTGCTGCGGCAGAAGGGCACGTGGACGTACAGGCCGGTCCCGTCCGGCTCTGGATCGGAGCGCCGGGAAGCGTGGGGCCTGGTGGCATCCAACCGCACCGTTCCCGCGTCGGGCATCCGCCGATCCGCGTCCGGGCCAACCTGCGGTGCCAACCCCGAAAGCGGGGCGTCGCGGTTAGGAAACCGGTCTGCCTCTATCAGACTACTATCGTATTCCACCATCACAACGTTCCAGGGGATCAAAGTAGCACGGGCGCCGGTGCCTGTGGATTCTCGACCACGGGCCCAACCTGCCCCGAGCGAAGCCGAGGGAATACCCGTGTTCCAACGAGACTGGGACGGCCTCAAGCCCACCTATTGTACCACATCGGCCGCAGCAGGCAAGCTCTCCCACCGTCATTACCAGGGCAATTGCCGTGCCGTCATTACCAGGGTGATCGCAACGTGCGGAGAACGACTCCACACGGGGGGCATCGTCAAAGCCGAAGGCTTTGGCGATGGTCATACGCGCAGGCAATCCGCCATCGCCAAGCTCCGCTTGACGATGCCACCCGGAACCAACGTTTTAGCCTGGACGCAGTAGTGCGGACGGAATTGGCTTTGTTTTCCCGGGCATCTTTCGGGCGCCATCGTCCCTGAACCTCGTGTGGGCAAGAACTTGTTTCTCTTCTGCCTTGATTCCGATTGGGTTTGTTTCGCACAATTGCTCTGCGGCCGGTGCGTACGGCCAGCCCCTGTACTGGTGAGAAACGCCGGTAACCGCGGCCAGCGGAGTCGGGACCCCCATCGCGATGGATCGCGTTGGGCGGCCCCAACCTTCCTCGCAGCGTGCCGCTGGCGTCTGCATTTGTCCCACGAGCCATCGGCAAGCTCCGCTTGCCGCTGCCACCCACTGCAAGGCTTGCAGGCAAAGAAGGATGCACACCACCTTCATCGGGCTGGACGCG
>JALORE010000329.1 GCA_025459125.1 Planctomycetota bacterium | reverse complement strand
CAGCCAGCCGACGATTCCCGCGCCGAGACTGGCCAGCAGGAGCGTGCCGGGTGCCGGAATCACGACTTCCACGGCCTTGAAGGCAACCGTGCCGGTCCCGAACGGCGGCGCGGGGCCATTGGGCGTATCCGGGCCGCTCGGCGGGATATGGATGTCGCGGATGGTGAGCGCGTGGGCGCCCGGCCCGAAGAGGTACTGGCCCGACGAGTAGACGCCGCTGGCCAGCGCCACGTCCATATCCAGCGTATACGGCGGCTCAAAAGGACCGGCCGCACCGATGTCATCCCAGTCCGGCACGGCCGGCGTGGTCAGGATCAGGACGCCGTTGTCGTAGACCTCGAACTGGTCGCTGACCACGGCAAAGTCGGTGATCTCGAAAAAGACATCGAAGAACGAGTCCCACTCAAACGTATCGGCAAAGAAATCGCCCGGGTTCATGGTCTCGTTGCGCCACACCCAGGTGCCGTCCAGCGGCGTGGGCACCGCCGCAGCGCTGGAGGCCCAGAGCAGGCCCAGCACGACACACATTTTCAGCTTTTTCATCAACTCCTCCACTTACCCTCTACACCGTCCTCGGATTGCCCTTCCCCCGCGTCCTGGGGCACGAGCCCGGTGCGCGGGGCGCGCAGCCGGACGCCGTGGGTTTAGAGAATCCGGGGACATACCGCCAAGCGGATGATTGCAGGTCAGTTTGTACTATACCCGCCCCCCAGAAGGTCTGTCAAGAGAAAACTGGTAGTGGCGTGCATGACATGATCGTAGTTGCATGGCCTCCGGCAGCCGTTCGGAGTGGGTTCCCAAACGCGAGGTATCGCGTTTGGGGTCCCAGTTCCGCGTTCACGCGGCCCCGAGTCTTCCGAGCCGCTTGCTCAGGGAGAAGTGGAAGCCAAGAGTCTCACCCGTCTGGACGCGGAACTCCCGCCGTAAGACCGCGTACACGCGGTACTCCGAACGACGCGGGCTTGACGGGGCTTCTGTCGGGCGGTATTCTGGGCAGGTGAGGGGATGGGCCAAGGGATGGTAAATCATGAGCGGTAAAGAGGTAACGGGAAGTTTGTTTGCGGCGGAGGCCGCCGTGGGGGGCGAGGCCGGTGGAGCGAGGGGCCGGGGAACTGACCGGCAACCCTCTGGCCGCGATCCTCGCGCAGGCGCCCCCTCGTCCCTCGACCCTTTGGCCTCGGCCCTCGGCCACGTGATTCGCGTGGCGGTCGAGGCTTCGGGCGTGGACCAGGAGTTCGACTACCTGGCGCCGGAGGGGCTGGGGGCGATCCGGGTCGGGCAACGCGTCGAGGTGCCGTTCGGCAAGAACAACAAGCTCGAGGCGGGGTTCTGCGTGCGGGCGGAAGTGCCCGCAGGGGAGGTGTTCGGGGGCAAGCAGGGAACGCGCCAGCTCAAGGCCGTGGCGAGGGTGATCGACGAGGAGCCCCTGTTAGGGGATCAGCTCATGGAACTCGCCAACTGGATTGGCGACTACTACGTCTGTCCGTTGGGGCAGGTGCTGGCCGCGATGATCCCGGGGGCAGTCAAGCGGGCGGCGGGGATCAAGAAACGGCGGTACGTCTATCTCGGGCCGGCGTGGGAGGAGATGGCGGGCGGGCTCAAAGGGGTCAAGCAGAAGCGGATTGTCGCGGTGTTGCGCGAGCGGCAGGCGTTTACGGCCCAGACGGCGATCGAGGCGGGGGAACTGCTGGAGATCGCGGACTGCGGGGCGCCGACGCTCAAGAAGCTGGCGGATGGGCAGATCGTGCGGGTGGTGCAGAAGAAGGTGTTCGAGAACCTGCCGGTTGTGCCGGAAGGGATGCTGGTCGAGGCGAGGCAGGAGATTACGCTGAACGACGATCAGCAGCGGGCCCTGGAGCACATCGGGGGGCAGATCGAGGGGGGCCGATTCGGCGTGACGCTGCTGCATGGTGTAACCGATAGCGGCAAGACCGAGATTTATGTGCGGGCGATCGAGCAGGTGGTCCGGCGGGGCCGGGCGGCGATCGTCCTGCTGCCGGAGATCGCACTGACGGCCCAGACGGTGCAGCGGTTCACCGCGCGGTTCGAGCGGCTTGCGGTACTGCACTCCGGGTTGACGCCGGGACAGAGGAATCAGGAGTGGCAGAAGGCCCGGGCGGGGCAGATCGATGTCGTCATCGGGGCACGGTCGGCCATTTTTGCGCCGATTCCCAATCTGGGACTGGTCGTGGTCGATGAGGAGCACGAGCCGAGCTACAAGCAGGATACGGCCCCGCGCTATCACGGGCGGGATGTGGCCATCAAGCGGGCGCAACTGGCGGGGGCGCACTGCATCCTGGGCAGTGCGACGCCTTCGTTGGAGAGCCTGCACAACTGCCGGACGCGGGAGAGTTTCACGCTGGTGCGGCTGCCGAAGCGGGTGATGGACCTGCCGATGCCCCAGATGCGGCTGGTCGATATGCGGGAGAGCAGCCTCAAGGATCACCATCTGGACCTCTTGAGCCGGCCGCTGGCGGAGCATCTGGGGGAGGTGCTGAAGCGGAAGGAACAGGCCATTTTGCTGCTGAATCGGCGCGGGTACAGCAACTTTGTGTTCTGTTCCTCGTGCAAGCATACCCTGCAGTGCCGCAATTGTGACGCTTCGCTGACGTTTCACAAGGTCAAGACGCCGCGGACGCATATGGCCACGGTGACCGGGGAGCACATGGAGCACGGATACGCGATGTGCCACCATTGCCTGGCCCAGACGCTGGTGCCGAAAGATTGTCCGCTGTGCGGCAAGCGGATGACCATGATCGGGGTGGGGTCGCAGCGGCTGGAGGAGGAGTTGGCCCGGCGGTTCCCGGAAGCCCGGATCGCCCGGGTGGACAGCGACTCGATGGCGAGCCAGGACTATTACCGGCTGCTCAAGGAGTTCGGGGAGGGTCGGGTGGATATTCTGGCGGGGACGCAGATTCTGGCCAAGGGGCTGCACTTCCCGAATGTGACCCTGGTAGGGGTGGTCAGTGCCGATACCTGCCTGTACCTGCCGGATTTCCGGTCGAACGAACGGACGTTTCAACTTACGTCCCAGGTTGCCGGGCGAGCCGGCAGGTCCGAGAAAAAGGGCCTGGTTTTCGTGCAGACCTATTTTCCGGAGCAGCCGGCGGTCAAGTTCGCCCTGGCGCAGGATTTTGAGGGGTTCCTTGCGGAGGAGCTCAAACACCGCCAGGCGTGTGACCTGCCGCCGTTCTGGCGGCTGGCGATCGTCATGCTCCGCGACCCGAAGTACGACAAGCTGGAAATCGCCGCCAACGCCATGCGCCAGCGGATCGACGCCATCGTCCAGCAGCAGCATCTGCACGCCAAAATCCGCGGCCCGATGCCCGCCGTCATCAGCCGCATCGAGCGCTTCCACCGCATCCAGATCATCGTCCAGGCCCCCGATGCCGCCACGATGCGCCGCCTCTTCACTATCCTGCGGGCCGACCGTCCGATTCGGCCCGCCGTAAAAATTGCTATTGATATTGACCCCATGAACCTGTTATAACTTGCACTCTTTCAAAACGGGTCGTATACTGACTGTTTTGCCGACCGGGGCGTAGCTCAGCTTGGCTTAGAGCGCTTGGTTCGGGACCAAGAGGTCGGTGGTTCGAATCCACTCGCCCCGATTCCCGGCCTTCGGGCCGGAAGCAGCATGTGTGAGTGCGGGGAGGCACGGTACGCGGCGTAGATGGCCGTCGATGGTTGGGGGCTCACGTGTAGTCACCAGGGATGTGTTCCGTGGCAGGGAGGGGAATCGCATGGCTTTCCTGAGCGGGGAAGACCGCCATCTTGCGGCTGTGCCGTCGAAAGGCAGCGCGGCTTGGTATACGACCAAGACGTTCCGCCGCGTGGTGTGGGTCGTCGCCGTTCTGGCGCTCGTTGGCAGCTTCGCGAACGGTGTCTTGAGGAGAGACAACGATTACCGCAACCATCACCTCCTGGGCCGGGCCTTTCTCGAAGGCAAACCCTACCTGATCCCGGACCAGCCCCCATTCTACACCAACTACCCGGTCGGTCGCCTGGCTCTCAACGTGGTTTTCGGGGTCTTCCCCTATCGCTGGTCGCGGGCGATCTGGTGGGCGGTGTCGCTCGTGGTCCTGTGGTACTCGTTGCGGCTGTGGGAGCAGTTGGCGGCACGGCGATATTCCGTGTCACGCGAAACATCGTTTGCCGCCGCCGCGTTCGCACTGCTCATCGCGTCCCGCTGGCTGCTGCGCGACCTGGACGACTGCGGCCAACAGTTGTTGCTGCTCGGCATCCTCACCGCCGCCGGCGCCGCGGTCCTGTACCGCCGCCCTCTGCTGGCCGGGGCACTGCTGGCCCTCGGAGCCACCTATAAGGTGACGCCCATCCTGTTCCTGCCGCTGCTTGCCTACAAACGTCGTTGGAAAGACGCCGCCTGGATGCTGGTCTTCGTGCTCGGTCTGAACGTTCTGTTGCCCGCCCTGTGGCTGGGATCCCCGCTGGCCTGGCAGGCCAACCAGCTCTTCGCGGCCAAGTGCCGCCAGGTCGGCCGGGATGCGCGGACCGACCCCAGCGCCAACGGCGTCGAGGACCCCAAGCACACCAACAAGAACCTGCGCCTGGCCCTGGCCCGGTTCGTACAGACCTATCCCCCGGGCCATGCGCTCTTCATCCCGCACCCCGCGGATGTCCGGCCCGATGGGACCGTCCCGCCCGAGGCCCGGCCGCACCCGCTCTTCGTGCAGTTCCTGGACCTGCCCGCCCCGACCGCCGGCCTCGTCACCGCGGTTCTCCTGCTGCTCCTGGCCCTGGTTTTGGCTGTTTGCTATCGGCATCCGTGGACCGGCCCGGACTTCCCTCAAGCCTTCGCCGGCGAATGGGCGGCCGTCGTGGCTCTGTGTGCGTTGTTGTCGCCCCTGTGCTGGGGACAGCACCTGGTCCTGTTCATTCCGGTCCTCTTTGCCACGATCCGCGTGGACCTCCCGGGGGCGCCGCGCTGGCGCGTGGTCGCCATGTGGAGCGCCGCCGCACTGATCCTGGTCGGCCAGCGGGAGTTGCTCGGACGCGAGTTGTGGTGGGTTCTGGAGTCGTACAAACCGCAAACGCTGGCGGCTCTGATCCTCTTGACCCTCGTCTTGACGATTCCCAAGGCCCGCGTCAGCCCGGCGCCCGTGGCAGATCGGCCCCGGGATCTGGTCGCCCCCGGCACGAGGGCGGACGGCCCAACCGCCGCGTACCGGGAGGACGGCACGCCGGGACTCGCCAGGACCCCCTGAACCACCCGCAGCCGGAGACGCGCACTCCGGCGGGGGGGGGCGACCCCGAACCGGCATCGGTAAAACACGTAGGATTCTTCATGACCCAGGACACTCGAATCGCCGCAGACAACCCCAAGCGTACATCCCGACTGCCCATGATTCTGCTGGTCGTCGGTCTCTTCGCCGGGGCGGTGGGGGTCTGGGAGGGCCTTCTCGAGGAGCGGCTGATCCCCAAGCGCCTGGGCCGGGTCCAAGGGCATCCCATCTACCGCAGCGGCCAACTCTCGGCGTCCCTGGTCGAGCGGACCCTGGCGAAGTATGGCATCAAAGTGATCGTCGCGCTCACCGGCCGCGACCGCCAGGACGAAGATCAGAACGCCGAAGACGCCGCGGCCGCCGCCCTGGGGATCGAGGTGTTGCGGTTCCCTCTCCGCGGCGACGGTACCGGCGACGTGAACAGATACGCCGCCGCCGTGGCTGCGGTCGTGGCGGCGGAACGGCAGGGCAAACCCGTGCTGGTTCACTGTGCCGCCGGCGCCCAGCGGACCGGCGGCGTGGTGGCGTTCTACCAGTTGCTGATCGACCGAAAATCCCCGGCCGAGGTCATTCAGGACCTGCGGCGTTTCGGCTGGCACCCGAAGCACAATCCCGCTCTGTTACCCTATCTCAACGCGAATCTCGCCGCCGTCGCGGCGCTCCTCCATGAACAGGGTCTTCTCGACGAGATCCCTCATCCCTTGCCGGTCCTGTCCACCCCTTGACCCGGCCCGGGAGACGGACAGAGGACGGAAGATCGACCTCAGTTGTCTCGCCAGGATTGAAGTTCATAGGTGACCGGACACGCGCTCGTACCGTTCATCTCCAGGTCCATCCACTTGACCAGGAACAAGCCCGGCTTCCACCACTCGACCCATTCCTGCCGAGGATGGCCAGACGGGATGGCGGTGGGCTGCTGTGCCCAGGAGCGTGCCGTCACGTCATAGTGCCAGGTGTCTGAGACCTGCTCCCAGTCGTCCAGGCCGGGTCCGACCGTGGCTTCCCCGGCGAACAGCAGCACTTGATTCCCGCCCAGCCAGGCCATGCGATGCAGATGCCGCGCGGCGGGCTTGACGCCCGAGGCGTTGTATTTCGTCCACACCTGTATCGTGGCGTCGTGAATCCAGGTGTCATCCCGGTTGATTCTCGTGGGCGGCTCGCATTCCTGGATCCCGCCAAACATCAGCACCCTCGAGTTCCCGGCGTCGGACATCGCGTGCTGCCAGCGGGAGGGAGGGACGGTCCCACCCATGACACGGGTCCACGTCCGGCTTGCGACATCGTATTCCCAGGTGTCCGAGAGAATGGTGCCCTCGTGATTGCCGCCGAACAGGACAACCGTGGAGTTCCCGGCATAGGCCAGCGCCGCTGCAAATCGGGTGGAAGGGCGCGTTCCCGATACACTGACGCGGGGCCACACGTGGGTGGCCGTATCGTATTCCCAGGTATCGTCGAGATGATTCCATTCCGCGTCCCCACCGCCCAACAGGACCACCTTCGATCCCCCCGCACACGTCCACTCCTGCGTCCAGGTCTGTCCCAGGGCATTGGACGCACGGAATGAGCAGGTGCGCCCGAGACGGATATCCGCGAACAGCCCGTCCGCCTGTGCCGGCACCGCCAGACCAAGTACTACCGCGCGCATGATGGAATGCACTTTCATACCACTCCTCCTTCCCGCGGCGCAGCACTCTCCACCGTTGGGCTCTGGCTGGCACAGTTTCTATGATAGACGATAGGTATTGTCCGTGTCAGGGGCTGCCACAAGACCGGGGGACGGCTCCTTCGTGCGATTGACACGGGTGACCCGACTTGGTCTAATGCCGTGTGAGCGTTTGCTCATGGAGCGACGTCCCCTTCGTGTTCATCGTTCCCGGAGGTCGGACGCAGATCTCGGTCGAGAGCAATGG
>JALORE010000328.1 GCA_025459125.1 Planctomycetota bacterium | reverse complement strand
GTAGTCGCCCGTGGTATAGATCCACTGATTACCCGGATGCAAAGGCCAGTAGTTGCAGATGCGATAGATACCGTCGGCCGGATCATCATCCGGGCATGGGCACGGCGTCGCCCCAACGGCAGCCGTGCCGCTCCGGATTCCCAGGAGCATCTGGTGTTCACCGCGTGAATCGGTCGTGACCAGAACCATCAGATTCCGGTCCGAACCGATCACGCCGTGGGTGTACTGGAAGGGGTCGACGCGGAACACCCCATAGCTGGCCATGGTCACGGTGCCGCGCAGCGGGCTGGTGGTGCCGTTCGACCGATGCAGCAGACCGTCGGACGATCCGTCGGTATTGACCGTCCAAGTCCCACGAACCCAGTTCGTCCATTCCCCGCCCGGGGCGGACAGCCCGTGAAGCTGCCACACGCCCGCGAGGTCGCCGAAACCGGAAGCAGAAGGTTGAACAACCGCCCGCAGTTCCGCCGACTCCCGCAGCCCACCGCTTTGCGCGTCGACGTCGCCGGAGGCGATCAGGCCGGTGTGCAGGCCGAAAACATCGAAACCCGTGACCGCATAGCCGCGCGTATCACTGGACCGGGGCGGCAGGATCTTCAGGCCGGGCTTCAGCATGGCTAGATCCAGAGGAGCGAAGGCGTACTGGGCATCCAGGTACCAGATAATGACCGCCTGCGAATACGTGCCTTCCAGCACCTTCACCTCCTGGATGTCGAACAGCAGCAACTGGTTGGACTCCTGCAACCAACTCGAACGGTCGGATTTCACCACGTAGTAGGAACGCTGGTCAATCACCATGCCATCCGTGACAGAGCCAAAAGACCACACCGCGGGGTGGCTCGTCAGCTTGCTGTCGGTGGAGAAATAGTACTCGCCGGACCCCAGAATCCTGACGGTAGCGCCGTCGTTACACGCGAGTACCCCGCCTTCCCATTGCCCGAAGTTGGTAATCTCGGTGCCGGTGAGAGTCGTGCCGTCGCCGTAGTGGATCGTCTGCGTCCCCCCCCCACCTACCTGGTGAACTGCCCCGCGTTGTCGTAGGTCCACTCGAATGTCTTGACCCCATGCGTTGCGGGGGTAAGCGGCACGTAGTCGGGAAAGGACACCTGGGCACGGGCCGGGGGTGCCATCCAGAATGCCAGAACACAAAGCGACATGGTTCGCGCGACGATTTCGAGGGACCGGCGCCCAAAAACGTTGGCCCGCCTACCCCACCTCCGTCTGCCAAGTTGATGGTTCTGCCTCCACGCCACAGGACGAGGGCACGTTCATTCAAGAGATACGCAATAACCTATCCATTAAAACTTTCGGCACGGTGCGCCCATGGCAGGCAGGCCGGGACCTCGGTTTTATCAGGCAAGGGGGGTGGAGCCGTTCCTGCCAGTCATTCCGTGCGTGACAGCGTCGCTCCCTTTGGGTATCCTGAGAAGCTCTGGGTACAATCACGACACCATGGAAAGGGATGGATTATGGCCAGGACCGAATCGACACGAAGATGCGGGGTGAGAACTACTATCCTTCTGCTGGGTGTAATAACGGCTCTGGCGTGGGTCAGTACTCCTGCGCCAGCGGCGTCAGCCGGTCCGGCGACGGAAAAGGGATACCTCCAGGCCGGCCCCCAGGACGTGCAGGCGTGGCGCGAGCTGAAATTCGGGTTGTTTGTCCATTGGGGACCGGTCAGTCTCATGGGGACCGAGATCGGCTGGTCGCGCGGCGGCGAGCGGCGCGGGCGGAAGGATAAGAGCACCGGGGAGATCCCCGTCGAGGTTTATGACAACCTCTACAAACAGTTCAACCCGGTCGAGTTCAATGCCGACGAGTGGATGCAGGTCGCGAAGGACGCCGGGATGCGCTACCTGGTCTTCACGTCCAAGCACCATGACGGCTTCTCCATGTTCGACAGCAAGCTCACCGAGTACAAAATCACCAATTCGCCCTTCCAGCGGGACGTGGTCAAGGAGCTGGCCGACGCCTGCCACAAGGCCGGCCTGAAGCTGGGCTACTATTATTCGCCGGTGGACTGGTACCATCCCGATTACCGCACGGAGAATCACCGGCGGTACATCGAGTTCATGCACGGCCAGCTCCGCGAGATCTGCACCAACTACGGCCGGATCGACATTATCTGGTTCGACGGTCTCGGCGGCACCGCCCAGGATTGGGACTCGGAGAACCTGTTCAAAATGATCCGCGCGCTGCAGCCGCACGTGATCATCAACAACCGCGCCGGCCTGCCCGCCGACCACGACACGCCGGAACAACGCATCGGCAACTTCCAGAACGAACGCCCCTGGGAAACGTGCATGACCATCTGCCGGCAGTGGGCCTGGAAGCCCAATGACCAGATGAAATCCCTGAAGGAGTGCCTCCAGACGCTCGTCCGGGTCACCGGCGGCGACGGCAACCTCCTGTTCAACGTCGGTCCCATGCCCGATGGGCGGATCGAGCCCCGGCAGGTCGAGCGGCTCCGGGAGATGGGTGACTGGCTCCGCCGATGCGGCCAGAGCATCTATGGCACCCGCGGCGGTCCGATCAAGACCACCGCCCAGATTGCCAGCACGTACACGGGCAACACGATCTATGTGCACATCCTCGCCTGGCCGGGCGATGCCATCACCCTCCCGGCCCTGCCGAAACGCGTGGTCGATTCCGCCCTGCTGACCGGCGGGACCGTCAGCGTGCGCCAGACCAGAGAAGGCATCGAAATCCGCGTGCCGCCGCAGGATCGGCAGGAAATCGATACGATCGTGAGACTCGAGCTCGATGGCCCTGCCGGCGAGATCGAGCCGGTAGCGGTCGCCTCGGCCTCCCTGGCCTCCGGAGCGAAGGCGACAGCCTCGAATGTCTTCCAGGGCAATCGCACCTACAGTGCCGCCAAGGCGGTCGACGGCGATCCCGCCACCCGCTGGGCAACCGACTCCGGCACGAAGCAGGCCTGGCTGGAGCTCGACCTGGGCAAGCCCGTGCGCTTCGGCCGGGTGACCATTGACGAGGAATTCGACCGCATCCGGCGCTTCGAGCTGCAATCCCGAGACGGCCAGACGTGGAAGACCTTCCTCCAGGGCACCCGGATCGGCGACCAGTATTCCCAGGACTTCCGGCCCGTGACGACGCAATACGTCCGCCTGAACATCCTCGACGCCGCCGACGGCCCGACGATCTGGGAGTTTCAGCTTCTGCCGCCCGCGGTCGGAACACGGTGACGACGCCGAGGTTCGGCTGGGTGGCAGCGGCAAGGCCGGAGGCTTTGCGCAGGCCTTGCCGATGGCGGATGGGACCAACCGTCGGCAATCCTTCGAGGCTCAGGAGGGTCGCTGGCGCTTGCAGGAATTGGCCCGGAAGATTTGAACCCGCGTGAACGCGGAACTCCGAGCGGCCGCCGGGTGCCATGCCTATGGCTTTGCGTAGGCATGTCTTGCTCCCGAAGTCAAACATTGACGAAAGGAACAGCTATGCCAAGCTACCGTCACCGCGTGTGCGTGATCGCCGGCCTGTGGGTGCTGGCGCACCTGTCGCCGGGCGGGCCTGCCGCAGGAGCACAGGCGCCGGCATCCCCCGGTGCCGGGCCGGACCTCCAGGCCGGCGCGGCCAACCTGCAATGGTGGCGGGAGGCACGGTTCGGGCTGTTCATCCATTGGGGACCGGTCAGCCTCAAGGGCACGGAGATCGGCTGGTCGCGCGGCGCGCAAGTGCCGACGGAGGAATACGACGAGCTTTACCGGCAGTTCAACCCGACGCGATTCGATGCCGACGAGTGGGTCCGGATCGCCCAGGACGCCGGCATGAAGTACCTGGTGATCACCAGCAAGCACCATGACGGCTTCTGCATCTGGGACACGAAGTTCACCGACTACAATATCATGCACACGCCGTTCGGTCGGGACGTGCTGAAGGAACTGGCCGCCGCCTGCAAAGAGCGCGGCATCGCCTTCTGCACCTATCATTCGATCTGCGACTGGTATCACCCTGATTACCCGCTCGGCAGTCCCGGCGGCAAGACCCCCAAACCCCATCCCAACATGGACCGCTACAATCAGTACCTGAAGAACCAAGTCGCCGAACTGATCCGCAATTACGGCCCCCTGGGCATCCTCTGGTTCGATGGCGAGTGGGAAAAGCCCTGGACGCAGGAGCGCGGGATCGATCTCTACCGGCACATCCGCAGCCTGCAGCCGAGCATCATCGTCAACAATCGCGTCGGTGTGGGCCGGGCCGGGATGGAGGGCAGTACGGCGGCGGGCGCCTTCGCCGGCGATTATGATACCCCCGAGCAGCGTATCGGCAAATTCCAGAAGGACCGGCCCTGGGAGACCAACATGACCATCTGCCGGCAGTGGGCCTGGAAGCCCGACGACCAGATGAAGTCGCTCACGGAGTGCATCCAGACGCTGGTCCGGGTCGTCGGCGGTGACGGCAACTTCCTGCTCAACGTCGGCCCGATGCCCGACGGCCGGATCGAGCCCCGGCAGGTGGACCGGCTCCGGGAGATGGGCGCGTGGCTCCGCCAGTACGGCGAGACCATCTATGGCACCCGCGGCGGCCCCATCAAGACCACCGCCCAGATCGCCACCACGTACCGGAACAATGCGATCTTCGTACACATCCTCGCCTGGCCGGGCGATGCCATCACCCTCCCGGCGCTGCCCAAACGCGTGGTCGACTCCTCCCTGCTGACCGGCGGGAAGGTCAGCGTGCGGCAGACGAAGGACGGCATCGAAATCCGCGTGCCGCCGGACGATCGGCAGGAGATCGATACGATCGTGAAGCTGGAAATGGACGGCCCGGCGGTCGACATCGAGCCGGTGGCGCTCGCGGCGGTTTCACCAGCGCCCGGTAAGGCCCGCTGATCGAGGGGCCCCGCGGTCCTGCGGCAGAAGCACTGGAAACTACCCGAGGATTCGCATATACTCTCGCACGAAGGTGTGCAGGGCGCGCCCGACCCGTGGGAGGCTGGGCAGATGGCCTCGGTGGCATGGCAAGCAACAACGGAGAATTCCAGTATGGCCGAACGCTTTGATGTCGTGGTAATCGGTGCAGGTCCCGGGGGATTTCGCGCCGCCCGCCGCTGTGCGCAGCGCGGTGCCTCGGTCGCGATGATCGAGAAGGAATACGTCGGCGGCACCTGTCTGAACTGGGGCTGCATCCCGTCGAAGACGCTGCTGGCTTCGGCTCACCTGTTGCACCGGGCCCGCCAGGCCGGCGAGCTGGGGATCGACATCCCCTCCGCCACCCCGAACTGGCCCAAGATCCAGCAGCGGCGCGAGGCCATCCTTACCGGCATCCGCAAGGGCATGCTCGGCACGGTGAAGGCCAACAAGATCACGCACATCGAGGGCCGCGCCTCCGTCCTGGCCCCGGGCCGGGTCCGCGTCGAGTCGAGCGGCCAGAGCCGCGACTTGGAGGCCGGCAGACTGATTCTGGCGACCGGCTCCGAGTCCATCGAATTGCGCAACATCCCCTTCGACGGGCAGGTGGTCATCAGCAGCAAGGAAGCCCTGTCCCTGCCGCAGATCCCCAAGTCCATGCTGATCGTCGGCGGCGGTGTGATCGGCTGCGAGATGGCCTGCGCCTATGCCGCCTTCGGCACCAAGGTCACGATCGTCGAGGCCCTGGAGCGGCTCTTGCCCATGGAGGATTCCTGGGTGAGCCGGCTGCTGGAACGCGAGTTCAAGAATCAGGGCATTGAGGCCATTACCGCCCGCAAGGTCATGTCCGTGGACAAGAGCGCTGTGCCGGCCAAAGTCAGTCTCGACAACGGCCAGACCATTGAGGCCGAGAAGGTTTTGGTCGCGGTCGGCCGCCGGCCCGCCACCGCCAGCCAGATCGTGCAGGCCCTGCGCCTGGAGATGAACGGCCCGGCCATCAAAGTCAACCGCAAGCTGGAGACAAGCGTTCCCGGCGTGTACGCCCTGGGCGATGCGGTCGGCACGACCAACCTGGCCCACGGCGCGACCGCGGAGGCGGAAGTCGCCGCGGCCAACGCCGTCGGCGGCAACGAGGAAATGCAGGACTACGCCCTGATCCCGCGCGTGGTCTTCACGTTCCCCGAGGTCGCCTCGGTCGGCAAGACGGAAGAAAAGTGCCAGGCCGCGGGTGCGGACATCTCCATCGGCAAGGGCTTCTACCGCGCCAACGGCCGCTGCCTGGCCGAGAACGAGACCTGCGGCCAGTTCCACGCCGTCCGCGACAACACCATGAACGAGATCGTCGGCATCAGCATGGTCGGCGAGTTGGCGACCGAGTTCGTCGCCTTCGCCCGCACCCTGCTCGGCACGGTCGAGCCGATCCGCCAGATCACCTTCCCGCATCCTACGGTCTCAGAGACCCTGGAAGACGCCCTGCACGAGGCCCTGGGCGAATTGCTCTTTGAACAATAGCAGAGAGAACGCTGCCCGCGGGCGGAGTGAGTCAGAACCGGGCAAGCCGGGAGCGCAGTTTGGGCAACTCGTTCTTGATGACGTCCCAGACGACGTCCGGGAGAATTCCGAAGTACTGGTGGACAATCCCATTCCGCATCGCCACGATCTCACCCCAAGGAACATCCGCGTGGCGCAGCTTGAAGTCCTCGGGCAAAGCGCGAGCCGCCTCGCCGATGATCTCAATATTGCGGGGCACGGCGTCCTGGGTCTTTCGATCGGCCAGAAAGCCGTCGTAGTCGATCCCTTCGACGTAGGAAATGATCCGGTTAATGGCATCCAGAATATCGAGGAGACGCAGTCTCTCAGGTCGGGACAGCGACGAGGTCCTTCTCGATTTCCTCTTTCAATCGGCCTTGGACCGCCGCAGGGGTGAGCAGATCGACCTTTCTGCCGAGAAGCGATTCCAGGAACGACTTGAGGGCAACAAATCGTCGGTACGTGGTTTCGGAGAACTCGACCACCATGTCCACATCGCTATGGGATTGGGCCGACTCTCGTGCCACGGACCCAAAGAGGCTGATCTTTCTCACGCCGAACTGCCGCAACTCGTCCTGATGCGCCTGCAACGTCTCAATCACCTGCCGGCGCGCCATCGGACGGCGAGAAGAAGCCTCCAAGTTGTGCTCGGGGCAAACCATGGTCACTATGATACGAACTGCCACAAGGCAAGTCAAACGCCACCATGCTTCGAATCGCGTGCAATCGGGGCGAGAAGAAGTAGAATGGCCGGCATGGAACAATCGGCATGCAAGAAAACCGGCTC
>JALORE010000072.1 GCA_025459125.1 Planctomycetota bacterium | reverse complement strand
GGTACGGTCGGCGCCGGATTTCGCCCGCCGTGAGGCGGGCGGCAGCAGCACCAGGACAGATGCGCTCACCAGCACCACGACCAGTAGCTCAATCCGCGTCAGCCCCCTGGGGTCGCACCTTCTCACCATCCGCATGTCCCTTGCAGTCCATCCGGGCCTGTCCCGAGCGCCATCCATACGCTCACCCGCGCCAGTATGTTCTTCTTACTGGATGGATAGGGCCCCATGCAAGCGGAATTGTAACGGTGATGCCGCGCCGAAATCTCGTGACAGAGGCGCGGCGGGTGGCAGCGGCAAGCGGAGTCTTCGGAGCTTGCCGATGGCGTTTGCGCCTGTCGTACGAGCCATCGGCAAGCTGGCGCTTGCCGCTGCCACCCGGTCCTGGTTTGCAGTGTGCCCGTAAGGGCATATCCGACAAGGCCTTGCGGCGACACCACGAACGGATATGCTCTGACGAGCACACTACGAACGGGCGGGCTATTGGCTTGCGCCGGGTCCTTGGTTGACGGCGGGGCGAGGGCAGGCATAGAATACCGCCGTGGTTTCTCGGTGTTGCGCACGCTACGGAATTTGGCGAAAGGGGTAGACGATGGCTATGGAGCGCGATCAGGTCGCCGCCTGTTTGCGGGAGTGCAGGACGCATCTGACGACGGAGCTGCTGCCGTTCTGGATGAACCGGGCCAAGGACGATCGGTACGGCGGTTTCGTCACACATTTCGACAAGGACGGCAAGGACTCCGGTACGGATGAGAAGTCGATGCTGGGGCAGATGCGGTTCATCTTCTCCATGTCGGCGGCGCACCGGGCCGGCCATGGGAACGGCAAGTGTGCCGACTTCGCCCGGCACGGCGTGGATTTCGTGCTCGAGCGGCTCTGGGACAAGCAGTACGGCGGCTTCTACTGGATGGCCAACCGCAAGGGCGAAATCACCATCGACAAGAAGATCCTCTACGGCCTGAGCTTCGCCATGTACGGGCTCTCCGAGTACACCATGGCCACCGGCGATCCGCGCGGGCAGGAGTACGCCGAGAAAGTCTTCGATCTCGTCAAGAAGCACGCGGCCGAGACGATGTATGGCGGCTTCTACGAGATGTTCGAGCGCGACTGGACGCTGTGCGGCCCCGGCCCCCAGGGCGGCGACCGCAAGACCCTCGACGTGCACATGCACCTGATGGAAGCGTTCACGAACATGTACGAGTGTACGCAGCAGCCGATCCACCGCCGGACGCTGCTGGAGGACATCGACATCCTGCTCCAGCGGATTCTGCACAAACGCTACGCGACCGGCATCCCGCAATTCACCCTCGACTGGAAGATCGCGCCGCAGATCAAGTTCGACATCGTCTGGGGCTGGGACCGGTTCGCCGCGGGCGGCCAGAAAGCCCACGCCGAGGACAATACCTCCGCCGGACATAACGTCGAGTTCGCCTGGCTGCTGGCCCACGCCGCCGATGTGCTGGACCATGTAGCCCAGCCGCCCTCGGCTGGGGACTCGACCACCCCCGGGGACGCCGCCTACTGGGATGCCTATAAGAAGGTCATCAAGAAGGCGATGGACCACGGCCTCAAGAACGGCATCGACCCCGAGTTCGGCGGCGTCTACACCGAAGGCCCGCACGCCGGCGGCGTCTACGACACGGAGAAGGAATTCTGGCAGCAGGCCGAGGTCATGATCGGCATGCTCGAGGGCTGCCTGCGCTTCGGGCCGAAGACCTACTGGCCCGCGTACGTGAACGTGCACCGGTTCGTATTCGACAAGATGATCAACCACCCGGTGGGCGAGTGGTGGCCGTTGCTGAACCGCGAGGGCCAGCCGGTCCGCTGGACGCACATGAGCCACTCGTGGAAGGTCAATTACCACACGATCCGCTGCATGGTCGAGTGCATCAAGCGGCTGGAGAAACTCATGGGGCAAGTGTGAAGTGTGATTTTTGATTTGAGAAGTCCTCGTAGGGTGGGCTGTGCCCACCAAGTCTCAAGGATGAACGGGATGACGAATGGTGGGCACAGCCCACCCTACAGATATGGAATACGAAGGCCGATACCAGGCGTTTGATGCGACGCGGATCCGGACGTATCCGCTGCGCACGCGCAGCAACAAGGTGAAGCTCAGCGACCTGGTCTTTCCGAAGGACCTGGCGGGCCGTGCCTTTGACCTGCCGGAGAAGGTACGCCATGACGTTCGCGCGGTGGCTGAGGCGGTCGTGACTGCGCGGCAGGCGGGCCGGCCGGTCATCCTGTTCACCGGGGCCCACCTCATCAAGAACGGCCTGGGACCGCTGCTGGTCGACCTGGTCGAGCGCGGAGCCGTAACGCTCGTGGCGGGTAACGGCGCCACCGCGATCCACGATTTCGAGCTGGCCCTGGTCGGCGAAACCAGCGAGAACGTGCCGGCGGCCCTCGACCAAGGCCAGTTCGGCATGGCGTATGAGTTCGCCTATATCAACATGGCCCTGTCCGTCGGGAATCAGCAGAAGCTCGGTTACGGCGAGTCGCTCGGGCGGATGATCTGCGATGAGACGTTCCGCCGGGCGATCTTGTCGCTCGTGGCGCAAGAGGACTCGGTCGCCCAATTCGGTCACCTCGAAGTCAGCGTACTGGCGGCGTGCTACCGACGAAGGATTCCTTTCACCGTCCACGTCGGGATCGGGACGGACGTGATCGATCAACACCCGAGCTTCGACGGCCAGGCCAAGGGCGGCTGCTCCGGCCGGGATTTCCTCCTCTACACGCAGGAGGTCACGAAGCTCACGCAAGGCGGCGTCGTTCTGAACATCGGCAGCGCGGTCACCGGGCCGGAGGTGCTGCTCAAGGCGGTCTCCATGGCCGCCAACGTCGGCCGCGTGCCCCAGGGCATGCTCACCGCCGATTTCGACCTGCGCGTGCACGAGCCCCGGCAGATGGCCGATGAATCCGCGCCGGGCTACTACTTCCGCGATCAGAAAAGCGTCGTCACGCGGATTCCGCAGGCCTTCGGCGGCCGGGGCCTCTATATCCAGGGCGACCAGACGCAGACGTTTCCGTTCCTGTGCAAGCAGCTTGCCGAGGTGTTGTAGAGACGTATGAATCAGCAGCGGATCAGAGAGATACTGGCGCAGATCGAGAAGGTCACCGTCGCGGTCTACGGCGATTTCTGCCTGGACGCCTATTGGATGCTGGACCCGAAAGGCTCCGAGGTCTCCGAGGAGACGGGGTTGCACGCCCGGGCGGTCGCGCGGCACTACTACTCGCTCGGCGGCGCCTCCAACGTCGTCGCGAACCTCGCGGCGCTGAAACCGCAGAAGATCCTGGTGATCGGCGTCATCGGCGACGACATCTTCGGCCGGGAATTGCGGCGGCAGTTCGATCAGCTCGGCATCGACACCACGCACCTGGTTATCCAGCGGGAAGGCTTTGACACGGTGGCCTTCGGCAAGCCGTACCTGGAGGAGGTCGAGGAGCCGCGGATCGATTTCGGCTTCTTCAACCGCCGCAGCGCCGCCACGGACCGGGCACTGCTCGACGGCATTCGTCACGCCCTGCAAACCGCCGACGCCCTGATCGCCAACCAGCAGGTGCCCGGCGGCATCACGAACCTCGGTTTCATCGACGAGGCCAACCGGCTCTTCCACGAGTTCCCCGACAAGGTTGTGCTGCTCGACTCGCGGCACTACGGCGACAAGTTCCAGCACATCTACCGCAAGACGAACGACCGTGAGGCCGCCCGGCTCAACGGCGTCCAGGTCGGCCGGGACGAGACGGTTCCGCTGGCCGACATGCGAAAATACGCGGATAATCTGTACCGGAAATTCCACCGACCGGTGTTTCTCACCCGCGGACCGCGCGGCATCGTGGCCGCCGACAGCGGGGGGGTGCACGAAATCCCCGGCATCCAACTGCTCAAGAAGCTGGACCCCGTCGGCGCCGGCGACACGGTGACCAGCGCCCTGGCCCTATGTCTGGGCGCGGGGGTGCCGCCGGTGGAGGCGGCCGAATTCGCCAATCTCGCCGCCGCCGTGACGGTCCAGAAGCTGTTCCAGACCGGCACCGCCAGCGGTGCGGAGATCCTGGACGTGGCGAAGGACCCGGACTTCATCTATCAGCCGGAACTGGCGGCGGACCCGCGCCAGGCCCGCTATTTCCCGGGCACCGAGATCGAAGTCTGTGAGAATTGGAATAATGGAATATTGGAATATTGGAATATTGGGGAGCGAGCCGGCTCCTCACCCATTATTCCATTTTCTTCTCTCCGCCATGCGGTCTTCGACAACGACGGCACGATCAGCACGCTCCGCCAGGGCTGGGAGCAGATCATGGCTCCGGTCATGATGAAGGCCATTCTCGGCGATCAGTACCAAACCGCCGACGACCGGCTCTTCGACAAGGTGCGCCGCCGCGTGCTCGAATACATCGACCAGTCGACCGGCATCCAGACCCTCGTCCAAATGGAGGCCCTGGTCGGGATCGTCCGCGAATTCGGCCTGGTTCCACCGGAGAAGATCCTCGACCGGTTCGGCTACAAGAAGCTCTACAACGACGCTCTCATGGCGCTGGTGGGCGAACGGATCGCCCGGCTGCGCCGCGGCCAGCTCGACGTGACCGACTTCACCGTCAAGGGCGCGGTCGCCTTCGCCCAGGCCCTGCGGCAGCGGGGCGTCACGCTCTACCTGGCCAGCGGCACCGATCACGCCGACGTCGTTGCCGAGACCACGGCTCTGGGCTTCGCGGACCTGTTCAACGGCGGTATCTACGGCGCCACCGGCGATCTCGACAACTGCTCGAAGAAGATGGTCCTGGACCGCATTCTGGCGGCCAATCGCCTGTCCGGCCCGGAGCTGGCGGTCTTCGGTGACGGCCCGGTCGAGCTGCGGGAATGCCGCAAGCGCGGCGGTCTGGCGGTCGGCGTGGCCTCCGACGAGGTCCGCCGGCACGGCCTGAACCCGGAGAAACGCGCCCGCCTCATCAAGGCCGGCGCCCATCTGGTCATCCCCGACTTCTCCCAGCGGGATGCGCTGCTGCGGCTGCTGTTCCCGGAGACCGGGTCTTCCTCCGGCTGAGGCGCGTTTCGACGGATCCCTGTCTTCGTCTCCTGCCGCGCCTCGGTGTATCGGTCCGATGCGGATCCGGAGGAATCCGTCCCCTCTCTTTGCCATCCTCATCGCAATGGAGGATCCGGCCTGCGAGTGACCGGGTGGCATCGTCAAGCAGAGCCTGATACCGATTGCGACTGCTTTCTTCGTACCCCCGAGCCAGATTCCGGGTGCCAGCGGCAAGCGCAGCTTGCCGATGGCGGACTGCCTGTGCGACAGGCCATTGTCAACGCCTGCGGCCTTGACGATGCCACCCGGCGGGCCGTGTATCCATGTAGGTGCGTATCGCGCACCATTCGACCACTCGAGATTCCTGCTCACGTGCAGTTACCCGGCGAATCTTGTCTACACCACTGGCGTGTGGCGGCGGCGATGCTACAATCGACAGCTTTGGAGCACCACCGGAATGTCGGATGAGAATATGCAAGTGCGGCCGGAAGCGCACGGCCGCGCCTGGCCGCTGTACGGGGCGGCGTTCATGATGGCCATCAGCTTGAGCATGGCGTGGACCGCCATGCCGTTTGTGCTCAGCGCCATGGGGGGCACGAACGCCCACGTTGGTTACGCGCCCGCGGTCAATACCCTGGCCTACATGATTGCCCTGCTGGCGGCCGGCTCATGGTTCGGTCATCTGCGCGTCCGGCGGACGACTCTGTTGGCGGCCACCATCGCGCTGTTGGCAACGGCCGCCATGAGTTTCTGCGTCTTCTGGGCTGAGTGGCGGGCCGGCGTCAACGAGCGGGCCTGGGTCTGGACCCTGATCGCCGCGGGAGGCATCGGGGGGGCGGCAATGGCCCTCTACTGGCCCTTTCTGATGAGCTGGGTTTCGGCCGATTACGAAGGCGTGCAGTTGAACCGGCGTTTCGGACGGTACAACGGCGCGTGGTCCAGCGGGGGAACCATCGGTCCGCTGATCGGGGGCCGACTGTTCGAGGTGGATGCCGTGATCCCGTTGGCGGTCGCGGTGGTCTTTGTCCTGCTCTCGCTGCTGTTGCTGCGTTTCGGACGCGATGGCTCCGCACGCAAGGCCGCCACGGTGCCGGCTGCCGGGATGGGCGAGATCGCCTATGACATGCGTCTGCTCGGCGACTGCCGCTGGGTGTCCCGCATCGCCTTGTTCAGCGTCTGCGCGTCGTATGCCATCCTTCGTTCGCAATTCGCCCTGGTCTTCCGGGACCTGGGGTACGCGGAACGCCAGTTTGGGATGTACCTGACGATCTACGCCCTGTGCAATTTCGCCGCCCTGGTGGCGGCGGGCCGCTGGGCCTGCTGGCATTTCAAGCCGGTGCTGCTGATCGTGGGGCAGGCGACCTTGCTCCTGACCCTGCTGCTGACCATCTACGGCCGAACCCTGGGCGTCTTCTTCGCCTCCGCCGTGCTGCTGGGTGTGGCGTATGGCTTTGCCTATTCTTCCCATCTCTATTACGGTGCGTCGGCCAGCCGGAAGCGGTCCGCACGCATGGCCATCCACGAGATCGTGATCTCGGTCGGTCTGACGATCGGCTCCTTTGCCGGCGGCTATCTCGCCGAGCACGTCGGCCTGTACACGCCGTACTGGTTTGCCATCGGCCTGGTCGGTACCGGCCTGGCCGGCCAGTTGGGCCTCCACTTGGCGGCCCGGAGGCGAGTCACGTTGCCCAAGCAGGCCGCGGCAACTGGCGAGGAACTTGTCGAATAGCTCCGGCGGTGCGGACGCGATCTGGGAAGATACCTCTCTTTTCTGGGGAATTCTGTTGACGTGACGGTCTCTCCCTCGGTAAGCTGAAGAAAATGAGATATACAGGCGGGCAAGCAATCTTATCATAACTTGTTTCGCTATCCTATTTCCTCCTTCGCATCGTATCATACCTGCCTGCCTGCGTAAGCGCGGAAACACTCTATGCATCCAGGTCGTGCTGCGCTGGCGGCGTAGCGACCGGTGAGGGTACGCGATGCGCGAACCTGCCCTTGCCCACGTCGCCTCGACCGCCTGACGGCGCCGCCAGCGCAAGCTCTGCGCGTCCGCTGAAGGTACGCGCCTTGCTCTCGGCGTCGCCCATGGAGCGGGCCGCTGGGAACGAGCGAAAAGTGGACGAAGTCATATTCTTCATACTACTCATCTCTTCTTGAAAGGGCGGGAAAATGGAGACGAATGGGCAGCTGGGAAGGGCGGTGGCGGTCGGCGCGCTGATCGCGGGTCTCGCCGCGTCCCTGCCGGCGGCGGTCATCTACGTGGACGATGACGCGGCCGGCACGAACAACGGTTCCTCCTGGGCGGATGCGCTCCGGTATCTCCGGGATGCTCTGGCGACCGCGCGGGCCGGAGATGAAATCCGCGTTGCGCAAGGTATCTACAGGCCCGATCAGGGCGCGGATCTCCGGGATGGCGGCCCGGACCTGGCCTTTCTCATTGTCCACGGGATCGTCCTGCGGGGCGGCTACGCCGGTGTGGGGGCCTCCGACCCGAATGCGCGGGATATCCAACTTTGCCCGACGGTGCTCAGCGGAGACTGCAACGGCAATGATGTCGAGCTGTCGGAGCCCGACCTGTTGGCGCACCTGCCGGGCCGGGGCGACAATAGTCGCCACGTGGTCGTGATCGAGCATGTCGATTTCTGCGTGCTGGACGGCTTCAGCATCCGGGACGGCCACGCCCTCGAGGGCGGTGGTGGCGGTTTGCTGGTTCACAGCAGCGACGTGACCGTGTGGAACTGTACGTTCACCCGGAACTGGGGGCCCGCGGGTGGGGCGGTCTTCATCCCGCGTCTTCTGGCGAAGAACCTGAGCGACGTGGGCATGCACAACTGCCGGTTCATGGTGAACGCGGCGGCGCAGCACGGCGGCGCCCTGCGCGCGGAAGACGGCGCTCTGTACCTCAGCGGCAACGAGGAGAACGGCACGCTGTTGCTCACCGATTGCGAGTTTGCGGCCAACACGTCCCTGCGCGGCGGCGCTGTCTCCGGCCACCTGGTCGCTGTCACTTTGTCCGGCTGCACGTTCCGCGCCAACTCCGCGGATGATGGCGGGGGTCTCCATCAGGCGCGCGGGAGCCTGAACGCGACCGGCTGCACCTTCGTGGAGAACTCGGCTCTGTCGCCCCACCCAGCTTCCTTCACCCGGGGCCAGGGAGGAGCGGTGTTTGTCGACATCTGGTCCGAGGGCCGGGTCACCCTGGCCGACTGCATGTTCCGCAACAACCGGGCTGTCTCGGGCGGAGCGCTCCTGGGCAAGCCGATGGAACTGCGCGGGTGCCGCTTCACGGGCAACGTGGGACGCGAGCACGCCGGCGCCGTGGACTGCTCGGGGACACTGATCGGGCGGAACTGTCTCTTCGACGGCAACCAGTCGCTGCGTGGCATCGGGGCGGTGGACTCCTACGGCGCGCAATTCACGAACTGCACCTTCGCCGGCAACCGCTCGCCGGACGGGATCATGTTCCGCTCGCTGGCCGGCCACGGCACGGTGTGGAGCAACGCGTTCACCAACTGCATCATCCGGGGGATGAGCCATGGCCTCGATCCTCATCAGGTATGGCTGGCGAAGACGACCGTAACGTACTGCAACGTGGAGGGCGGATACCCCGGGGTGGGCAATATCGATGTCGATCCGGACTGGGCCGCCCCGGGGCAATGGAGGCTCCCCCGGGCGAACGATCCGAGCCGGGACGTCTGGATCGAGGGCGACTACCACCTGAAGTCCGAGGCCGGCCGCTGGGACCCGGCGGTTCGCACGTGGGTCCACGACGAAGTCACGAGTCCCTGCATCGACGCGGGCGATCCCACGACTCCCGTCGGCGCCGAGCCGCTCCCCAACGGCGGGCGGATCAACCTCGGCGTCTACGGCGGTACCGTCGAAGCCAGCAGGTCGTACCTCGGCCAGCCTTAGACGGCCTAACCTACTGACTGCTCCGGAGACGGCTGTCGCTCTTTGTCATTCCCGGGCAGGCGGGAAAGGTTCCCAAACCAAGTGGGCCTCAGCGTCGGTTGGCCTCCCGCCCCCAGCCGGGTCAAGGGTAGGCTCTGCGGCGGGGCGACAGAAGGGGATCGAGCGCTTATTCTGTGAGAAGTTCGGAGGCAACTGCTTTCTGGTGGGAAGTCCGGATGCACCGGGAAGGAGCACGTCAGCCGGTGACGATTTCGATGTCCCGCCGGGAGCCGAGGCGGCCTTCGGCGGCGGTCAGGTAGTGGACCCAGCCGGGGTCGTGGCCGAGCAGATCGCTGCCGACCGTGTCCACGGCGACCGGGTCGAAACCGGCGAGGATCAGGTTGACGTGCTTCTTTTGGCCCGCGAGATGCCCGCCGGTCAGGGCGACGCTGGCGTCCACCACGGACAGGTCGGGCTTTTTGTACAGGCAGACGTCCACGACCGAGTCATCTGTGGAAGGCGTGTGGAGCTGGGCTTTGTTCCAAGTGCCGGCGTAGTACCGGCCCGGGGCCAGGCCGAACATGTTCTTCATCGCGATCGTTGTCTTCGTGAAGCTGTGGTCCTTGAGGACCGGGATCGAGATGACGAACGCCTCCTGGGCGATCCGGGGCAGGTGAAAACTCTTGAGCTGCAGGGCGTTCGGATTTCGCAGCTCCACGGTCTCGGCGTCGTTGAAGTCCACCAGCCGGAGACCCTCCCGCCGCGCGAAATCAATGTAGCCGAGAGCGTCGTAGACATCGCAGGTGCGTCCACTGCCGGCGCCTTCTCCAATGATGATTTCCGCCTTCGTATGGGCGCGACAGTAGCGGTACACCGCCTCGACGGCCTGGACACTCGTTGTCACCGGCGGTGGGGAGGAGTTCGTCAGGTTGGGCTTGAGAATTATCAGACCTTCCGCCGGTAACCGCCTGGCGGCCCCGACTGCGTCGAGTGCCTGGGCGACGCTCGACCCATAGTCGTCGAAACGAATTTTGGCAACGGTACCCATAGTGCGAACAAAATTCCGTTTGCTTCGTAGAGACGCCAAAAACGCCGTGACGGTCCCGGCAAAGGCGGTCCCGGACCCGAAAATAATCGGTGCAGAGGTCTTGACTGTCAAACAATTCTTCGTAAATGTATACCGTCTATCCCAGGGTGTTGGTGGCAGTAGTCAATCATCGATAAGCCATTATCAATAGCAGGGTTTGGAGCTGGATATGATCGAGGTCAAGGAACTGCGACGGCGTTTCGGACCGGTCGTGGCGGTGGACGGCATTTCCTTCAGCGTGGGCAGGGGGCAGGTCCTGGGGCTGCTCGGTCCCAATGGCGCCGGCAAGACGACGGCGATGCGCATGCTCGCGTGCTTTATCCGTCCCGACAGCGGGACCGCGAGCGTTTGCGGGCATGACATCCTCAAAGACCCGCTTGGGGCCCGGCGGTCGCTGGGCTACCTGGCGGAGAACTCGCCGGCCTACGGCGAGATGACCGTGGGCGGGTTCCTCAACTTCATCTGCGATGTGCGGGAGATCAAAGGCGCTGCCCGCAAGGCCCGGCTCGACCAGATCGTGCCGATGTGCTCCATCGACTCGGTGTATCACCAGAGCATCGAGACGCTCTCGAAGGGCTACAAGCGCCGCGTCGGTCTGGCCCAGGCCCTGATCCACGACCCCCAGGTGCTGATCCTCGACGAGCCCACGGACGGCCTCGATCCCAATCAAAAGCACGATGTCCGGCGGCTCATCACGGAAATGGGCAAGGACAAGTGCATCATCGTCTCGACGCACATTCTGGAAGAGGTCGAGGCGATCTGCTCGCGGACGATCATCGTCGCCCGGGGCAAGGTGCTGGTGGACTCCACGCCGAAGCAGTTGAAGGAGAAGCACCACGCCAGCCTCGAGGAAATCTTCCGCACGATCACCAAGATGAAGAAAAGTGCATAGGGAGTGCTCCATGAATAGCTTTCGGGCGGTATTCAAGAGGGAATTGAAGAGCTACTTTGCGACCCCTCTGGCCTACGTCTTTCTCGTGATTTTCCTGTTCTTCGCGGGCTATCTTGCGTTCTTCCATGAGAAGTTCTTCGAGATGCGGCAGGCGGACATGCAGCCGTTCTTCATGAACCTGCCCTTGCTGTTCATCTTCATGGTGCCCGCGACCGCCATGCGTCTGTGGGCCGAGGAACGCAAGGTCGGCTCGATCGAGTTGCTCTTCACCCTGCCGATCACGATCCGCCAGGCGGTGCTCGGCAAATTCATGGCGGCCTGGGCGTTCCTCGGTATTGCCCTGGCCCTGACTTTCCCCATGATTCTCACCGTGGCTTATCTGGGCGACCCCGACGGCGGCCTGATCCTGACGGGCTACCTGGGCAGCTTTCTCATGGCGGGCGGCTTTCTGGCGATCGGGTGCTTTTTCTCGGCCCTCAGCAAGAACCAGGTGATCGCCTTCGTGCTCTCGGTCGTGGCGTGTGCGATCCTCGTATTCGCGGGGATGCCGACGACGCTGAATTACCTTTCGACGTTCCTGCCGGCCGGCCTGGTCGAGGCCACCAAGGGCATCAGCTTCCAGGAGCATTTCGAGTCCCTGCAGCGGGGCGTCGTGCAGTTCAAAGACCTCGCCTACTTTGTCCTGCTGATTGTGGGGTGGGTGGCAGCCTGTACGGTCATTTTGGATGAAAGGAAGGCCAGCTAATGAGCCGGACAATACGCGCGATCCTCGGCACGATTCTGATTCTGATCATCGTCTTCAGCGCCATCAGTATCAGCCAGAACCTGGGACGGCGCCTGAAGGTGGACGTGACGGAGCAGCGGATCTACACGCTGTCCGACGGGACCAAGGCCATTCTGGGCAAGCTCAACCAGCCCATCAAGGCCCGGCTGTACTACGCCGCGACCGCGGCGATGAAGGCCCCGGACCAGATCCGCTACTTCAACAACTACTATGAGTTCGTGAAGGCCCTCCTGCAGGAGTACGTGGCGGTCTCGAAGGGCATGGTGCAGTTGGAGGTGATCGATCCGCGTCCCTTCTCGCCGGAAGAGGAGCAGGCCCTGCGGGCCGGCCTGGAACGGTTCCCCATTTCCCAGGAGGAGAGCTTCTTCTTCGGGCTGGTCATGCAGACGCAGTTCGGCGTCGAGAAGGTCGTGCGCTTCTTCTCGCCGGACCGGCACAATTTCGTCGAGTACGACATCAGCTACCTGATCGATACCGCGATCACGAAGGAGAAGAAGAAACTCGGCATCATGAGCTCGCTGCCGGTCATGGGAGCGGACACGAGCGACTACATGGCCCGGATGATGCAGATGCAGGGCCAGCAGCCGGACCCGGCGTGGGGCATCGTCGATCTGCAACTGAAGCCCAAGTACGAGGTGAAGACCGTCGCCACGGATGTGAACGACATCAACGACGTGGACATCCTCCTGGTCGTTCATCCGAAGAATCTGCCGGAGAAGACGCAATTCGCCCTCGACCAGTACATCCTCAAAGGCGGCCGCGCCATCATCTGTGTGGACCCGCATTGCTGGATGGACCGGCCGCAGCGCAACCCGATGATGCAGATGACCCAGCAGGATCAGAGCTCCAGCCTGGACCGGCTGCTGAAGACCTGGGGTTTGGAGATGCCCCAGAATACGTTCGCGGGCGACCGGAGTCTGGCCATCGAGGCGCCGATCAGCCGCAACCAGCGGGCCGAGAAGGTCATCGGCTTCCTGGGATTGACGCCGGAATGCGTCAACAAGGACAGCGTGGTCACGACGAACCTCAACCAGGTCCGCATGTTGTTTGCCGGCGTCTTGAACGAGGTCGAGACGGCAGTGAAGAAGCCGGCGGATGCGAATCAGCCGGCCGAGCCCAAGCAGGCGGATGCGGCGCCGCAGCTTACGCGAACGCCGCTGGTGATGACAACCGGGCGCGGTAATGCCTGGAAGGTGGGCAGCGCGTTCGAGCTGATGTACCCCGATCCGGCCCGGATGATGAGCAGCTTCGTCGATGGCAGCAAGCCGGTGAACATGGCGTATCTCGTGACCGGGCGGTTCCCGAGCAGCTTCCCCGAAGGGATCGAGGTCGAGACTGCGGCGGTGGACCCGAACGCCAAGGACCCGACGGACCCCAACAAACCGCTGATGGTCAAGAAACGCATCACGGGCCTGACCGAGGCGAAGGAGGATGGTGCGGTCGTGGTGTTCTCCGATGTGGACTTCATCAGCGACCAGTTGGCTTATGCGAGTTCCTTCTTCGGCAGGATGGTCGTGGGCGACAACAGCGCCCTGCTGCTCAACGCGATCGAAGACCTGGCCGGCTCGGGCGACTTGATCTCGATTCGTTCCCGCGGCAACTTCAAGCGGCCGTTCGTCGTGGTGGACGAGATCGAGCAGCAGGCGGAGAAAGAGACGGCCGACGAGATCGCCCTGATCAATGCCCAGATCGAGGGCTTCAACCAGGAACTGCAGACCCTGGTGGCCTCCGCCAACAAGGAGCAGGACAAACAGGAAGTTCTGGGCGACACGATCGTGAAGAAGAAGCGTGAGGTCGAGCTGAAGATCCATGCGGCCCAGCAGCAGTTGCGCCAGATCAAGGCGAAACAGCGGGCCAAGACCGATGAGCTGGGACGCACGCTGGAGCTGGTCAACATGGCCGCGGTGCCGGGCGTGATCATGCTCGTCGCCGTGGTCCTGGGTCTCTGGCGCAGCGTTCGCCGCCGGCACTACATCAGCCACGCGAGCGACGCGTGAGGAGTTTATGATTTATGATTTTTGATTTACGATTGAGACGGCGCAGCCAAATCTCAAATCACAAATCGTAAATCGTCAATGCATTAGGGAGTTCTCGATGGATAATCGGAAACTGGGCATCTTGGCCGTGGTGGCAGCGTTCATGGTGGTGTGGGCGGTCGTCCAGGCGCGCCTGGCGAGCGGCAAACGGGCCGCGCCGTCGGGCCCGACCTACCTGATTCAGGGTCTCGACCCGGCCGATATCGGCAGTATCACCATCGGCAAGGGCAAGGACCCGATCAAGCTCGTGCGCCAGGAAGGCCGGTTCGTCGTGGCGAACAAGGCCGATTACCCCGCGGATACCAAGCAGATCAACGATCTGATCACGAAGTCGCTCGACATCAAGACGGCCGACCTCTACACCAGCGAAGCGAAAAACCACGAGGATCTCCAGGTGACGGAGGACAAAGCCCGCACCGTCGTCAAGTTCTTCAAGGCCGACGGCACGCTCCTGACGGGCGTCGTGGTGGGCGCCGCGCGGGAGACCGGGTCGGGCACGTTTGTCCGGCTCGCCTCCAGCGACGATGTCTATATGACGGAGGAGGCCCCGTGGTACCGCGACCGCGCGGTGGACTTCGTCAACCAGGAGCTTGTGGCGGCCAAGCGCGAGGATGTCAACGCGGTCACCGTGACGACCCCCGAAGGCACCTATACGCTCCGCTCGGGCAAAGGCGACACGGTCGCGCTGGTGAACATGCCCGCCGATCGCAAGCTCAAGGACAGCGACGCCCAGAGCGTGCTGACCGCCCTGACCGGCCTGCGGTTCGAGGATGTCAACACGCCGGCGCAAGTCCAGGGGCTGACGTTCGACCATGAGTACCTCCTGCGGCTGAACAACAGTACCGAGTACCGGCTCAAGCTGGCCAAGAAGGGCGCGAAGACCTACTTGCTGTGCGAGGCGGACTACATGGACAAGACGCCCGTGATGATCAAGCCGAACCAGCAGGACTCGCAGGAGGAGCTCAAGAAGAAGGAAGCCAAGCTGCTGGCGCAGGAGCACGCCCAGAAGTTCACGCTGCAGCACAAAGGCTGGATCTACGACATCGCCGAGTGGAAGGCAAAGTACCTGACCATGAAGCAGGCGGACCTGCTCGAAGAGCCGGCCAAGCCCGCCGAGAAGCCGGCCGCAGCGCCGGCGCCCGGGGCGGCCGCAGCGCCCGCGGCGACTCCGGCTCCCGCGCCGAGCCAGCCGCAAGCGGTTCCGGCGGCCCCGGTCGCCGCTCCGAAACCAGCCGCTGAACCGAACAAGCCCGCGGCACTGCCGGCTCCGGCCACGACGCCGGCGGCGGCGGAACCGAAATGACAAGTCTTCGCAGGTCGTGCGTCCGCGCACGACGTCTCAGGCGAGCGGGGACGCTCGCCCTACGAAGAAGCTGACTGCGTAACGCCTGGCGAGTCCTGAAGGGAGTCTTCTTGAAGATCGACCGTCTGATTCTCGGAGACTTCCAGACCAACTGCTACGTGGTCCGGGCGGAGGAGACGGCCGTCGTTTGCGTGGTCGTTGATCCGGGCCTCGATCCGGACAGTCTGCTCGGACTCCTCGCGCAACATCAGTTCCAGCCTGTTGCCGTCCTCATCACCCACGGCCACGTGGACCACATCGTCGGCCTGGCGGCTCTGCGGCAGCAGTATCCGCAAGTCAAGGTATACATTCACCAGCTCGATGCGCGGTTGCTGACGGATGCCCAGGCGAATCTGTCGATCTTGGCGGGAATGACCTTCACCACCGAGCCCGCGGACGTCCTCCTTCAGGACGGCGACATGATCGAAGAGGCCGGCCTCCGGTTTCTGGTCCTGCATACTCCCGGTCACACGCCCGGCGGGATTTGCCTGTACGCCGAGACGGAGGCCGTCGTCTTCGCCGGCGACACCCTCTTCGCGGATTCGGTCGGGCGGACGGACTTCCCCGGCGGCGACGCGGATCAACTGCTCGAGAGCATTCGCACGAAGCTTCTCACGCTGCCCGACCAGACCGCGGTCTACTCGGGTCACGGCATGCGCACCACCATCGGCCGCGAGAAGCGCGTCAACCCGTTCGTCCGCTAGTTGACGCCGGCAACCACTCAGAACGCGTTGAAGTATTCCGGGCGGCCGTCGTCGCTGTCGTAGCCGGCGGCTTCTTCCGTTTCGGTCTCCACGCGGATGCGCTGGATGCTCTCGGCCCGCTTCGTCAGAGTATCGATCGTCACCAGGGCGGCGTTCATCTGGACATCGCCGGTGGCGATCTCGAAGGGGACCGGCATCTGGGTACGAAAGGCCTTCAGGACGCTCTGCGTCTTGCGGCCCAGGACCGAGTCGTGCGCTCCGGTCATGCCGACATCCGTGATGTACGCGGTGCCCTTGGGCAGAATGTGCTCATCGGCGGTCGGCACATGGGTGTGTGTGCCGAAACAGCAATTGGCCCGGCCGTCAACGTAGTATCCCATCGCCACCTTCTCACTGGTCGCCTCGGCGTGCATCTCCACCACGATGATTTCCGCCTGCTGCTGGAGCCGGGGAATCCACTTGTCCGCGCCGGCGTAGGGGCAGTCTGCCGGCTTCATAAAGAGCCGGCCGATCAGCGTCAGCACCCCGACGGTCGGCCCTTTGGCGGTCTTGTACGTGGCGATACCTTTGCCGGCGGCGAACTCGGAGAGATTGGCGGGCCGGGTGATGTTGTCGGCGTTGTCCAGGGTCTCGATGATGTCCCGTTTGCGAAAGGCATGATCGCCCAGCGTGATGATGTTCACGCCGTAACGGAGCAGCTTGTCATAGATCTGGGGCGTCAGCCCGGAGCCCCCGGCGGCGTTTTCCGCATTGGCGACCACGCAGTCGATGCTGTGTTCTTCCACGAGGCTCTTGAGCTTGTCCGCCAGAATGCGCCGGCCGGGACGGCCGACGATGTCGCCGATGCATAACAAGTTCAACCTCATGGTGCCGCCTCGTAGCAAAAATAGGTCCTATAGGAATCATGGGACCTATGGGACCTATGTGCGAAGACTCTTGCGTTTTATTTGGCGTACTCGATGCAGCGGACCTCCCGCAGCAGGGTCACCTGGATCTCGCCCGGGTACGTCATTTCCTGTTCGACCTTGTTGGCGATATCGCGGGCGGCCTTCATGGCCGACTCGTCGTCCATCTGGTTGGCATCGACGATCACGCGAATCTCGCGGCCGGCCTGGATAGCGTAGGCACTCTCGACCCCCTTGAAGCTGGTGGCGATCTCCTCGAGCTTCTCCAGCCGCTTGATATAACGTTCGAGCGTTTCCCGGCGGGCTCCCGGCCGGGAGGCGCTGATGGCATCCGCCGCCGCAATCAGCGGCGTATACGGGTTGTCCGGCGGGACATCGCCGTGATGGCCGGCGACCGCGTTGAGCACGACCCCGGATTCGTTGAAACGTTTGAGGAAGTTGGCGCCAATGGCCGGGTGGCTGCCCTCGACATCGTGGTCGATGGCCTTGCCGATGTCGTGCAGGAAACCTGCCCGGCGGGCTACCGAGCCATCCAGGCCCAGCTCGTCCGCCATCGCCTGGCCGAGGAAGGCCACCTCGACACTGTGCCGCAGGACGTTCTGGCCATAACTGGTGCGGAAGCTCAGGGCGCCCAACAGGCTCAGCAGCTTGTTGGGCAGGCCGCGGACGTTCGTCTCGACCGCCGCGTCCTTGCCCAGTTGCAGGATCTTGTGATTGACATCATTCCGTGTCTGGGCGACGAGTTCCTCAATGCGGGAGGGGTGAATGCGCCCATCCTGGATCAGACGCTCCATGGACAGACGCGCCACCTCGCGCCGGACGGGATTGAAGCCGCTGACCACAACCATGCCGGGCGTATCATCGACAATGACGTCCACGCCGGTGGCCTTCTCGAAGGCCCGGATATTGCGTCCTTCACGGCCGATAATCCGGCCTTTCATGTCGTCGTTCGGAATATCCACCGTGGAGACGGTCGCCTCGCACGTTTGCTCCGCCGCATACCGCTGGATGGCCGCGCTGATCACCTCGCGGCCCTTGTCCTCGGCCACTTCCTTGGCTTCCTCCACCTTGCGCTGGATCAGAGCCGACATGTCGTGCTCGCACTCATCCTCCAGGCGTTTGAGCAGGAGCTGGCGAGCCTCCTCCATGTCCATGCCGGTGATTTTGAGCAGTTGGTTCTTCTGCTGGGCGATCAGGACGGTGAGCTGCTTATCCTTGGTTTCCACGTTGCGGAGCCGCCGATCGAGCTCCTGTTCCTGCTGCTTGACGGCCTTCTCCTGCTGCTGCAGCAGCTCGGTCTGCCGCTCCAGGACATCCTCGCGTTTCGACAATCGCGACTCGTTCTCCCGCTGCTCGGCGCGGGTCCGATTTGCCTCGGCGGTGAACTCCTCCCTCTTCTTCATGGCCTCGGCCGCCGCCTCGATTTGGGCGGTCTTGAGGATGTTGTCGGCTTCCCGCTTGGCTCCGTCGATCTGCCTTTGCCGGTCCTCTTCGATGGTCTTGGCCCGGGTCCGGGCGATCATCTGGTGGACAATGGCCATGAGGCAGACACCGAGAACGAAGCAGACCAGGCCGATCAAGCCGGCCTGAAGATCAATCTGCATCAATACGGCGTCCATATTCCTACCTTTCCACGCGTCACAGTTGAGATAGAGCTACACGCGGGACGAACCTATAGACAGGCCGGTAGGAAAGCGCCAAAGAAGTGCGCGTGAAACGCGAGAGTCTTCCCGAACGAGGGCAGAATCAGCCCGGCGAGCCAGCAAAACCTCGCTGGCCCTGTGCTTCCACAGGGGGACGATCCACCACAAACCGAAGCTTTGCTGGTCCTATTCTCAACAACACCCTCCGGCGTTGGGAAACAAAAGAAAATGGCGACTCAATCTCGTTCCACGCAAGACCCACTTTTGCCGCCGCGATGCACAAAGGTGATACGCTTGTGACTGGAACTCGGACGCGGCAACGTCAAAGTGTCTCTGCAACTCGACTACCGTTTGAGACAAGCTCAAAACGCCCGTCTCCGTGTACCACCTCGCAGGCGCCAAAACCATTCTCCCGCAAGATACGGAACGGCATTTCAGCCGTGTTCGTCCACGACTGCTACTGTACTCGACCATGTTAGAAGTCTGCTAAACCACCGTCAAGAAAAAAACGACAAAATCGTCCCTTGGAACCGCCCTGGGGTTGCAAATTTGCGGAAAATTCGCTATGGACAGCGAAAAAGTGGGGTATAATAAGGCCCACTGACTGAAAGAGTCTTTGTGGATTGGCTGATCAACGGAAGAGCTAAGGAGACGGCATGTCTGGGCATTCACACTGGGCAACCATCAAGCATAAGAAGGGCGCTGCCGACGCCAAGCGGGGCAGGCTTTGGAGCAAGATCGCGCGGATGATCATCGTGGCCGCCAAGGGCGGGGGCGGCGACCCGAACTCGAACCTGACGCTGCGCTATGCCATCGACAAGGCCAAAGCGGCCAATATGCCGAAGGATACGATCGACAAGGCGATCAAACGCGGTACGGGCGAGATCGAGGGGGCGACGTTCGAATCGATCCAGTATGAAGGCTACGGCCCCAGCGGTGTGGCGATCGTCGTGGAAACATTGACCGATAACCGCAACCGCACCGGCCCGGAGGTCAAGCGGATCTTCGAGAAGCACGGCGGCTCGCTCGGGACGCCCGGCTGCGTGAGCTGGATGTTCCATAAGAAAGGCCTGATCACCGTTTCGACCGCCAGCATCGGCGAAGACGACCTGATGGAACTGGTCCTGGGGGCCGGGGCCGAGGATATGACCAACGCCGGCGAGGTCTACGAAATCACCTCCGACCCGACGGCCTTTGAGCCTCTGAAGAAAGCGTTGGAGGCGAAAGGCATCCCCATGCAGTCGGCGGAAATCTCGATGGTGCCGCAGACGATGGTTCCGATCGCGACTCCGGAAGTGGCCCGCAAGGTCATCAACCTGATGGAAGCCTTCGACGACCACGACGATGTGCAGAACGCCTACTCGAACTTCGATATCCCCGAGGAGGTCATGGCCAAGGTCTCATGAGGACTTCGGGCCGGAACATTCATCCTCGTGACAGTTCTGCTGTGCGCCGTTGCGCGTGCTGGTATTGCTCCTCGCCCAGGCGACTGACGACCTTCTTCCGGTCCGGGTACATCTGGCGGAACTGCCGGCGGTAGCTATCCTCAATCTCGATGGTCTTGGTGTAGTGTGCCAGGGCCAGGTCAGGCCGGTTCAGCCGCTCGGCGAGCCGACCCAGTTCAAACCAGAGCCTCTCGCACCCCGGGTAGTGGTCGGTGGCCTGCATGTACCACTCGTACGCCTGCTGGGGTTGTCCCAGCCGCTCACAGGCCAGCGCCAGCTTTTCGTAGTTCTTGTAGTCGGCCGGCCCTCTTTCCATCGCCTCGGTGAAGCACCGGACCGCCTCCTTCAGCAGGGCCGGCTGCTTATCCTGTGTCTGCTCGTGTTGCTGCAAATACAGCCGGCCGTTGAAGTTGGCGGCCACCGGCGAGAGCGGATCGGCCTGCGACGCCGCTTCGAGATGCCGGTGGGCATTATCGAGGTTACCCCGGGAAACCGCCTGCTGCGCTCGCCCGATTTCCAGAGCCACGCCGTAGGCGGGTGCCCAGATCCAAAGCCCATAGGACCCGAGCGCCACCACGGCGACGGCGGACACGAGCGGTTTCAAAACACGCGTCCGGCGGGCCGCAAGGTGGAGACCGGCGTCCCCGCGGGTATACGACGCAGCCAGACACGCAGTCACAACCCAGAACGCCAGCCAGACCCCCGGCTCGAACAGGGCGAAGTCGATCAGATTGTGCAGAAGAACCGCCAAGACCGCGCTGCCGAGGAGAGTAGGCTCAGTACGACCGGTCCCGTCGATCCGTTCCCAGTGGGCATCGGCCAGGGGGGAGGCGACCAGCAGGAACCCGATGAAGAAGACCGCCGCCGGAGCGACGTGCATCGTCATGATCTCGTAGAGCAGCACGGCCGGGTCGTCCGCGGACATCGGCATTAGTAGCGGACGGATCAGCAAGAGACAGGCGCTGACCCCCACCAGCAGGGCCAGCGCACACGTCCTGAACGCCGGTCGGACCGGTGTCTCGGTAGCCGCCGAACCCCAGGGACCCACCAGGGATCGCCATAGCGGCACCGATACCATGGTCAGAAAGCCGATCAACCCGAGCGGGCCGAACTGGGCCATCAGGCTCAGGAGGACGTTGTGCGGGTCAGCCACTGATTCCAGGGCAGCGGCCGGCTTATAATGCGTGTAGTAGTCCGAGAAATTGCCCGGACCGACGCCCCGCAGAGGATGATCGGCAATCATCTGGGCCGAGGCCGCCCAGTACTGCCAGCGAACGAGCATGGAGTTGCCGCCGGGCAGGCGGTCGTGCCTGACACCGTACCAGACCACGATCCCAGCGGCACCGACGGCGAGCAAGAGGACCGCGGGAACAAGGACAGTCAGAACGCGCCGTTTGCGGTCGCCTGCCCAATGCTCAATGCCCAACATTAGACCCCAGAACGCCAGACCGGCACATGCGGCCAGGATACCACCCTTGCTTTGGGTCAAAAGCAGGCCGGCGACAATCAGGAGTGCCGCCAGCAGACGGAACACCCGGTAACGGGGCTCCACCCCGGGCGACTCCCCGGCATCACGGCCCCGGATCAGCAATACCGCGGCCGCGGCGCACACGAGAATGGCGAACGATGCGGCGGAGTTGCTGGTGGTGAAGAAGCCCCGCACCCCGCGTGAATAGAGCCGGTGTTCGAAGAGAAAATGCTGGAAGGTGCCGGGCTCGATCCCCAGCGGTTCCATGAGCATCTGGGGGTTCTTCTCATACTGTTCGATCGTGATGCTGTTACTGAAGAAGAACTGTTCCGCGCACTGGTACGCGGAGACCAAGCCCAGGCCGACTACGACGATCAGGACCAGGCGGACCTTGCCGGGACTATCCAGGATCTGCGCCAGGAGCAGGGCGGCACAGAGGGGACCGAGCAGCGTCATGATCTGGGTGAGCGCCGCCCGCTGGTCCGAGGCGCCCCAGGCGGAGATGACCGCGGCCACCGCAAACAGGGCCAGACCGATCTCCATCCCGGTGAAGCGGTAGACCAGGTCGTTGCGGAGGATGCGCCACCACACCCATAGGACCAGGGCGAAGATCAACAGGCCCGACAGCGTCAGGCTGTAGACCGTGTCGCCGAGGCCGCCCGGCAGCGTGAGCATCTGGGCGGTCGGGGATTCCGTGTAGGTCACGCGCAGCGCGAGAACGCTCAGGCACAATGCCAGGAGGCCGCAGGCCATAGGCTGGAGGCTGCAAGCGTCCCTCCCGCCTGCGGCCTCCGGTCTCCGGCCTGTCTTCTGTCTTCTGCCTTCCGTCATCGGTCCTCCGTCTTGCCGGTGTTCTCGAAGACGCCGATGATGCCCACGATCAGGAGCGTCTGGACGACGATGAGGATCGCGCCGGTGAGATTCACCTGGTAGAGGAAGGTCGCCCCCAGGCCGGTGCCGAGCGTGGCCAGGTAGAGCGTCAGGGCGGTTTGGGCGTCGGTCAGGCCGCGGCGCCGGAGGCGGTGGGAGAAGTGCTGGGTGTCGCCGACGAAGGGGCTCTTGCCCTGGCGGACCCGCAGCAGAGTGACACTGGTGAAATCGTACAGCGGCACCGCCATCGCAATCAGCGGCAGCAGGACGGGATACCACGCGCCGCTGCCGGCCTGGTGGTAATACGTGGTGCGCAGCGTCAGCAGGGCGACGAAGAAGCCGACCACCAGCGAGCCGGCATCGCCCATGAAAATGGACGCCGGCGGGAAGTTGAAGACGAGAAAGCCCAGCAGGGTGCCGATGAAGGCGATGGCCAGTCCGCTCACGAAGACCTGGCCATTAAAGACGGCCGCGGTCAGGAGAACCGAACTGGCAATCGCGGCAATCCCCGCGGAAGCGCCGTCCATGTTGTCGAGGAAGTTGAACGCGTTGACAATCAGGACGATCCAGAAGGCCGACAGAATCGAGGTGACCAGCCGGCTTTCGATGAAGAACTCGATCCGGATGTCGCCGAATCCGGTCGCCAGCAAGGCCACCGCGAACTGGAAAACCAATTTGACGAAGGGCCCGAGCGCCCGCTTGTCGTCCCAGAGGCCGACAAGAAACAGAATGGTGGCGCACAGCAGGATGACCAGCAGCTCGCCCGACCGGTGGAGGAAATCCGCCGGATTGAAGCCGGCCCGCTCGGCCAGCCAGCCCAGGTGCCCCGGCGCGATCAGGAATCGCATGACCGCCGCACCGCCGATGAGCAACAGGGCCAGTGTGCCGAAGATGGCGATTCCGCCACCGAGGGGGATGATCGACCGGTGGTACCGGTCGGCCTTCGGACGGGCGACCAGTTCGAAACGCGGGGCGACTCTCCGCGCCAGGGCTGTCAACACCGCCGCGGATGCGAACGAGCCGACGAACAGGGCTAGGGCCAACGAAACCAGCATCATTTTCCTCGTAGGTCGTGCGTCCCCGCACGACTTCTTTCGGCGAGCGGGGACGCTCGCCCTACTTCCTCAACTGCTGCACCAACCGGGCCCTCACCTTGCTGAAGAAGTCGAAATACTCCGGCCGATGGTAATCCGGATACGTGTAGGGCAGAGGGCACCACCGGCCCTTGTCGAAAACCAGCGTCACCTCGGCGTACATCCGGTCGCCGATGTAGATGCGATGGGCATAGTTCTTGGTCGAGGCCAGGACCAGCTTGGACGGCTCGATGAGGCCCGGATCCAGGTTCACCGGCCGGG
>JALORE010000327.1 GCA_025459125.1 Planctomycetota bacterium | reverse complement strand
CTCCATGTATGCCCTATTGCTGGCCTCCGGCCAGGCGCCGGGTTTCCTCGATTGGAACAACAATTACGGCGACGAGCCGGACAAGTGCGTGTGCACGCATTGCAGTAACTTCCCCAGGGATTTCATGGGCAGCCCCATCGAGATATCCGAACTGGACATCCTGGGAGAGACACTGGGGAGGGAGAAATGCTTCGGGGCGGTCAAGGGGCACGTGGCTCCGGGTCCGATGACGTATTTTCGCATCTCGACGGATGACCGGCGGGGAAAAGTCAAATCATATCTCGGGGAAGGAGAATTCACGGCTGATCCGTTCGGTATGGACGGCGGCATCGCCGTATGCAAGGTCGTTCGGTATGGACGGCGGCATCGCCGTATGCAAGGTCGGGCGCCTGCGGGAACTGCTGGGCCATCTGTGCCAAAACGGTTTCGAACACCACGTGGCCATGGCGCGGACGCATTGTGCCGAGGCGCTGCAGGAGGCGATCTCGAAGTACCTGGGTTGGGACTTGTATCATCACAAATAGCGGGAGATGCGGAAACGCAATTGCCAAGCGGGCCGATCTGCCCGCTGCCATGAACACGGATGACACATCGCATGACAAAACTCGAACTAAAGGTCAAATCGATCCAGTATCGCAAGACGCTGCTTGGGTGCATCAAGCGGGCGAACGCGGGACACACCGGCGGCGATCTATCCTGCCTCGATATTCTCAATGTCCTGTACAACCGGGTCTTGAACGTCTCGCCCGAGACGTTCGATGATCCGGGCCGCGACCGCTACGTCCAGAGCAAGGGACATTCCGTCGAGGCGCTTTACGTCGTTCTGGCGGACCGGGGTTTCTTTCCAGAATCCGACTTGGAGACACTGTGCTGTTACCGCTCCCGGTACGCAGGCCATCCGACGCGCAAGGTCCGGGGCATCGAGCAGAACACCGGCGCCCTCGGACACGGGCTGGCCTTCAGTGTCGGAGTGGCCCTGGCGGGCAAGATGGACGGGGCGGCCTACAGGGCCTACACCCTTGTCGGCGACGGCGAATTGGTGGAGGGCTCGAATTGGGAATCGATGCTGACGGCCGCCCACTATCGCCTCGACAACCTGGTCGCCATCGCCGACCGCAACAGACTGCAGATCACCGGTTGCACGGAGGACGTTTGTGCACTGGAGCCGCTGCGCGAGAAGGTCGAGGCGTTCGGATGGGCGGTCCGGGAGGTCGATGGCCACGATGTGGCGGCTCTGACTGAGACCTTGGGCGCAGTACCCTTCGCGAGCGGCAAACCCAGTATGGTGATCGCCCGCACGGTCAAGGGCAAGGGAATCAGCTTCATGGAGAACGATCCCAAGTGGCACCATCATGTCCCCACCGACGAGCAGTACGCGCGGGCGCAGCAGGAGTTGGATCGCCTCCTGCGGGAGGTGCAGGCATGAGCTTCACACCGGGAGCAGAACTGGGTAAGCCGAATCTGGACGTCTTTTGCGAGACTCTTCTGTCGCTGGCCCGGAGCGACAGGAATGTGCTGGCGGTCACGAGTGACTCAAGAGGCTCGGGCAGGCTGGCTTCTTTTGCCGCGGCGCTGCCGGAGCAAATCGTCGAAGTGGGGATCGCCGAGCAGAATCTGGTCGGTGTCGCGGCCGGGCTCGCTTCGACCGGCAAGATCGTCTATGCCGTGTCGCCGGCCTCCTTTCTGACCGCACGGGCCTTGGAGCAGATCAAGAACGATGTCTGCTACTCCGACCGGCCGGTGAAGCTCGTGGGCATCAGTGCTGGCGTCAGCTACGGGGCCCTGGGTTCGACGCATCACTCCACGCATGAGCTGGCGACCCTGCGGGCGATCGAGAACATCACGATCATCGCCCCGGCGGACAACCTGGAAACGGCACAGGCCATCAAGGCTACCGCTACGATGGAGCACCCCGTGTACCTGCGGTTCGGCAAGCGGCCGCTCCCGCACCTGCACCCGCCACAGACGCAGTTCGCCGTGGGAAAGGCCCTGACGGTGTGGGAGGGGACGGATATCGCGCTGATCGCCACCGGCGAGACGGTGCAGCCCGCCCTGATGGCCGCGCGAAAACTCCAGACGCAAGGGGTATCCGCCCGCGTCCTCAGCATGCATACGGTCAAGCCCCTCGACGTGGACGCGCTCCTCCAAGCGGCCCGGGAGTGCCGGGCAGTCGTTACAGTCGAGGAGCACAGCATCTTTGGCGGCTTGGGGGAAGCGTGTGCCGCGGTCCTCATGCAGGCGGGGATTCGCATCCCCTTTCGCATCGTTGGCTTTCCCGACGCGTACCTGGTCACGGGCAGCCAGCTGGAGATCTTCGAGCATTATGGCATCACGGCGCAGGGATTGGCGCGGACCGCGCAAACGATGCTCGCCACGTGAACCAAGGGAGGAACCGGATGGACAGCCGATACATTCTGGCCATCGATCAGGGCACCAGCGGGACCAAGGCCGTCGTGTTTGACGGCCAAGGACATGTCGTGGCCCAGGCGACGGAGCCACTGCAATCCTGTTTCCCTTGTCCCGGTTTCGTCGAGCAGGACCCACAGGGAATCTATGACAGCGTCCTGACCGCCGTGAAGGCATGTCTCGGGGAATTCCAGCTCTCGACCGCCAGGACGCTGGATACGATTGCCGCCTGTGGGATCTCCAATCAGCGCGAGACATTTGTCCTCTGGGACGCATCCGGCGAACCGCTGTGCCATGCTGTGGTCTGGCAGTGCAAGCGTTCCGTCGCGGTCTGCGACCGTCTCAAGGGATCTCCCCTGGAAAGCGAGATCCGGCGGCGGACCGGCCTGCTCGCCGATCCGTACTTCTCCGGCACCAAGCTCCTGTGGTTGCGGGAGAACGACTCCTGCATTGCCCAGGCGATCCGTGCGGGCCGGGCACTCTTCGGCACGGTCGATACCTGGCTGCTGTACAAGCTGACCGGCGGTCGCAGCTATCTCACGGACCATACCAATGCCTCGCGCACGTTGTTGTTCAACATCGACGAGCTGCAATGGGACCGCTACTTGCTGGAGCAATTTGGTTTGCAGAACATGCAACTGCCTGAGGCGAGACCCTCGTCGGGTGATTATGGTCGGACGGATTTTGGCGGCCTTTTGCCCCAGCCAATTCCGATCTCGGCCATGATCGTGCCGCCGCGTTTGGCGAAGGCTGCTTCTCGTCCGGAACCGCCAAGGCGACACTGGGCACCGGTTGCTCAATTCTGTTGAACACGGGCTCGCAGCGCATTGAGCCGACCCAGGGAACCGTGGCGACGATCTGCTGGAGTGTGCCGGGCCGGGTGCAGTATGCCTTGGAAGGGATCATCGTCACATGCGGTGCGACGATCGTATGGCTCCGCGACCAATTGGGTCTGTTCGCCCGCAGTGCCGAGACACAGGAGATGGCTCTGAGTGTCCCAGACAACGGCGGTGTGTATCTCGTCCCGGCGTTCAGCGGCTTGGGGGCACCGCACTGGCGGATGGACCTGCGGGCGGCCGTCCTCGGCCTGACCTTAGGCACTGATAAACGCCATCTGGCCCGGGCCGCCCTCGAATCGATCCCCTATCAGATCCGGGATGTGATGACCGTCTTGGAACAGGACAGCGGCATTCGACTGCAGCAACTCCGAGTCGATGGCGGGATCACCGCCAATCGTTTCGTCATGCAGTTCCTGACGGACCTGCTCGGCGTGGACGTCGTGAATATTGGAATTCCCGATGTCTCTGCTCTCGGCGTGGCGTTCCTATCTGGTCTGCGTGAGGGTCTCTTCCAAGACATCGAGCAACTCACACGGCTCAGTATTGGTCGGCAGATCTACTGTCCAGGGCCTCAGCGGGAGAATGCTCACGGGTGGTATGACGGATGGAAGAAGGCGGTTCAGCAACTGCTGTGATGGCTGGTCATGCGTCGCCCCGGGTGAAGAGATGGTACCGCCAGTTCCCTTCGTTGGCGTCGGACCCGCGGTATCCGTACGCTCCGCTGGCAGACAGCAGCCAAGACAAATAGGACCTGATCCCCGCGTCTTGCCTGTCAGCCTGTGGAAATCGCTGACTGACAGGCCATTCTTCAAGGGCTGTCCTGCACGGTCGCTTCCTGGCCTGACCTGAGCCCTGTGGTCAGGATCATGGAAATCGGTCCCACTCGTCGTGAAGAGACCCAACCGCGCCGACAACGCCCCCAGCTCCGCCACGAGCTCAGGACTGTGCTTGAACGTGTATACCTCAATGCCCCTGATACCAAGCTCGACCATCTCGGCCAGCTCCTGCCCGGTGATGTCCTGTTCACCAGGGTGGGCAAGCACGGAGACTCCGCCTATCCGATCGACTGCGCGAATGGCTTCACCGATTTCGAGGGGCTCGTCCTCTGGCCGAGGTATCCACCAATGCGTTCCCGGTGATAGCCCGAAGCACGCCAGTAAACCACCATATCGCCGTCGGACAACATCGATCTGCTGGTACTGGTGGCAACAGACTCTCTTCGCCGGGCTTGCCAAGAAATCCGTGACGCCGTCGCCGCGCCCCTGACGAGCAAACAACAGGCCCGCAAAGCCGTTGATCTCCAGGGTCGCCGCGGATACGATGTGTAAGTGCCGCACACGTGGGCTATGATCCCCTGCACGCGCTGTATCTCTCGGTCCAGAACATCGTCTCCCTGTTTGCGGAAGCGGTCTCGACGCTGCCGGAACTGAAGCCCTACTATGACGTGGTGGCCGCTGCCGAGGACGAGTATATGCCGTCCGGACCGCCGATGAGTCCTCTGACTCGCAGCTACTTCACGACCTGGGTCCTCTGCGATTTTCGGTTTGGCGCCGGCCAGGAGACTATCGGGACGTGTCTGCTGGACACCAGCGAGCGGTTGGAACTGGACCCTGGTTTGGTCGCAGCGATCCGTCAATTCGGGGAGTCCCGGATGGGCATCTACGAACATGTCGGGACCCAGGGTGGGCGGCTGCGGCTGCAGGAACTGGTGACGGGCCGGGAATTCGATGTCGTACCCACCAGCGGCTAGGGAGGCAAGCCCGGCGAGTTGTGGTACGTGCGGCTGTGCCCGCCGATCCTCGATCTGGTCGAGTACCATGTGACCTTTTCCTAACCCGCAGCAGTTCAAGCTCCATACCTTCCAGCACTTTCTTGCCACCTACTGTGCCCAGCAGAATTTGTCCTGCAAGTACGTGCTGGAGTGGATGGGCCATTCCTCCAGCGATGTCCTGGACATGTACTTCACGGTGAACGACCGCCAAGCCCAAGCCGCGATGAACAGCCTGAGCTTCCACAGCGAGAAGGCGGAAAATAGGACAGTCCCAGGACGGTCAGGTAGTCATTCCGACCCGGCACTTGTGCAAGTGTCGCACGCCTAAGCACTTACCATCACCCTCAAGAAACTAACGGAGAGGGCGGGATTCGAACCCGCGGTAGGGATAAACCCTACACGGCCTTTCCAAGACCGCTCATTAAGCCACTCTGACACCTCTCCGACGGTGCGCATCGACCGCACGGCACCCTGATTCTACGAAGAAGCCGCCCGAAGAACAAGCCCCCACCGCAAAAAGGGTGCATGTCCGTTCTTGCGGCTCTCCCAGAGCAAGTGTATTGGCTTCTTCGAGGGTACGCGTTTATCGCTTGGCGGGTACCGATGGGAAGAGGGCAAGACCCTGTTGGTCCTGTGCTCGCAAGAGATCGTAGGATGGGCTTGGGCCCAGATGCTTCGCTGCCGCTCAGCATGACAAATGGCGAAGGCTCTCCGCAAGACGCAGTCGCACACGGATCTTCCGCGGAATTGTGAACCGGGTGGACGAAACGTGCCCCATTGGTACAATACCCCGGTGCCAACGCCCTGCCTGTGCTGTGGTAGGCCGGGGAGGAATGGTTGAGGTCGCATCTGTGGAAGGAGAGACGATGTCTTCGAGTGCCATCATCTGCACCGTAGCCGCATTCTGCCTGGCAGCGGATGGGCCCACGGTGGTGGGAAAGAGAACCTTCGCCGAGCGGCTGGGGTGGCCCGCCGGCACGAAAGTCGTCATCTTCCACGTGGATGACGCGGGCATGTCGTACGATTCGAACCAGGGGACGATCCAGGCCCTCGAAAAGGGGGTGGCCACTTCGACGAGCGTGATGATGCCCTGCCCGTGGGTGCCCCAGATGGCGGCCTATCTGAAGAATTATCCGCAGGTGGATGCCGGCGTGCATCTGACGCTCACCTCGGAGTGGGATCATTACCGGTGGGGCCCGCTGGCGGGCCAGGCCGCGGTGCCCGGCCTCACGGACCCGCAGGGTTATCTCTGGCCGGATGCGCCGGACGTGCCGGCCCACGCCGGCGTCGCGGAAGTCGAAAGGGAAATCCGCGCCCAGATCGACAAGGCCCTGGCGGTGGGCCTCCAGCCCACCCACCTCGACAGCCATATGGGAACGTGCTTCTTCCAGCCCTTCCTGGACTGTTACGTCAAGGTCGGCGTGGAGAAGAAGATCCCCGTCCTCATGATCGGCGGCCACATGCAGCACATCAGCGCCGAAGTCGGCAGTTTCCAGCCCTTGCTCATCGCGCTGGCCGAGCGCATCTGGCAGGCAGGACTGCCGGTGCTCGACGACCTCGTGACCCAGCCGACCAATGCCAGGGACTACGAGGGCCGCAAGCAGCAGTTGCTCAAGCTGCTGGCCGGGATGCAGCCCGGGATCACGCAGATCATCGTGCACTGCACCGCCCCGACGGAGGTCTTCGCCCACATCTCCGGCTCCGGCCCGGCCCGGGAAGCGGAATTGCGCCTGATGTGCGACCCTGAGGTTCGCGCGTTTCTCCAGAAGGAAGGCATCGTCCGGACCACCTGGCGGGAGCTCAAGACCCGGCGCGAGGCCGCCGGTCACTAGCGCAGCGCGTGGAGCGTGGGTCGGGGGCGCGGCTCGTCTGTTTGGAGTTCCGCCTTCAGACGGGTGGAACTCCTCTCATCCGCTTCTCTCGCAGGCAGAGGCCAAAAGGACTCATACCCGCGTAAACGCGGAACTCCGAACGAGCGTCGCCACCGCAACCGCTTGACGTTCTCGAAAGTCACCTTCTGCACTTCGGGCTCGGCGTCGGCGGAGTGGCAGGGCCCGGGCATCAGGGCTGGGAATCGAACCGGATGTCCTTCGTGCGCTCCCCGATCCTGACCCGGCTGGAGGCGCGCGTCAACTTCTCGCCGGCCACGACGACGCTCTCGAATATCACGTTCTGCACGTCGTGCTCGGTGTCGGCGCCCTCGATCTGCACCAGGTACTCGCCCGGGCGGCCCTCGATCGTGACATTTTTGAAACGCACGTTGCGGATGAAGCCGGGGACCTTCTTGCGCATGTACTGGTTCACCACCGGGCGCAAGCGGATGAATTCCCGCTGGCCTTCGCCCTGCAGGCGAATGTCCTCGATGGTGACGTCCTCCAGGCGCATATCCTCGCCCGGCTCGAGCAAAAAGGGCGTCATCGTGAAGTGAATGATGTCCAGGTTCCGAATTGTGATGTTCCGCATGTAGGCGGCCCGGCTCTCGTGCCCGAGCAGGAAGATGCGGGCCCGGTCGCACCAGAGGGTCGAGTTCTCCACCGTGATCCGCTCGACGTTGCTGTTCGGCCCGCTGAAGTCCAGGCCCTTGAGCGCCACGCAGTCATCGTCGCTGCGGATGAAGCAGTCGGTGATCAGCACGTCCTGGGAATTGCACGGGTTGATGCCGTCGTCGTTCTGGACGCGGGAATTGCACAGCTTCACGTTGCGCATCGTCACCTTCCGGCTGTTCCTGGGCACAATCGTCCAGTGGGATGAGCCGCGACAGGTGATGTCGCGGACCTCGACATCGGTGCTGTTGCGAATTGCGATCAGGTTGCCGACGGGACCCTTACGCCACTCCCAGTCGGAGCCGTCCAGGATCCCCCGCCCGCGAATCTTGATATTCGCGCCAGTCGCGAGCACCTCCGCCTTCACGACCGCCCCGCCGGCCAGGTACAGGGTCTGTCCGCTCTGCAGAGCGATCTTCTCCGGCTTGTGCACACCGGGACCGAAGTAGACCACGTTGGCGTCGCCCTCTTGGGGTGCCTCGGTCTCCACGGGATTCGCGAACAGCAGCAGCGGACCCCTGCGGCCGTCCGGCTCCACGCTGACCTTGCAGGGCCGCTCGAGCGTCAGGCTCAGGGTATGATCGTCCACCACCGTCATTCGGACCCCGGCCGAGGCCGGTTGAATCACGGTATCGCGCAGCGGCCGCGCCGAGGTAATCCGGACGGTAACCGTCCCCGCCATGTCGAAGTTGGCGAAGGAATACGGCCCGCCGTAGTCGTACTGCTTGCCCGCAAACGGCGGATCGAGCACCCGCGCGCTGTACACGTCCACCTTCTGCCCGCCCGCCTCCACCCGGTAGTCGGTCGAGAGCGTCTCGCCCGCCGGCGCCGGATAGACGACGACCTTCGCGTCGCTCGCCGCGGCCCAGGCCGAAGCCGAGCCCACGGTCACCAGGATCAGAACCGTCCGCAGGGTGCGGATCGCGCACCATTGCACCGTGTGATCGCGTCTGTCCCCTCGTCGCGTGACATTGCTCGTCGCTTTCATAGTCCCTCTTGCTCCTGTCTGAATATTCGCGGTGACATCCGGCAACCCAATACCATACCACTACCGCCCGGAATCTCAAGCATTTCCCGAGGCTCCGAACTTGTCGAGAGGACGCGGGACGGCTACGATAGGCACCCTGTGTGGATCGCGTCGACCGCCCAAGGGCGATTATTCCGGAACCGGAGCGCGCGGAATGACGCTCTCGTGCGCCGGCCGGTCCGGGAAGGAACGGCGGCTACGAGAGAAGGAGGACAGTCGATGCCGAGCAGCGATGCCGAGCAGCCCGATGCAGTTCGACCATGTGGGGATTCCGACGACCGAGACCAAACCGAACATGACGTTCGTGCCCGCGACGCGAGTGTGGATCACCGAGGCCCATGACCACCCGTTCCGGGTGGAGTGGCTCCGCTTCGAGCCGGATAGCCCCGTGACCGGCCCGTTGCACGATCAGCCACACGTGGGCTACCGGGTCGCCCGCGTGGAGGAGATCGCCAGACTGAGCAAGGGCATGAAGGTCCTGCTGGAGCCCTTCGACGCAGGCTTCGCGGTGGCCGGTTTCTATCAGACCGCCGACGGCGCCAATATCGAGCTCGTGTGGTACCGTACCGAGCCGAAGGCTCGTTCGTAGTGTGCTCGTAAGAGCATATAACGACGGAGATACCGGATGCTCAAGGGTCTTCTGCAAGTGGTCGAGCCCGAGCAAATGGAGCGGCTGCATCAGGGCACGCTCCGGGTGCTGGAACGGACCGGGCTGCGGATTCAGGGCGAATTCCTGCTGCGGGCCCTGGCCGACGCCGGTTGTCGCGTGGATTTCGCCGCCCGGCGGGCGTGGTTCAAGCCGGATCTGGTCGAGCGGCAGGTGGCCGCCCAGCGGGACCGCTACCGGCTGGTGCGCTCCTCGCTGTGGTATCCGTTCTGCCGTCGTCTGCCCGATGACGATGTCGCGACGCCGGAAGAGTTCATCGTGGATTACGGCTACGGCGCGCCGTGGCTCTACGACTATCCGCTGGGCCGGTTCCGCCAGCCGACGATCCAGGACCAGGTGGACATGATCCGGCTGGGCGAGGCCCTGCCCAGCGTCCAGGCCGTCAACGCGCCGCTGATCTGCAGCGAGTTCGATCCGCGGATCGAAACGATCGAATCGGCGCGGCTACTGCTCTTGCACACGCGGAAGCCCGGCTGGGTCGGCACCAGCGCGGCGGCGGAAGTGAAGTACCTGGCCGAGCTGGCGTCACTGGCTGCAGGCGGGGATCGCGACACCCTCCGCACGCAGCCGCCGATCTTCGTGGCCGCGTATTGCACGACCTCCCCGCTGAAGATCGACACGCGCTCCTGCGACGTGCTCGAGGAGGCCCTGAAGTACGGCTTCCCCGTCAACTTCGCCCCGATGCCGATCCTCGGCGCGACCGCTCCCGTGACCCCGGCCGGAGCGGCCATCGTCGCGGCGGCGGAAATCCTGGGCGGCCTGACCGCCACGAGCCTGACCAATCCGGACATCTACTATTTCTCCACCAGCATCACCGGCGAGATGGACATGAAGACCACGCAGGTCTGCTACGGCACGCCCGCGGCCATCCTCACCGATGTCGCGTTGCACCAGCTCTTCCGCCGGCGCTACGGCCTCGTCCACAACGTCGAGCCGGGCTACGTCGAGGCCCGCGTCCCCGGCCTGCAGGCCGCGTTCCTGAAGACTTACCGCCAGATGGCCTTCGGCAGCACCGTCAGTTTGCCGCTCTCCATCGGGGCCCTGGACAACGGCGCCGCCTTCTCCCCCACACAGGCCATGCTCGACGTGGAAATGAATGAAGCGATCTACCGGTTCGCCCACGGGATCGAGGTCAATGACGACACCTGCGCGGTGGACCTGATCAACGACCTGCTCTTCTGCGAGCACGGCACCTACCTGGAGAGCGAGCACACCCTGTCCCATTTCCGCCAGGTCGGGTGGAATCCCCGGCTCTTCGACCGCAGCTACTTCGACCACACGCAGCCCGCCCCCTGCGGCGACGAGCGCATCCTCCGCCAGGCCGACCAAGCCTGGCGCCAACTGGTGGCCAACCAGCCCGCGCCGACGCTCGATCGGGCCTTCCGTCGCGAACTGGACCGCATCGTCACCGCCGCCAAGACGGAGCTGCTCGCGCCCTGACGATCCCCCTCTCTGACCCCGGGAGCCGTGACAACCCCGAGCCTTGCCGTGGATGATCAGGGCTGCGTGCCTCTGCGTCTCTGTTACGGCCGCGCGAGCTCTAGTCATTCGACGGGTGGCAGCGGCAAGCGCAGCTTGCCGATGGCTCGTGGGACAGGCGCAAACACCATCGGCAAGCTCCGAGGACTCCGCTTGCCGCTGCCACCCGGACGGATTCGGGGCAATGCGTGCGCTCCCTTGTGGTCCTGAGCGCGGCGAAGAATAACAGTGGAACTGAAATGATGGGTGGCATCGTCAAGGCCGGAGGCCTTGGTTTGTAGTGTGCTCGTAAAAGCATATCGACGATAACGCCTTACGGCATCACTACGAACCAAGCTCCGCTTGACGATGCCACCCGGATTCATCGTTCGCGACAGACGGAGGACTACACCCGCAGGAAGATTCGGCGGCGGTACATCCACCAGAGCATCAGCCATTCGATCGCCAGCACGGCGGCGCCCAGCAGGAGCGGTTCATAGGCGGCCCCGAACACTTCGAAGGCAGAGCGACCCAGGTGCAGCGGCAGGGTCTTGAAGAGGAACTCGACGAACAGATGCGCGATCATATAGGCCGCGATGGAATTCACCCCGATCACCGTCAGGGGAAACGCCCAGAACCGGAGGTTCCCCATATCCATGAGCGCGTAGAAACCGGCCAGTAACAGCAAGCACCACCCGCCGCTGTAAAGCACCCAGGAGGGAGTCCAGATACGCTTGACGATTGGACAGACGCCCAGCGCGTCCAGCAGCAGCCCGGCCCCGAGGGCCACGATCCCCGCGACGGTCAGCCAGCGCACCTTGCCCACCGGCGTCCGCGCGCTGCGGAGGACTCCGCCGGCGACCAGGCCCAGGATCATCGTACCCAGCGTCGGGATGAAGCTCAGTGTCGAATACCCGCCGCTGTTGTGCGTGAAGGGGTGCTCCCGCGGGAACAGGTTCATGAACCAGGTGTCCACCGCCCAGGCGAAGTTGGTGTTCTTGTTCCAGTGAGCCGCGAAGCCGGAGAGGTTATGCGTCCAGTCGGGCTGCACACCCGCCCGGGCCCAGTCGAAGTCCGCGCCCGGCAGGGGGTAGAGTGCAAACACCAGCCAGTAGCCGACGAGGATGGCCGCCAGCGCCGCCCACTGGACTCGGACCGGCCGCAGGGCCAGCAGGTACAGAAAGCCATAGCCCAGGCCGATCTGCGTCAGGGTGTCCTCGAAGGTCCAGTACGTCTGCCCCCGCCCGATCGACCGCAGAAACACGCCCAGCAGGATCAGCACCAGCGCCCGCCAGAAGGCGTGCAGCGTGCGCTGCCATTGGGGCTGTCCCTCTGCCGTCCGGCGCGCCAGCGAGAACGGCAGCGCCACCCCCACGAGGAAAGAGAAGGACGGCTGGATCATGTCGTGCCAGACGCAGCCGACCCACTCGACGTGGGTCTGCTGCTGCGCGAGGAAGGCCCAGAAACTGTTGCCCGGCAGGGCGCGGGCCACCCGGCCGAACTCCAGGACCTCGCCCATCATCATCAGCATCACGAGCCCGCGATAGGCATCCATGGAGGCAATCCGGCTGCCCAGGCGCGTGGCAGAGGCCGTGTTCGCTGGGACGTTGGGTAAGCTGAGTGCTTGGGATTCCATGGCCGACCGTTCCTTCTCACACCGTTGCGCCGCGTGTTCACCAGGGCTGTACGCGTGTCGACACGGAATCGGCCCCGGACCATTCCGCCGCCATCCTATCCCGGGAGCATCTCCCCATCAAGCAGTCGATGCCGGGCCATCGCAAATTCGACGTCTGTGCACCGGAACCCATGAAGATGGTGCGTGCTACGCACCCTGCCGGACTGAAGCAGTAGACAGAGAAGCCGCGTGAATTCGTTATATCGGATGGCATCGTCAAAGCCGAAGGCCGGGTGCCATGTCTGCGCCTCGTAAACATGTCCGATTCGATGTACAGGACATGCTTACGCAAGCGTAAGCATGGCACCCGGCATGCAAGGCCTGCGACGGGTGGCAGCGGCAAGCGCAGCGTGCCGCTGGCTCGTGGGCAGACGCAAACCCCATTGGCAAGCTCCGAGGACTCCGCTTGCCGTTGCCACCCATTGTCTTTGGGCGGGACCCGGCCGCTACGGGAGAGAATGCCCGAAGCCGATATCGTCGAAGTAGAGGGTACCGGCGCCGCCGGCCTTCGGGCCGGCCCGGTTGCCGGCACCGATCGAGAGCTTCTTGACCCGGCTCAGGTTCACACCGGTCAGGCTGCTCAGCGGGACCTTCCATTGGGTCCAGGCGCCGGCGGTCACCAGCGTCGGATCGGTGGCCGTAGCGGTCTTGCCCGCGCTGTCTTCGACGACCACGTACAGGTCGGCGGGACTGTTGGCCGGCTGGGGGTCCTTCCCGACGGCCACAACCTGCCAGTCGCCGGTGACGTTGCCCGTGGTCGCCGCCCCGGACATGACGGCCGTGTTGATCGCCGCCGTGTTGTGGCTGCACAGGCACAGGCCGATATAGACCGGGTCGATCATGGCCATGGTCGTCGAGGTGACGGTGCCGTCGGCGTTCTTGGCGTCCACCCAGGTCTTGCCGTCGGCGGAGTACTGGGCCGTGAAGACATCGCCCGTGCGGGTCAGCTTGACCCATTGCGGGGCGACGAGGTTCGCCTGCAGGGCGCTGGCCATGGCGCCGCCGGGCTGCGGCCGCCAGCCGAAGGAGACGCCGGAACTGTAGCACACGACCATGTACGCGACCTTGGAGCTGGGGTCCAGGGTCTGGCGGATCATGAGGCCGGCCTTGGATGAGGCGTGGGTGTTCATCATGCTCTCGACGCGCACCACGATCGAGCCGTTGCCGGTGAGGGTCTTGCAGGCATAGCGGAAGTTGTCGGCGGTGCCCCAAATGTCGCTGCCGGCGGCGCTCATGGTGATCGTGCCCGCATTCTCCACGAAGGCCGCCGGGATGCCCCGCACCCACAGGCTCAGGGTGTCGGCGCCGCTGCCGGTCCAGTTTTGCACCGGCGCGAATTCCCGCTGGGCTTCGCTGTAGAAGGGGGCTTTGATGTTGTTGTATTCGAAGGGCAGGGACTGCTTGCCGCCGTGGACGATCGTCCGCTCGGCGAAGGGGGCCTGGAGGTGCCCGACGACCGAGCCGGTGCCGTTGGTCCAGCCGTCGATCCAGGTCTCGTAGATCCGGCCGCCCTCATCGTCGGTGTAGCTTTCCATGTCATCGACGACCGCGTACTCCCGGGTCGTGAAGCTCCAGACGGGACCCGGATAGGTGACCGCCGTGACCGTATTGACCTCATCGACCTTCCAGTAATAGGTCGTGCCGAAGTTCAGACCGGCGGGGGTGAAGCCGGCCTCGGTCACGGTCTGGGCGGCCGCCGTGCCATCCGATACCGCCGCTCGATCGGTGCCGAAGTATACCTTATGCGATTGAGCGCCCCGGCCCGGCCGCCAGGTGAGCGCGGCGTCCAGGGCGACACCGGCCGCGCCGTTCGCCGGCTGCGGGGCACGGGCCTGCACCGGGACGTAGAAGAACCGCACCTCACTCAGGCCGGCCTGCCCCGTCACACCCCAACTGCCGTTGATCGTCAGCTTGACGTACCTGGCCTCGACCCCGCCGAAGCGGACGGTCGTATTCGGGGTATACGTCGCCAGACCCGTCGCCCGGGCGAATTCCGGCACGTTGGCCAGGGCCGCCCACGTGGCGCCGTCGGTGGAGTACTCGACCGTGACGCTCTTGGCGCCGAAGCCCAGGTAGGGCTCGATCATCTGATTGGAGTTCCACACCCACATCTCGTGGAGATGGTAGACCTTGTCAAGCTCGAATTGAATCCAGATCGGGGCGGGGCCGTTGCTGAGCCACATGGTGCCCGGCTCGGTGCCATGCTGGTCCCCGGCCAGGCCCACGCCGTTGACGGTCTTCTCCGGACCCATGCCGACCTGGGCGCCGGAGGCGGTGGCGGTGACACTGGTGATCGGGTAGCCATACGGCTCGGTGGTAAAGCTCCAGAGGTCCCCGGTGATGACGGCGTTGCTCGGGGCGGCGTTGACTTCATCGACCCGCCAGTAATACGTCCGGCCGAAGTCCAACGGCCCGAGATCCACGTGGCTGGCGTCCCGGGCCAAGCCCTTGCCGACCCAGACCGCGGGATCACCCGCCTCGACGGCGCTCGCGGCAGGACCGAAGTAGACGTTGTGCGTGGCCGCGAATTCGCCGGGCGTCCAGGCCAGATCCGTGCTGACGAGGACATCCGTGGCGCCGTTGGCCGGTACCGGATTCGTCGCCAGGCCCTTGTTGAACAACTTCGCCTTGCCCTCGGTCATGACCTGCGTAACTTCCGCCGCGGTCAGGGCGACGTTCCAGATACCTACCTCATCGATCACACCGTCCCAGGCAAAGCCGCGGGCGGCGTCCAACTCGCCCACCCACAGGGGCGCCGTGCTCTTGTCTACGGCCGCGGCCGGATGCGTGGTGCTGGATTCCAGGACGCCATTGACGTACAGCTTGAGCTTCTCGGTGCCGGTGGCCTTGCCGTCAAAGACGAAGGCGAGGTGGTACCAGGTGTTGTCCGCGATGACGGTCTTGGACAGTCCGATATTCCCAGCCGTATTGATGTGATTGACCCGGCCGTTCACCAACCGGCCAGTATAGACGAACAGGTTGTAGGCGTCGTTGTCGAGGTTCGCATTGCGCTTGGAGACAACGGACATTCCGGCCGATCCGGTATGGCTCACGACATTGCGCGGCAGCACCCAGGCTTCGACCGTCAGCGCCGACATCCCCGACAGCTTGTCGGCATTCTTGACCTCCAGGATATTGGCATTGCTCCCGTTGAACTGCAGGCCCTGGCCGAATTGGCCCTTGGCCGTGCTGAGCGTGCCGCGGACGGTCGTGGTGGTGGGGTCGGCGGACAGATCGACGGGTTTCTGGGCGTCCTCCAGGGGCAGGTAAAGCACGCACCCTTTCGGATCCGGTCCGGCGGCCAGCAGGGCGACCGGCAGCAGCAGTACCAAAGCGCACCCCGCGTAGATCCCGGTTCGTCTTGTCTTCGCGCAGCCGTGAGACATGGGCATGAACATAGAACTCCTCCTTCCTCATGTAGTTGTCGGGCGGGTCCACCTGCGGGGACACGTCCCCACCTGCTTCTACTATACCGTCGTTGCCCCCCTGGTTGTCAAGCCCTTTCCCGATGCAGCATTCCCGGTTCGCCCGGCACGACCGTATCCGATGGTGTGTGAGTTTTTTTTCTGGCGCCACGCTACTCCTTTGTTTACAGTGACTTAGGAACCTTTTTGGAAAGGGGATTAG
>JALORE010000326.1 GCA_025459125.1 Planctomycetota bacterium | reverse complement strand
GGGCCCGGTGCCGACTCGGACTGGGGAATTGTGCCGAGGCGATTCGCGACTGCACGCACGTGACGGGAATCTGGCCCGGGCAGGAGGAGGCCTATCACATCCGGGCCAATGCCTACAGTGACATGCAGGACTACCCAGCGGCTCTGAAGGACTATGCGACCACGATCCGACTCGATCCAAATCATGCCAACGCCTATGCCGATCGGGCCGGGGCGTACCTGTCCCTGCGGCAGTACGAGAAGGCCATCGAAGACTGCAACCATGCTCTTCGGTTGGACGCCGTGTGCTCGGTCGCTTTCGCGAATCGCGGCCTGGCGCGCGGACGGACGGGGGCGGTCGAGCCAGGCATAGCGGATCTGGAGCAAGCGGTTCGCCTCGACGGTCACAATCCAACCATTTGGGGAAGCCTGGCCGAGGTCTACCTTGCGGCACGCGAGTACCGACGGGCCATCGAGGCGTATCGCCGGGCCATTCCCCTCACACGGGATCCGGCCCGGTTGTACGCGGGCATCGCGGGGGCCTTCACGCGACTGGGCGATTCTCGCCAGGCGATGGACCATTACACGAAGGCCATTGAACTCGATCCGGGCAATCCCTGGTTCTGGTGGGAACGCGGTAGTATCAGGATGCAATTCGAGGAGTACGAGGCAAGCATTCAGGACTGTTCCAAAGCCCTCGAACTGGACCCTGCCTGCCTTCACGCTCTGGGCACGCGGGGCCACGCGTCGTTCCACCTGGGACGCTACCAGGACGCACTCAAGGACTTCACCGCCGTGGTAGACCGCGATCCCTGCAACACGTTCGTCTGGTGGGGCCGGGCCAGGACATACCAGAGAATAGGGCAGATAGATCAGGCCGTGGCGGACGCCACGCGTGCCGTCGAGTTGGAGCCCCAGAACGCGGCGATGTACGAGATGCGCGCCGACATCTATCGTGAGGCGGGACAATACCATCGGGCTGTTGACGATGCCGCCCGCGCGATTCATTTGGACCCGAATACGGGCTGGGCCTACCTCACCCGCGGCATCGGCTACGGGAGCCTCGGTGAGTACGCGCGGTCCATCGAAGATTTCGACAAAGCCATCGAATTGAGCCGTAGACCGGCGAACACACCCTGGGAGCAAACCAGCCACCGTGGTCTGGAGAAAAGCTCGCTGTGCAGTCGCGGCTACAGTTACAGCCGATTGCACAAGTACGATGAGGCGATTCGGGACTACAACGATGCGCTCCGGCTTGACCCAGCCTTCGTCATGGCCTACATCAACCGGGGCAACGCCTATCTGGCCCAGCGCCTGTATGGTCGAGCGGTGGAAGACTACACGAAGGTGCTCGCGCTCGACGCAAACCAGATGGGGATTTACCATAATCGTGCCCTGGCATACAGCTGCCTGCGTCGCTTCAGCGAGGCCCTGGCCGATGTGGAGAAGTACCAGGCTTCCGGCGGCAAGGTCGATCCCAAGCTGGTAGAAACCCTGCGCGCGTGGACCGGCCGCACAGGTTTGCCACAGCAGCCGTAGCTTGCCCGGCCTGGACAGGGTTTGCTGCCTCTGGGTGGGGCTGAACGCGCGATCACTGTCCCGCGACGGCGCCGTGGGGGAGCTTCTTGGTGCGTACGTCACGCGGGACGAGCTGGGGCCGGAGCCTCAAATAGCCCCTTTCCCTCATACCATCGGCCAGAACACTCTGCTCGTACCGCTCACGCCAGGCCCGCCGGACCTCGCGTGCCTCGCCGGGAGACCGATCCCGGTCGTGCCGCGCGCCCGGACCCTCCTGGTCCGCCGGCGGTCCCAAACGGTCGTCGTGCTGGCTACCCAGCATGTCCGTTGCCTTTTGACGTGCCACGTCCTGGCATTCGTGATAATCGGCCTCGGCCTCTGCGAGAGGTCGATCGGGATGGTACCAATAAAACGCGGGACTGGAGCACCCGGCCACCAGGAGCAGCATGGCTGCGGACAGCGCGGTCCGAATCTTCATTGTGTCATTTCCCCCACATCGTCGACCGGCGGCAGGTCCGCCGGATGAGAGCTTCCCGGACCCGATGGCCCTAGGGCTTGGCCGGCGGTTGCGTCTCGGCTGCGGGTCTGCCGGGCGGCTCCGGCAGCGGCAGGGGCGTTGGACGCTGCTCGGACCCCGAGCCGTAGGTGAAATTGAACCGCGCGGGCAGGGCGCCGGCCTGATTGGGCCCGCCCAGGAGCCGGTCGTGCTCCGCCTGCAACGCGTTCGCATCTCCGGCTTCCACCGCGCGCGTGACCGCTGTCTGCGGTCCCCCGAGCATCTTGCTGAGGCACTGTTGTTCGCCCTCGATCAACACCGACGCCAGACGGCCTCCCGAGAGGTCCTTGAAGCCGCCCTCTCTCACGCCGCGGATGTACCGCTGGAAGGCGTACGAGTAAAGCTGGGCAAACTGCTTGGCCATCTGCTGGCCACCCGTGCCGCCGGAGACGATCTTGGCGGCGAGCAGTTTCAGGATTCCGGTGTCCGCCAGCTCGTACTTGACGGTCCAGCCGGCATACTGCTTGATCCGGACGTCCGCCAGGCGGACGAGCAGGTTCTGAGCCGGAACCGTGTCGGACCGGCCGGCAAACTGGGCCATCAGATACAACGTCTCGGGGCTGCTGGTCTCGGCAACCTGGGTGCAGGCCTCCAGGATCTTGGCGGCCAACGGCGCCTGATCCTGGCCCGCCTTGTCCCAGATACGGGGATTGGTGGCCACCCGGACCGACCAATATCGGACTGTCGTATTCTCGTGCGGGATCATGCCCAGGCCGATGTCGACGAGCCGCAGGTCGCTCAACTCGCTCGCGAGGATCAGCAGGTTTGTGAAGACCCGGAAACGCCGGTCGGGATCGGAAATCTCGTTGGTGGCGTACTCAAAGCCCTTGCCGATCTCCCGATGGGTCGCGTCGGAGAACCGCTGGGCATACTGAGGCTGGGGAATCTGGCGGCTGAGGATGACGGCCCGGGTCTTCGCGACCTCGGTGAAATCGGTGGTTCGGACCAGACGACCGACGGCGTCCATGACGAACGCGTCGATGATTTCAAAGTCCTCCTGGGTCAAGACGCTCTTCTTGACCACCTCCTCGATTCGGCGGCCATCCACCTGGGCGCTGGCGATCACCGACCACGTCAAAACCAGACCACCGGCGAGGATGGCAGAAAGCGCGCGTTGTACACTCATTTCGTCAGCATCCCTTTCAATGAGGCCGGGCTATTTTATCCAATTTAACGGATGGCGGTCTTTCTGTCAAGTGAAAAGGGGCCGCGTGACTCTGCGAAATCAAGAACCCACGGCGGCTGTCAACGTCCCATACCTAATCTTGACGGTCCTGCGGCAGGAACGATGCAGTTTTCCCAGGGGAAAATCGCGGGTGAAACGTCTTACGAAGGTCCCGCGGCCGCAACCCGTGATTTTTTCGTTGACGGCAGGGTCTTTCGGCCTATTATGTGGGGCTTTGGCAGTGTCGCACTGCAGGGCCCTGACGGTACCAGGGTGGATGGTTGGATATGGGTCATCTGGGGCGACGGGGGACGATTTCACGGCTTTTCATTAAGGATCGCAGGCGATGACACAAAAGAGAAACGTTGTGAATGCCAACTGCGACATGCGCAGTTATCTGTTTACCAGCGAGTCGGTGACGACGGGCCACCCCGACAAGGTGGCGGACCGGATCTCGGATTCCATCCTCGATGCGATGCTGGCCCAGGATCCGCTCAGCCGCGTGGCGTGCGAGACGCTGGTCAAGTGCGACATGGTGGTCGTGGCCGGCGAGATTACGTCGAAAGCCAGCGTCAACATCGCCGAGGTCGTGCGGCAGACGATCAAGGACATCGGCTATGACGATCCGGAGCTGGGTTTCCACTACGACAACTGTGCCGTGCTGGTGGCGGTCTCCAAGCAAAGCCCGCACATCTCCCAGGGCGTCACGGAAGGCGAGGGCCTGCACAAGGAAATGGGCGCCGGCGACCAGGGCCTGATGTTCGGCTACGCCTGCCGGGAGACGCCGGAGTTGATGCCGATGCCGATCCTGCTGGCCCACAAGCTGACCACCCGGCTCGAGAAGATGCGGCAGACCCGCAAGCTCCCCTGGCTGCGGCCCGACGGCAAGAGCCAGGTGACCGTCGAGTACGTGGATGGCAAGCCCCAGCGGATTCACACCGTCTTGATTGCGGCCCAGCATGACCCGGGCATCAAGTACCGCGATTTGCGCAACCAGATCATCGAGCAGGTGGTCAAACCCGTGATGCCCGCTCGGCTGCTCGACAAGAATACGAAATACCACGTCAACGCGACCGGCTGCTTCGAGCTGGGCGGGCCCAAGGCGGATTGCGGCCTGACCGGCCGCAAGATCATCGTGGATACCTACGGTGGCTGGGGCCGTCACGGCGGCGGCTGCTTCAGCGGCAAGGACCCGACCAAGGTGGACCGCACCGCCTGCTACATGGCCCGGTACGTCGCCAAGAACGTCGTCGCCGCGGGCCTGGCCGATTGCTGCGAAATCCAGGTGTCCTACGCGATCGGCGTGGCTCAGCCGTTGTCGGTCCTGGTGAATACCATGGGCACAGCCAAGATCAGCGAGACGAAGATCAGCGAGATCGTCTGCAAGCTGTTCCCGCTGACGCCGAAGGGCATGATCGAGCACCTGAACCTGCGGCGGCCGATCTTTGCCCAGACCTCCTACGGCGGTCACTTCGGCCGCAACCTCCCCGACTTCACTTGGGAGAAGACCGACATGGTCGACGCCCTGCGGAAGGCCGCCGGACTGTAGCGACAGTCCATCTATAGGTATCGCTTTGTCAAAGGCCCGGCCTCGCCGGGCCTTTTTGCCATCTGGTCACCTACATCTTGCCTTCCGCCGGATGCGTCGACATAATGCTTGCGGTTTTGGAATCCGTGCCAGAGGTTCCGCGTGAGCTAAAAGGAGGCACACTCGAAAGGCGGTTGGACGACGGGCAAATCCAGGAAGGGGAGGTCGCGTGAGGGATTGGGACGGGTAGCAGGAAGGAGACTCCGATGCCACGACTGCAAGAGCAGAGAGAGTTGGAGATCCAGTTCTTTGATGTTGATCGTCTTCTGCTGGATGGCCAGAATCCCCGGCTTAGCGCCATAGGAGGAGCTAGGTCACAGGACAAACTCGTGCGGATGCTGTGGGATGAAATGGCCGTGAGTGAGGTGGCCCTGTCCATTGCCGCTAATGGGTACTTCAAGGAAGAGCCGCTCTTCGTTGTTCCCGGTGACGCCAAGAAGCCGGAGCAGAAGGGCAAGTTCATCGTGGTTGAGGGTAACCGGCGGCTTGCTGCTGTGAAGCTACTGCGAGATCCTGATTTGCGCCAAGCTGTCAAAGCAACCGACTTGCCGCAAATCAGTGCGAAGCAGCGCAAGGCGTTGGATGAATTGCCTGTCTCCGTCTACCCCGACAAGAAGTCTCTCTGGGAGTTCTTTGGCTTCCGTCATGTAAACGGCCCGATGGAATGGGACTCCTTCAGCAAGGCTGCGTATGTGGCGCAAGTTAAGCGGGAATATGGGATTCCTCTGGATGAAATTGCGAAGCGAATCGGCGATCAACATAGCACGGTGGTGAGAATCTACCGTGGCTACGTCTTGCTGGAGCAAGCTGAGAAGACCACCGATTTCAAGAGGGAGGACCGTGTAGCCAACAGATTCCATTTCTCCCATCTCTACACGGCAGCCGACCAGAAGGAGTTTCAAGACTTCTTAGGCATTGACGCTCAACGGTTTCTCAAGGATGACCCAGTGCCGAAGTCGCATCTGCCAGAGCTTGAGGAGCTCATGGTCTGGTTGTTCGGAAGCAAGGCCGACAAGAGGCCACCCGTCGTAGAAACACAGAACCCGTATCTGAACTACCTGCGGCGCGTCATTGGTCACAAGCAGGCCCTCTATGCCTTACGATCGGGTATCAGTCTTCAGCGGGCATACGCGATTAGTTTGGGCGACGACCGTCGTTTCCAAGAGGCGCTGGTGAAAGCAAAGGACTCATTGCAGGAGGCAAAGGCCACGGTGACCACAGGATATAAGGGGGAAAAGGAGATGCTCAAGGTCATGGAAGGTATCCTTGATCTTGCCAACAGCATCTCAGAGGAAATGCGCAAGAAGGCCAGGGGCTGAGCCATGGCGAGAAGCGTACCTCTGCCATCTGACATTGCGGACCCGATCGCGCTGGCGGACTGGCTTGAACTACTGGCGCTAACAGCCACCGATACGAATGCCAGCTATGGTGACCTCCAACGTGTGTTGAACAGCCTGAGTGTGGAGAACCTTGACGGCGTCCTCAACGGCACAATGTCAGAGCTAAACCGACGAGTCGACGCAGCGCGCGACAGCTATCCCTTCACGTTTTCAGGCACTCTTCTTCAGACGCGAGGCGATTGGCGAGATTACACCTCGTATGTCTTCTGTCTGCTCCTCTCTTATTGCGATGACAAGAAGAAGCGAATCCCAGGGGTCCGTCATGAACTGATGTTCGAGCAACTCTCGTGCATTGCGGCACAAAAGTATATTGGGGGCGATGTGCTCCGTTTCGGCTTTCCGCGTAGAGAACTCCCACGGGGCTTTCGCGACGCATTGACGGTTATTTGTGGAAAGGTGAAAGAGTGGACGCCCTCTACAGAGAAGACTCTGGGGCGGAAGGATGGCGGGCTTGATTTGATAGCCTGGCGGCACTTTCCAGACCAGCAAATTGGGAAACTTATTCTCTTCGGCCACTGCGCATCCGGCGCGGACTGGGGTGAGAAGATCACTGAGCTGCAGCCAGATGACTTCTGCTCGCAGTGGCTCGGAGGGTACAAGAGTCCCATCGTGAAGACGTTCTTCATTCCCCACCGACTCTCTCCTGATGTGTTCTCGGATCGGGCGGTATCCGCGAAACTCTTCTTTGACAGGTGTCGCATTGCATTCTGGGCGCCCAGCCACGAGTTTCGGAATGTCACACACGAAGATAGCGTGCGTTGGTGCGAAGGCGTGCTGGAGAGGATCGCTTCATGACACTGAAGAGGCTCCCTCTCCACGCAATTTGTCCATATTTCGCGATGTTTCCCGAAAGCTTTGTCAGAGAGCATGTGAAGCAGTACTCAGACGAGTCGGACTGGATTCTCGATCCATTTTGCGGGCGAGGAACCACCGTTCTCGAGTCGTTGCTCTTGGGCCGGAATGCCATCGGCTCAGACATCAACCCCGTTGCATACTGCGTATCGCATGCTAAGGCAGATCATCCCGATGTAAAGGAGGTCACAAGGCACGTTGATA
>JALORE010000325.1 GCA_025459125.1 Planctomycetota bacterium | reverse complement strand
CATGTCCCAGCCCAGGCCCGCCGCCGAGCCAGGCTCGCGACCGGGCAGTTCTGCGGCGCCGGCGCCAAAGCCGAAGAGCGAACCATCCGCCCCTCCGGAGCCTGCGGCCCAGCCCCAACCGGCGGACAAGCCGGTCCCACGGGTCTTTCCTGTACACTGACGAGGCCTCGACGCCGCGACCCGGGAGAAAAGGGGACATGGCTGACTGAAAAGTAGAATGTCCCCTTTTCCAATTCGATTGCACCTGGCGCGGGGGATCGTAGTATTTGACAAAGCGCCCGCGATCTGGTTAAATCCCGCGAACCTGTTGGAGACCCAAGCAGCCTTCCGCGGGGGCCCGGCGCGATGCCTCGCACCGGAGAGCACCCGATGACGTTCCGCTAAACGTCGGCGAAGGCTTCCAAGACGCCATAGGAGAACGCCCAATGTCAAAACGTACCGACATCAAGAAGGTCATGATCATCGGGTCCGGCCCGATCGTCATCGGCCAGGCCTGCGAGTTCGACTATTCCGGCACGCAAGCCTGCAAAGCGCTGCGCCGACTCGGTTATCAGATCGTGCTGGTCAACTCCAATCCCGCCACGATCATGACCGATCCGGGGATGGCCGATGCGACGTACATCGAGCCGCTGACACTCGCGGCGGTGACGGAGATCATCAAGGTCGAGCGTCCGGATGCCTTGCTGCCGAACCTGGGCGGCCAGACCGGGCTGAACCTCGCCTCGGAGCTCGCCGCCGCGGGCGTGCTGGAGAAGTACGGCGTTCGGGTCATCGGCGTCAACATCGACGCCATCAAGCGGGGCGAGGACCGGCAGGAATTCAAGAACACGATGCAGAGCCTGGGCATCGACATGCCGCGCAGCGAGATCGCCTACAGCGTGGAAGAGGCGGAGAAGATTGCGGAGAAGCTCGGCTACCCCGTGATCATTCGTCCCGCCTACACCCTGGGCGGCACCGGCGGCGGCGCCGTCTTCAACATCGAGGAGCTGCGCACGATCGCCAGCCGGGGACTGTCGGCCAGTCTCGTGGGGCAGATCCTCGTCGAAGAGTCGGTGCTCGGCTGGGAAGAGCTCGAGCTGGAGGTCGTCCGCGACGCCAAGGGCCAGAAGATCACGGTGTGCTTCATCGAGAACGTCGATCCCATGGGCGTTCACACCGGCGATTCCTACTGCACCGCCCCCATGCTGACGATCGACTCGAAGCTGCAGGCGCAGTTGCAGAAATACTCGTATGACATTGTCGACGCCATCGAGGTCATCGGCGGCACCAATATCCAGTTCGCCCACGACCCCGACAGCGGACGCGTGGTCGTCATCGAGATCAATCCGCGGACGTCCCGCTCCTCCGCGCTGGCCTCGAAGGCGACGGGTTTCCCCATCGCGTTCGTGTCCTCCCTGCTGGCCGCCGGCCTGACGCTGGATGAGATCCCCTACTGGCGCAGCGGGACCCTGGAGAAGTACACACCTTCGGGGGACTACGTCGTGGTCAAATTCTCGCGCTGGGCTTTCGAGAAATTCAAGGGCGTCGAAGACAAGCTCGGCACGCAGATGCGCGCGGTCGGCGAGGTCATGAGCATCGGCAAGAACTACAAGGAAGCCTTCCAGAAGTCGATCCGCTCGCTGGAGATCGGACGGCACGGCCTGGGCTTTGCGAAGAACTTCAACCAGCTGTCGCTGGAGCAGCTCTTGGGCCTGCTGACCTATCCGACCAGCGAGCGCCAGTTCATCATGTACGAGGCCCTGCGCAAGGGCGCCAACGTCCAGACCCTGTACGAGAAGACGCGGATCAAGCGCTGGTTCATCGAGCAGATGGCGGAACTGGTCGCGCTCGAAGAGGAGATGCGCAAGTACCAAGGGAAGAAGCTGCCCGACAAGCTGTTCGTGCAGGCGAAAAAGGACGGGTTCGCCGACAAGTACCTGGCCAAGCTGCTGGGCGTTCCGGAGAGCGACATCCGCCAGCGTCGGATCAGCCTGGGCCTGGTCGAAGCGTGGGACGCCGTACCGGTCAGCGGGGTGGAGAACGCGGCGTACTACTATTCCACCTACAACGCCCCCGACAAGGTCGGCGCCAGCAAAAAACGCAAGATCCTCGTCCTCGGCGGCGGGCCCAACCGCATCGGCCAGGGCATCGAGTTCGACTACTGCTGCGTGCACGCGGCCTTCACGCTCCGCGACGAAGGCTACGAGTCGATCATGATCAACTGCAACCCCGAGACGGTCTCGACGGACTACGACACCTCCGACAAGCTGTATTTCGAGCCGTTGACGGTCGAGGACGTGCTGAGCATCTACGAGAAGGAGAAACCCGACGGCGTGATCGTCCAGTTCGGCGGCCAGACGCCCCTGAACCTCGCCAGCGACCTGGCCCGCGCGGGGGTCAAGATCATCGGAACCTCGCCGGAGGCGATCGACCTGGCCGAGGACCGCGACCGCTTCCGGGTGGCGATCAGGAAGCTCGGGATTCCACAGCCGGAGTCCGGCATGGCGGGCAGCCCGGAGGAGGCCCTGGAAATCGCGAAGCGGATCGGCTATCCGCTGATGGTCCGTCCCTCCTATGTCCTGGGGGGCCGTGCCATGGAGTGCGTCCACAATGAGGAGATGCTGCGCCATTACGTGGCGCGGGCGGTCGAGGTGACGCCGGAGCGGCCGATCCTGATCGACAAGTTCCTCGAAAACGCGATCGAGACCGAAGCGGATGCCATCTCGGACGGCACCGACGTCTTCGTGCCCGCGGTGATGGAGCACATCGAGCTGGCGGGCATCCACTCCGGCGACTCGGCCTGCGTCATTCCGCCGGTCAGCCTGCCCAAGAAGCATGTCGAGACGATCTGCGAGTACACCCGCCGGATTGCAGTGGAGTTGAACGTCGTCGGCCTGATGAACATCCAGTACGCCATCTGCAACGACGTGGTCTACATTCTCGAAGCCAACCCGCGCGCCTCGCGGACGGTGCCGCTGGTCTCGAAGGTCTGCAACATCCAGATGGCCCGGCTGGCGGTGCAGTGCATGTTGGGCAAGAAGCTGTCCCAGTTGGGCATCAAGCAACGGAAGATCCCCCACTTCGGCGTCAAGGAAGCCGTTTTCCCGTTCAACATGTTCCCGGAAGTGGACCCGCTGCTCGGGCCCGAGATGCGCTCGACGGGTGAAGTCCTGGGCATGGCGAACTCCTTCGGCCTGGCCTTCTACAAATCCCAGCAGGCGGCCAAGCAGGAACTGCCGCTGCAGGGCACCGTCCTGATCACCGTGACCGATCTGGACAAGAAAGACGCGTTGAAGGCGGCCCGGGAATTCCAGCGACTCGGGTTCCGGATCAAGGCGACCGAGGGCACCTGCAAGTACTTCGGCGCCGCCGGTGTCGCGGCGGAGACGATCCTGAAGATGCACGAGGGCCGGCCCAACATCGTGGACGCGATCAAGAACGGCGAGATCCAGCTCGTTATCAATACACCGGCGGGCCCCCAGAGCAGTCACGACGACTCGTATATCCGCAAGGCGGCGATCAAGTACAAGTTGCCCTATATCACGACGACGGCGGCCGCCGCCGCAGCGGTCAAGGGGATTGCGGAAGCCCGCAACGGCACCGCGCCGGTCCGCTCGCTTCAGAGCTATCACGCGGGAATCAAGTAGCGCGGCGCGGAAACCCGCCGCCAGGACATGCCAGGGCAAACGGCCCAGCCCGGGCCGTTTGTCCTCTTCTTACAACGATCCGCTCCAAGGCTAAGCGGGGCTCCCGTCCCGAGCGAAGAGGAAAAGGGAAGAGGAAGAGGGGACATTCTACTTTTTCATCCTTTTCGCTGTCGGGGCTGACTGAAAAAGTAGAATGTCCCCTTTTCCCCATCCTCTGAGCATAGCGAAGGACCTGGGCAGCGAGTGAGAGGAACCTCTGGTTCAGTACCCAGCAGCTTCGCCTCAGAGGGTGGGTGAGAGGCCCACAGTAATCCGCGGGCGTGGGTGGCATCGTCAAGGCCGAAGGCCTTGGCGATGGTCCTGCGCACGGGGAAGCCGCCATCGCCAAGCTCCGAAGACTTCGCTTGCCGACGCCACCCAAGATCTCTTGCGACGTGGCGTTGGCACTGTTCAGTTGCGCTGGTTGACGATGCCGGTCAGCCACTGGAGCCGGTCCTCCATCCAGTCCTCCCGGCCGATCTGACCGACACCCTTCGAGCTGCCCCGCGCGAGCCGCCGGGCGGTGTCGCCGGCCCGGTAGTCCCGCGTCTCGTCGCTGTCCGGATGCGCCCGGATATAGTCTTCCATCTCTTCATCCGTGAAGGGCACGGGCTTCGTTACCAGCCGGTTGAACGCCACAAACGGCTCCACCCGGCGGGCGAGCGTATAGACATCCGACACGACCTGCACCGGCGTAGACTCGGCCTCGGGCAAAGGAACCACGGCCAGCGCTTTGAAATTGCCTTCGCTCTCCCACCCCTGCACCGTGCGTTTGCGGCGCCAGGCTTCGTTGTTCGTGCTGACGTAGACCTCCAACTCACAGTCGGTGACCTGCTCCGGCCAGGAGCCCATGGGCACCAGAAACGCGGACTGCACCTCCAGGCCCTCGTGGTAGATATGTCCCAGCCGCAGCACCTGGTAGTACCGCTCGGGACTCCCGTTCGCATCGGCCTGGTGCCAGGAAGCGCCCAGGCTGAAGCTGCCATAGTTCCACGCGGACGGGCCCTGGTACGCGATCTGCCGTTTCGTCTCCTCCGTGGGACGCAGGGAGCAGACGACGTAGGGCATGTTGCCTTCGCAGCGTCGGACCTCGTGGACCGCGAAAATGAAACCCAGCACCTCTTTCGTGACGAGGGCCTGGTCCAGGCCGAACAGCTCATCCAGGAGCGTTTCGACTTCCACGATCTTGACACCCGGCCCGAAGTCCGGCTTGAAGAGCGCCGGGTCCAGCTTGCCGTCGTATTCGACCGTGCCCATCCGGTAGGTTTCCCAGAGGTCTTCCCGGGACAGCCGCCGCTTTTCCCAGGCCCGGACCCGCCTGTCGCCATCGAGCCAGGCGACGAAGCGTATCGTGTCGGTTCCGTTGGCCGCCAGGTACGCCTGCCACCGCCCCCCCCCCACCAGCCTGTCTTCGTCGGGCACACGGATGCTGTCCCGGGTGAACATGCCAGTCTGCAGGAGGTCGGCCACGACCCGCAGCGCCCCGACGCTGCGGCTGCGCCGGCCCAGATCGCTGCCGGCAGCGTACATCCAGACGTGCTCGCCGTTATCGATCCGCTGGAAAGTCACCTGGCCGCCGCGCCAGATGGTCGCGGCCACGCCCGCGTTGTGGTCGTACCAGACTTCCGCGCCTTTCTGCCAGCGGCCGTCCCGCAGGGTCGCATCGACCACGTGCAGCGTCCGGACCTCCTCGAGGGTTCCCATGACCTGGTCGTACAGCGTGGTCCGCCCCCGGCCGAACAGCAGGAGCAGACCCAGAGCCAGAACCGCCGCCACGGTCATCCCGGTCGGACGCCGGCGCAAGAACGGCAGCCGCAGGACCGCCGGGCGGGAGCGCGGCAGGGGCTCAAGATAGGCCAGTTGCCGCAGAACGCCGTCTTCGATCCGAGCCACCGCCGGCTGCAGGGCCCCGACACAGTCGCGCAGCCGCGCATCGTCGGCCCGCAGGGCGGCCCAGTAGGCCCGGCAGGCCGGACAAGAATCCACGTGCTCCCGCAACGCCCCCATCTCCTCCAGAGGCAGGGAGCTGCCCACCATGTCCAGAAGCTGTTCCTGCATCTGTTGGCATGAAGGCCGCATCATTCGTCTCCTTCCGCCTGCAGGAGCCGGCGCAGTTGCTTGCGGCCCCGGCTCAATCGTGCCTGCACGGCTGCCTGCGTCGTCCCCAGCGTCTCCGCAATGGTGCGCGTGCTGCGGCCGTCGAAGTAGAACAGTAGCAACGGCACACGATAGTCGCTGTGGAGCTTGGCGAGCGCCGCTTCCAGCCCGCCATACTCCCAGGTTTCCGCCGGCGCGGCAGCCTCGGCTTCGGGCGTCGGAACCCGTTGATGCTTGCGCTGCCGGATCGCATCGATGCACAGGTTCCGGGCGATCCGCGCGATCCACGGCCCGAACCGACCCGAGTCTCGAATGCCCTGGATTTGCATAAAGCCTTTCAGAAACGCCTGTTGCGCCATGTCCTCCGCGTCATGGCGGTTGCCGAGCATACCGAAACAGATGGCGAAGACGCGGCCGGCATGGACCTTGACCAGTTCGGCGTACGCCCCCCGGTCACCGCCCCAGCACAAGACTACCAGCGTCTTCTCCGATTCGGTATCCACCGAAAACTCCTGATTCCGGTTTCACCAGCAAGGACGAACCGCCATCCCGCGGCCGGACAATCTTTCCGCGAAAATTCGACCAAATTCTGCTGTGTCGCGTATGGGATCAAGTATAATCCAGACGATACGGGAGGCTCAATCGAAAGGTACATGGCAAGCTACTTTGACAATCTACGAGTGCCCAGCGGCGCCGCGTGGGGGGACGAGATGCGACCGGATGAAACCGACGATATCGAAACCTATTTGGATGAGGACGAGGAGCCGTTTCGGGACAGCGATCTCGATCTGACGGTGCCCGACGTGCTGGGCATCCTGCCCGTTCGCAATACCGTCGTTTACCCGGGCACGGTCACACACCTGGCCGTGGGACGGGAGCGCAGCAAGGCTCTGCTCAAGGACACCGAGCCCAATGAGACTGTGATCGGGCTGCTCACACAGCGAAATCCGGATACGGACCGACCGGGCTTTGGCGACCTGTATGCCGTCGGTACGACCGCCTCCGTGCTCAAGACGATCAAGATGCCCCAGGGGTCCATCAACATCGTCGTGCACGGCATCGCCCGGTTCCGGATCGTCACCCACGTCGCGACCCGGCCCTACCTCAAGGCCAGAGTCAAGCTGCTGCACAATCGCCCGACGAGAATGAGCAAGCAGATCCAGGCGCTGGTGGTCAGCGTCCGGCACAGCGCCAACCGCATGATCGCGCTGAGCCCGAATATTCCGGAAGAAGCCTCGGTGCTGCTGGAGAACATCGAGGACCCCGCTTCGCTCGCCGATTTCCTGGCGGCGAACCTGAGCATGGAGATCTCGCAGAAGCAGGATCTGCTGGAGGAGCTCGACCCGGTCCGGCGGCTCCAGAGGATCTCTGTCGTCCTGGCCCACCAACTCGAGGTCCTGGAGCTCAGCCACAAGATCCAGGGCCGGGTGCGGGATTCCATCGACAAGACCCAGCGCGAGTACTTCCTGCAGGAGCAGCTCAAGGCCATCCAAACGGAGCTGGGCCAGCAGGATGTACGGGGCGAGGAACTCAAGGAGATCCAGCAGAACATCGTCAAGGCGCGGATGCCCAGGTCGGTGGAGCAAGAGGCGCTGCGCGAGTTGGACCGGCTGAACAAGATCCCGCCGGCCTCGCCGGAGTACAGCGTCATCCGGACGTACCTGGACTGGGTGTGCGAACTGCCCTGGTCCGTGCAGACCGAGGACCTGCTCGACATTCAGCGCGCGGAACGGATTCTCAACCGGGACCATTAC
>JALORE010000071.1 GCA_025459125.1 Planctomycetota bacterium | reverse complement strand
TTTTCGTAAACCGCGCCCATCATGCAGTTGACCGGCAGTCCCGCGAAAATGGGATGATCTTTGATCAGGTGCGGCACGCCCGTCCACGTGCCGACGGCCTGTTTTGTCCGCGCCGGTACAGGCAGGAGATTCGATGCCTGGCCGCCTTTGCCCCACGGGACGTTCGCTCCACCGCCCTGCAAGTACACGCCCGTGCCGCCGTCCCTGATGAACGCCGCGATCGCTTGGAAGGCTTTGCGCTGTTCCGGCGACTGCGCCACGGTGCGCGAAAGGAACACGGGAAGTGAACGGTCCATTCCGTCGGCAAACTCGACGAACTGGACGCCCGATTTCCTGAGGAAGGGTTTCAACGAATTGCTGGGGTCGAACGCGGCGATGGGCTGGTGGGGAACGGCCCGTTGCCCGGCCGTGAAGACGTCGAAGCGGTACGTGTTTTCGGTGATCCGTGAACCCTCGTCAGCGGTGATCTCGGCCTTGATCGTATGCGTCCCCTGGAGCGCCCGGGTATCGAGCGCCTCGCTGAGAAGTTGCGTGATGCCCGAACCGAGATGGGCTTTGATGGTCTTCGTGAAAACGATTCTGCCGTCAGCGGCAGTCACCTGGATCTTCAGGTCCCCTGGGATCGCATCCGTCTCATTCACACCGGTAATCTCGAGCTGCGCGCCGCGCTCGGCATACACGTTGCGCGGACGGACGCGGATCGAAAGGATGCGCGGCTGGCTCGCGGCTCTCGTCGCTTCGTACGCGTACAACCCCGCGCCGATGATCCAGTCGCCATCGGTCAAGGCGTGAATGCAGTAGCCTTTCACGTTGGGATTGCAGCGCACCGCCTCGATCATGCGTTTGTTGGCGGCACCGTGGATCTGCTGCTGGTCGAGGCAGAACTGCTTGAGGTCGGGATAGATTTTGTCAAAGCCGCTTTCCTTCAACGCTTGCCGGTGTCCATCGGCGAGGCGGCGATGGTAAACGGTGGGCGGCACGAGGGGATTGCCGGTCTCGGCAAACTGCCGGTTGTTGTCCACCAGGTCCGGCAGGCTGCCGTAGCCCAACTCAGAGAAAAAGGACATCAGCCCCGGCAGCACATTTTTACCCGGCAATCTGCCCCCCAGTCCCATCTTCTTCATCTCTTCATGGGTCTTGGAGCCGGTCAGCAGGAGCTTGGTGTAAACCTCGTCGTGGATCTGCGGGCCGGGGTAGTCGTGGATGTCATTGAACTTGGTGGGTTCCGATTCGTAGGGCAGATACATGTGCGCGCCCTGCGCCCAGCCACCCGATTCGTCGAGGATCAGGCGGGTCGGATCGAGCTGGCGGGCGAGCATCGACATCGGGTGCAGCATCCGTTTCAGCACCGGCCTTTTCAGTTCGTTGAACAGTTCCCACTGCACCACACAGGTGCGATTCCGGTCGCGCAGGATGCTTTCGCGTACCTCGTGCTCGACCCACCGCGAAAGATTCGCTGATTCCACCGGAAGATCCATGCATTCAATGGCCAGGGAGCCCACGGTCATCACACCCATCTCGTCGGCAAGGTCCAGCCACATCGGCGGCGGCGGTTTGCGCCACGGACGGATCAGGTTGAATCCCGCCTCTTTCGCCAAGCGAATCTCGCGGACGGCCATTTCGCGACTGTCGGGATACGCCAACTTCACCGGGTACAGCCCCTCAAAAAAGGTCGCCTTCAGATACAAGGGCTTGCCATTCAGATAGAACCGGTTGTCATGAATGGTGAACTCACGCATCCCGAACCGCGCACTCCATCGGTCCGAAACCGATGCGCCGCACGTCACACTCACCTCGGCACGGTACAGGTGGGGATTGTCCGGTGACCAGTATGTCGCATCGGGAATCTTCAGGTGCCAGTCATGTCGGTTCGAGCCGGGCTTCAGCGTCAACTCTTTGCTGGTGTGAGCGACCCCCCGATCACCCGAGCGAATCGTCATCTCAACCTGGGCGAGGACAGCGCTCTCTCCTCCGTGCTCCAGTTCCATGTGGACCGTGGCGGTGTTGTCGGAGAGTCTCGTTGCGATGAAGGCGTCTTTCACGTAGACATCGCCTGTTGCGATCAGCCTGACCGGCTGCCAGATGCCGCCGGTAATCGCGCCGCGCCATTGCGGTGTCTCCATCGGCCCCATGCCGTCCACTCGCTTGTCCTGCAACAGAATTGGCCCCACCACGCGGAGGATCAGGGTATTTTCCCCGTCGAACTTCAGCCGGTCGTCCACCTGGAACTCGAACGGTGTGAACCCGCCTTCGTGCACGCCCACCGCCGTGTCGTTCAGCCAGACTTCCGCCCGGAAGTTCACGGCGTCAAACTGCAACCGGACCACCTTGCCCTGCCAGTTGTTCGGCACCTTGAACGTGCGCCGGTAATAGGCAACCCCTTCGTAGTCTTTCTCGATTTCCTCCCAGCAACTGGGCACCGCGATTTCCCGTTGCTGTTCTCGCGGGAAACTCCTCTCGCGAACCCATTGCTTCGCGCCGCCTTCATTGGTCCGATCAAAGACGATTTGCCATATCCCGTCCAGGGATTGGACATCTCGCACTCCGGCAGAGACGGCTGCGGCGTGCGGTACGACCAGCGGCGTGAGCAGCAGGGCGGTGAGGAGAGTGATGGCAAGACGTTTCATCGTGTGTTGTCGCGCTGCGGTGGCGGAGGCGCGGTCGGTCCCGGGCGGGCTGGTCATCTGGATTCTCCATCGGCGTTCTTCTTCTTTCTATCCCTCTTCTTCTTGTTGTCGCCCTTGCCGTCCGGTCCATACTTGGTGCCTCTTCCGTAGCCGGGGAAGGCACGCACTTCGGTGGGAGGGCGCAGCGCCGGAAGCTCCGGCTCGCCGCGATGGACTTCGATGAGGCTGAAGATGTCGTCCTTGGCATCCGTGTTGACGAGAGCGAGGTCGGAGCCCTTGATTCCTCCGTGACGAAAGACGGCATCGTTCAGCGTGACCGTCTCATGATGCCACTGCTTGTCGCCCTTGCCCGTCACCGTCAGCGCCGTCTTCATGCCCGCATGGCCCGCATCGTAAGCCAACTTCCATGTCGAGCCTTCCGTCCCGTCATACCAGACGACGGTGATGGACATCACTTTGGGCTTGGCATCCTGGGAGAAGCCGTCGTGCAGTTTGAAATTTAGGGCGTCTTTGCCGGAGGCGTGCTCAAAGCCGCGCGCAAACCGGGAATAGATGGAGGAGGTCTTGGTGATCGGACCGCCAACGCGCCAGCGGGGAACGGACGTGGCATCGGCGTCAATCTGATAAAGGAAGCGGCCGTAGTTGTCCGGCCAGATGTCCCAACCCACGTCGTTGAATCCTGTTTGCGTGTCGCGTTGCCGGACCTGATCCAAGAGCAAAGCCTCCTCGTCGTCGACAGCAGCTCCGTACTGCGAATACGCGGCGCAGATCTTCAGCATGCGATCTACATTTCTGCGCTCGGCTGGTCCGAACACGGGCTCGGGATATGCCTTGGTGTCGGCGGCATCCAATCCTTGGTGCAGGGCGCAGAAGGCGTCGGTGGCCGTCTCCGGCTGAATCTGGCCCGCGTAGCGATTGAAGAAATAGAAGGAGTAATCGAAGCCCTGCTCCTTGCTGGCCTCCATGGCGCTCTGGGTGACATCCCACACGCTCTGGCCGCCATGGAGGGCATTCACCGCGCCCCAGTAGAAGTTGAGCGGAACGTTCAACTGATACCACGGCTTCTGCCAGGTTTGGTCCATTTCAGAACGTCGAAACAGCGTGAGCCCCTTGGGGGCGATGAGGTAAGGGGTCCACTGATCATACAAGGACCGTTCGCCGACCAGATGATGCCCGCGCGAGAGCGCTCCGTTCTTGATTCCGAAGCTGCCTTGGACGTGGTTGGTCACCCACGCCCATTCTTTGAGGAAGCCATCTCTGGCCTCGATCGGGTCTTCGTCCGAGCCGATTACAGGCCCGACGGCGTTGAAAAGCAGGTCGATTTGCGGCTGATCAGAACTACCCTGGAAAATCTTCACAAACAAGGCAAAGGCCTCCAAACGGAAGTCCCGCCACGCGGGAGCGCTCCGGGGCAGGTCGTATTGGATGTCAATGGCTTGGCCTTTGTAGGGGGTTTCATCGCCCGTGCAGCCGGTCTTGACTTGGATGAAAGCGATGCGCTCTTGTTCTTCCCGGGGATAACGGCGGATGTGCTTCCCGAATTCGGTGATGAATCTCTGGAAATATGTTCTGTATTCGGGGGCGAGATAATAAGGGTAGGCTGTCCATTTGCCTCGGTGCTTCTTATCGTCCGTCTCCACCTTCGGCACGCCGTGCGAGTAAATCCACTCCGGCGCTTCGGGACCCACGCCCAAGGAAACATACAGGTACTTCTTTCTCCGGCAGGCTTTTTCAACCGCCTGATCCAAGCCGCTCCAGTCAAAAACGCCCGGCTGCCTTTCTACCTCCGCCCAGGGTTGATTGAACGAAAATCCTTTTAGGAAGGGATACTCTTGGGGATCAAAAGTATCCCCGCGATCCCATACCCCGAACGAGCTGGGAGGCGGTGCGGCTGGAGCTGATGATAGGGAGCCTATGCCGATCAAGCTGATCAGGCATATCTTTCGGGCAAGGACAATGCGCAAAGAGTAAATGCATTTCATGACGTTGCACCTCTCTTTCGTTTCTCTTCTTCTCTCTACTCCATCTTCATGGGACAAGTCCTGCACGGACGCAGACGTTGAGAAAGGCGGCGGCGGACCCAAGCTGGTGGCCGGAGCCGTCGATCAGCCCGTCCGGCAGCGGAGTCTTTTCATGGAAAGACCCCAAGCCCGCATCCCACTCCGCGTCCTCCTTGGCGCTCTTCGGTCTCATGGCGGTTTCCAGCGAACGCCCGAGCAACGCCGCATTCTGGTCGGGGTCGTCCCCGCCGTCGGCCGGAGATTTCCCCCACAGGCAAAAGGTGTCGCAGAACGGCCAGCTGGCCATAGGATGCGGCCCGGAATTGCCGGGGATGAACGGGGAAAACAGCGGCAGGCCTTGGTCGGTCTCCGGATAGCCTTCGTATGCCTTTCTGGCGGCATCGCCTTCCAGTTGCCGCTCCTGGTGTGGTTGGCTTCCCGGTCTTCTTCTCTCCATCAGGCGTCACCTTGAATGCGGTGCATTCCGGCCAGGAGAGCACGCCGTCTTTGTTGGCATCCGCTTCGGGGGTGCTGTCTGAAGAACTTGTCTTTCCATGCTTCGGCCTCGGTCTTCGCTTCGCTGTGACACGTCAGTTTTCGCCGCGGCCGGGAGTCGCTTGGTCAGTTTCCCCTCTTGCCCTTTCTGTCTCTTGCCCCTGAAATTGCCGTGGAGCGAAAGCTCAAAAACGTTCTTCTGCGCGGCGCCGGGCGTACTCCGCCCTTTGTCGATACAGCGTTGCATCCGCGCGGCGAGCCCATGACTGCTCATCACCAAAACGGCAAGCAGCGAACCGAGCGACACCCAGCCGCGACAACGTCCGGGAGAGGCGTGTAGTCTCATGGCGTTCTCTTGTTCTTGCGCTTCGCGGCCGCCGACTTTTCACTCGGCGCCGCGCCGGCAGATGCCTTCTCCGGATTCATACGGTCGAGCAGTCTCTCGTCCGGGCCGCCGCCGAACTGCTTCCAGTAGAGTTCCTTGAACGGATTCATCTTCGGACCGACAACGTCCTCGTTCACAAGGAGCGGTCGCACTTGCTCCCACCACCGGTCGTAGGCGGCGCGCAGCTTCGCCGTCACGTCCACCTGTTCGGCAATGACGTTCTTTGTCTCGCCCGGGTCTGTCTTGAGGTCATAGAGCTCCTCGTTGTTGACCAGTGTGAAACGTGAGTTCTGAATCGCGCAGCTGGCGTATTTCGACTCCGTTGCCTTTCCTTTCGCCCAACGGCCAACGTGATGCACCAGCATGCGGTCGGGCCACTCGGCTTTCGGATTCTTCAATAATGGTACGAGGCTGCGGCCTTCGATCTGTTCGCGTGCCCGGCCTCCCAGCCGCGCCCCGGTAATCTCGGCGAGTGTGGGGAAGATGTCAATGTGGGCGGCCAGCGCCTCGCACTCGGCTGCGGTAGAGACGCCACCGGCGGGCCAGCGGAAGAAGGCCCTTGTCCGCGTACCACCTTGATACGGCGTGCCTTTGTTGCCGCGCATGCCGCAATTGAAGATTCTCGTCCCCGCCGTGCCGCCGTTGTCACCGGCTATGTAGATCACCAGGGTGTTGTTTTCGATCCCCCAATCCTTGAGTTTCCCGAGCAGGATACCGAAGTTCGTATCGATGTTCTCGACCATGCCGAAGAATTTCGCCGTGTCTTCGTTGACGCCGGGCTTGCCGAGATACTGTTGGTAATACTCCTCCGGAACCACGTGCGGACCGTGGGCGGCGTTGGGCGGGAGGTAGGCGAAGAACGGCCTGCCGGCGCTGCGGCAGGCATCCATCCACCGGATCGCCTGGGCGAAGAACAGATCGGTGCAATAGCCCGTGGTCTTCTCGAACGTCCCGTTGTGCCAGAGGGCGGGGTCGATGTTCGTGTTGCCCGGCGCATCGCCGCACGAACCCGGATAGGTCTGCCCGATGCCGCCGCCGCCATGGATGTAGACTTCGTCGAAGCCACGACTCTCTGGCCGATAAGCGGCCTCATCCCCCAGATGCCACTTGCCGAAAATGCCCGTCGTGTAGCCGACGGTCTTGAGCATCTGGGCGAGAGTGTATGTCTTCAGGCTCATCCGCTCCCGTTCGAGAATGGTGTGCGTGACGCCGTTCTTGAACTCGTGCCGTCCGCTCATCAGCGAGGCGCGGCAGGGCGAACATGTCGGACTGACGTGGAACTGCGTCAAGAGCAGGCTCTGCGTCTTGAAGGCATCCACCGACGGCGTCCGTACGATGGGATTGCCGAGGCACGCGTAATCGCCGCAACCGACGTCATCGGGCATGACAAGAACGATGTTCGGTCGCGTTCCAACATACGATTGCATCCCGGCGCGGGACAGAGGCTGCAATGCCAGTGTCGTACTGGCGACCCCTGCCGCTTTGAGGAACGTTCGACGATTCAGTTTGCTCACGGGCACACCTCATTTGTAACATGGTCGCATACCCACCGACCCCCATGATACAACATCCTGTATTCGATTTCAACGACGGAGCAACACCTCAGCTCGCCTGCGAAGTTCCGCACGCGGTACTTCCCGGTCGCCATGTTCCTTGCTTCGTTGAGCCGGCGTCACGAATCCCACAAAAGCACAGACCGGGGTGGCGTCCTGCTGCGGATGCAGATGCGCAGCAGGCTTGACAGCGCAACCCAAGCCTGACGGCACGGGGCGGTTGCAGACGCTGCTGCACATTGGCCAGCTCGGACTGACCCGTTTCAACGAAGCAACGGTCCCCTTGCCACCCGTAGGTACATCTACTCTCCCTTGCTCACCTGCGGAGGGACAGGAGCGTTCACTTTGATGTGGGGACGGTTGGTGCAGTACCAGTCGGCTTGTTTGCCGTCGGCGCTGACGTAACCGGCTTTGCCTTTCTTCCGGCCCTTGAGCCGACCGAGTTCATCGTAGAGCGCCTTGGTCAACGGGTCATCGGTGCCGAACATCTTGCGCATGCGCTTGGCGATGTCATGGATGTTGTTGAGGGCTTTGTCGTACTGGTCTTGCAGGCTCTGGAGGCGGATCTGGGTCATGAAGTCCTTCGGGTTGCCGTGCTCCAGCGTCTTGCGGATTTGCTCGCGGAGGTTGTCGAGGTCGCGCATGTTCATCTGCGTCTTGAACAAGGCATGCTGGCGCAACGCCTCGTCGGCCTGGACGGCATTCAATTCGGCTTCCCAGTCGCGGGTCATGGCGCGGCAGATGCCGTTGATCATGAAAACCTCGCCGAGACCCCGCAGCGTGCCATTGCCCCAGCTTCGCCAATAGTCAGGCTCCTCGCCGGCAGCACGGGCGCGGGCTTCCTCGGCGCGTATCTCCTCGTTGGCAATCTGCGTGCCGAGATTCCAGCAACTCAACTCCTTGAACGCCTCGCCCCACGCCAGCAGCCGGGCCTCGACCCCCCAGTGGTTGTTGCCATACTGGCGGTCGGCTTCATCGAGGAACTTGTCACGCAGCTGGAATCCGTGTTCGATGCTGCCGAGCGCAGCAGGGATCATCGTCAATTCCCAGGCGCCGTTGGCCAGGGCCCGCAGCTTGCTCGGCTCGCGGCCTTCTTGCAGCGCCTGATCTACTTCCTTTTCCCAGCCGGTCGCACCGCTGTTGAGAACCCACAGACCGGTCATCACGCGGCCGCCCCACTTGGCGAACGCCTCGCCCGGCGTCGGCTCGTGTACGACCAACTCGTGCGGAGCAGGAACATCATGAGTTCCGCTGCGTGTGATGGCCTTGCCGGTCTCGCGCATCAACGCCTCGCGTCCCTTCGGTGAGCGCGGGTCGATGCCGGTCATCTTCTCCGTGAGCTTCGGGTCGTTGCGGGCGAGCTCGTTGACGCGGGCGCGCTCCTTCACATCCATGCGGTTGGCTTCGCGCTGAAGTTGACGGGCCTGTTCGGCACGGCCTTCGCGGTTCAGTCGCTCGATCTCGCGCTGGACCTGTTCGCGATTCTGCTGTGTCTGGCGGCGGGCGGCCTCATTGGAGCGCTGCAATTGTCTGCTTGACTCGTTGAGGTGCTCGCGGGTCTGGCGGGCTTTCGCTTCGGGTTTGTCGCCGAACTTGTTGACGCCCGCTTCTTCCGGAGTGCGGCCGCGGCTGATCTCCTGGCTCTTCTGGTGGACACCGGGGTTGTCCTTCGCGGTGCCGGTGGTTTCGCCGGCTTTGCGGACGCCCTCGGCAACCTGGCGCGGGTTGACCTTGGCGGGGTCCTTGACGGAGATACCGCCGTCGCTGGCTTTCTGGGCGGCCTTGGTGACCTTGCCGGTGGGCGTCTCGCCGCCGTTGGGCTTCTGGCCCGTGCGTGCATTGGTTGCGCCGGGTTTCTTCTGGGCGATTTTCAACCATTCGAACTGTTTGCTCAGCTCCTGGGTGAAGCTGTTGATATCACTGAAGCCGCATTCATTGAGCGCCTTGTTGGCCTCGGCGATGGCTTTCGGGTCCCACGGCGTCTTGGCGGCAGCCTGGACGGCGCGCGCGGCTTTCTGGAGACCTTCGTGGAGTTTGCCGACGTCATAGCCTTGCATCGAGTAGCCGTTGCGGATCTTGCCGAGCATCTCGAGGGCCTTTCTGGCCTGCGAGAATCCTTCCCCCTGGCCGTAGTTCTTGACGGCGTCGCCGACCTTGGTCTCATACATCTTGCCGAGCCCGGTGGGGTCCTGGAGCTTGCCGCGCCCCTTCATCACGCGGGAAGCGTTGGATTCCATCGAGGGGCTCTTGGTATACTCGAGCGTGCCGGTCTTCTCGTTGTAGCGGATATGGCCCTGATCCTTGAAGTCCATGCTGGCCTCGCCATGGATCGCGTCGGTGCCCAACTGCTGGCGTGCCTCGGCCCAATGACGGGCGGCTTCAGGATTGCTCGGGTTCGGGCACCCGGTCTCCTCGGCGAAGATCTTGTACGAGGTCTGGTCCCACCCGGTCTTCTGACGCGGAATTTCGACGTAGACGCCCGGCTCCGTCTCGACGACGGCCCGGTAGTCTCGGTCGGTATTGAGTTTCTCGCCCGGTTTGGCGCCCGGCGTGCCGAACTCCACCACCTTGACCTCCTTGCCGGCGAGTTCGGGGTGCTCCTTGACCCAGTTCTGGAAGGACTCGCTGTTCTTGACTTCGTTGGTGAGGCGGGTGTCGTGACGGCGATAGATCTCCTGCCGGGCGCGGTCGAACGCTTCCTTGACTTCAGACGGCGCGTTCTCGTTCAGGTGACGAACCTGCTCCGGGTGTTGCATGATTTCCATGACCGTGCCTTCCGGGGCGAACCATTCGCCCCTGGCGTTCTGGGTCATGCCCTGGCGGAGGTTCTGAATCCACGCGGCCTCGCCGGCAGCGGCCGGCAGAGGCGCGGCTATCTGCTGCCACATCATAGCCGTGCGCGGCGCCACGGACGCGAAGACGGTGGGCATGAGTGGCGCCGTGTGCGACAACCGGGCAGGCGCCTCCGCCAAGAGGTTGTCATCAAGAACCGGCAATACCGGCGGCTTTGCACCCGGTTCCGGCTTCCAGAGCGTCGCGTCCGTGTTCTCGATAAGCCAGTACTCCTCACGTTCGAGAATCCGGTACCCTTTGGCCTGCACGGCATGGAGGTACTTCTGGGCGGCTTCCTCGTCGGTCGCAACGAAACTCAACTCCCCGTGGATCGAATCCATGTCCCCGTCCTCGTCATCGAGGATGCGTCCTTCGAGCTGCAACTCCGTGAGCACGCGGTCGTGTTCCTCGACACGCCAGTCGGTCAGGTCGTCGCCGAAACGTGGCGCATACGTGTCGTGGATGACCTGCATCTCGTATTCCCAGCGTGCCTTGGTCTTCAGGTATTCGGGATGCGCCTCGTTGACGGCGCCCTCGGCATTGTAGGCGTCCTGCGGGATCTTCGCCTCGTACTCGGCGAGCGTTCGCTGCAACGCGCCATCGTAGGCCTGTCGTTCACGCCCGATGTGCCGGGCATTGGGGTCGCCCATCGCGATGATCCTCTCGACGGGACCGAGACTCTCGTGCGGGACCGACTCGCGCCGCACCGGCGGGTCCTTGATCGGCCCGGCGGGCGGCTTCGGCGGGTTCAGATACGATTCGCGCAACTGCGCCGCGTAGTTGGCGATGGAATGCCTGTCTTGGGCTCCGGCCTTCTCTTCGGTTTCGATTTGCTGGAGCAACCGGACCGCAGTCTCCTTGTCGCCGGCGAGGTTGTCATTGATGGCGAGCGCGGCGCGGAAACGGTTGTCGCCGCCTTTCGCCAGCATCTCCTGGCAGAAATCCTGGGCACGTTTCACTTCGCCCTGATGCGCGTAGATGGCGCCGAGCAGGCCGAGGTACTGGCCGTCGGGTTTGCCGCCGTCACCGCGCGCGAGCGTCTCCAACTCCTCCGCCGCCTTCTCGAAGCGGTCCGTCGACATGCACGATGTCGCGAGCTTGAACCGGCACTCCGTGCGGCCGGGTTCGAGCTTGAGCGCCTCTTCGTAGGCGTTCTGCTGGAAGTAGGCGGCGACGGGTTCGCGGGAGAAGTTGTAGAGATCGCCGAGCATGTCCCAACGCTGGGCGTGGGCAGGATCGAGACGCACCGAGTTGGCGATATACCGCTGCGCCATCTCGAAATCCAATTTGCCGGCGTAGAGATTGCCGATCTTCCAGCGCAACTCGGCGAGTTGCTTTGTGATCCCCTCGGCGCTGGGTGCGGCGGCCGCTTTTTCCATGAGCGTGCGTTCCTCGGCTTGGAGCTTGTACAAGGCCGGGTCCACAGGCTTGCCGACCACGCCATTGGGCGTGGCGAGAATATCGATGGCCAGACCGCCTCCGACCGGGATGACACCGCGTGCCTCCACCTCCACCTGCGGCGGGACTTCGTCGGATCTCGGTTGCGTGGTGCAATTGACATTCTGCTTCAGAGTGCGTGTCGCGCCGCGATCGTTCGCCACGGCCGCTTCGACAACGTTGGCGCCGTAATTGAGCAGCACTTCCCCGGCCACTTCGTTGCCGGCAAGGTCCATCGAACGCCAGGGGCCGTTGTTGACACGTACGGCCGCGAGCGTGGAGCCTTCACCGATCTTGAGCCTGACGGGCAAGGAGCGGCCATGCACGTCGCGGCCGTCCACCGCCCCGATCCATTCCGCGTCGGGGACAGGCGCCTGGATGGTGATAGGGACGGATTGTTCGACCTGGTTGCCGCCGCTATCGGTGACGCGGACACGGAGATCGTGCGCGCCGGGCTGAACCACGACGATGCCGCCAAACACCGGCGGGGCCGCGACCGCAAGTTCGCGCCAGAGACCGCCGTCAACCTGCGCCTCGACCTTGGCCACGCCGGTGTCGTCATCGGCCCGGACTTCCAGCGGACAAAGCGTGTCGGCGAGCACCGCGTCCTTGACGGGGGCGCTGATGATCAGCGTGGGCTTCGCGTCTTCGCCCGCGATGGCCAGACTCACCACGGCCTCGTTATTGCCGCGATTCGTCTCGCCGAAATCATTGTCGGGATCGACAACGACCTTGAGCGTATGCTGGCCGGGTGCGGCTTTCCAGGGGAGGCTCGCCACGACACGACCCGTCATCGGCGCTTCGATCTCGGTGCGGGTCAGCTCGACGCCGCGTTCGCCGGGCAACGAGCGAACGAGGGCCACCGTCAGTGTGTCTGTGCCTGCGGCGCCGACGTTGCGAATCGGCGCGGTTACGATGACCTCCCGGCCCTTCGCCAACTCGCCCGCAAGCTGTATTTCGGCGGAAGAAATGCTGTAGTCGGGCGTATCAACGGCCAGTCCCTTCGCGTTCTTGAGCTGGGCGCGCGCGTTTTCCGGCGAGTCGGCCACGACCCATTCACGCGAGCCGATCATGCGTGCCAGGATGTGGAACTCGTTGCCGACGACGTAGTGGCCGCCACGCAAGTGCTGGGTCTGCATCTGGATGCTGTTGTCGGCGGGCCGGCCGTCCACGCCGAAACGGATGATTTCGGGCGGGATGCGGAAGGTATGGTTGCCCTCGGGGATCATATCGCGAAGGCGGCCGATGATCCTGTCGTTGAAAACGACGTCCACGTCATGCTTTTCGTAGGCGGAACGCGCCCACGGCAGGGTGAAACTCAGTTCGAGCCATGCCTCGACGAGGTTCGTGCGTTCCCAGCCGGTCTCGGTCTTGAACGCCGAGTACTCGAAGATGCCGGTGGCGCCGGGGTCGGCGTGAACGAAGTCGATCTGACCGTCGCCGTTGGTGTCGTCGCCGACCCAGAGGCACTTCGTCTTCTCTTCCACGACCTGCCAGCGGTCGGGCCTGCCGTCGCCGTCTATGTCTTGCGGATTCTCCTTCGCCGTCCAATTGACGGCGGCAGGATCGTGGTTTGCCGCGGTTTTCCAACGCTCGACGGCCGCGCGTTCCTTGGCGCTCGGTTCCGGCGCGTTGAGGTCCATGCCGGGGACGATCGCGACATCGTAGATGCTCTGACCCGGCGGCAAGGTGAACGTGACGGATTGCGGGGATTCCTTGTCAACAGCCTTCGCCCTCACGCGGCCCGTGACGCTCTTGAAACCGTCATAGAGCTGCGGCTTTACGCTGACGTCAACGGCTTGTCCCGCTTGCAGAAAACCGTGACTCATCGCGGGGTTCATGATGAGGCCGGGGTCCGTGGCGAGCGCCAGATCGGTGAGCGGGTCGCCTTCGTTGTGGAGCCGGAAACGGTGGGCAAGACCTGTAGGCGCAGCGCCCAGATCTTCCCAACGCAGCTTCACGACGGGCAGTCTCACCTGGACCTCCACCTCAGCCTCATCGGAGAGAGCGCCGTCGGCGGAGAGGAGCTTGATGGGGAACTTCACCTGCGGCTGGCTCACGTCCTGTGCGCTCAGGCCGAGGAAGAACTCGCGTTGCTCGCCCGGCTTCAGGTCGAACGGCGCGCCCTCGGAGCCTTCGCCGACGAACCCGACGAGCAGCTTGCTGTCCTCCGGAGGCTTGCCGCACTCGAGTCGGACCGAAAGGGGTTTCTCGCCATGGTTGCGGACGGCGATCGGCAGCTTCTGATCGTAGCTGCGCCGGATCAGTCCGCCGAACTTCGCCGCACTGAATGCCAGACCTTTCACGCGCGTGACGGTGCGCATCGGCCCGGGTTCCACGCCGCCGAGGGGCTGGAATTCGTACGGCTTGCCGGCCTCGAGGTCGCGGAGGGCAACCGTGCGATTGCGTCCGCTCTCACCCGTGACGGTGCGCCACTCGTTCGATCCGGCTGCGCGGTAGCGGACCTGCGCGCCGCCGAACGCGGAGCCTTTCCAACGAACGCGGACTTCGTTGCCGGAAACCGTCGTGCCGTCCGTGGGCTGGAGGTCGAAGTAGTCGGACACGCGGATGGAACGCTCGATCTTGGCGGTCGCGCCCTTCGCGTCAGTGGCGGTGATGGTGAGCGCGTGGGCGCCGGAACCGAGCGTCTCCCAGGGCACATCGAACGTGAACGGCCTCGAGTGACTCGTCAATGGCGGCTGACCGTCCACGGCGAGTGTCATCCGAGCGATGGGCGCCCCGGTGTAGCTGATGGCGCGGGCGCGGGCCGGTTTGTCGGAGTCGATCACCTGCCCTTCGCCCGGGTAATCGAGCACGGCATAGACACCCTTGCGTTCACGCGGCCCCGTCGCCTCGACCCAGAACGGAATGCGGGTCCGGGTGCCGTTGGCCGCTTCGACCGTGGCGACGGCGGGGTAGACGCCTTCGGCGGGATACCGGAATCCTCCCGGAACATCGATCTGCTGTCTGCCGGTGCCGGCGGGGTCCACGGTGACTTTCGCGCCTCTCGGAAAACCGCGAATGTCCGTGCGCACGAACTTCACTTGCGTCGGTTCGGTTGGATCGTTCGAGGATGTGACGGTCTCGGCGGCGATTTCACGGTCGGTGATGTCAACCATCACGTACCCGGGAGCGGGCGAGACGCCGTTATTGCCCCACTTCTCGAACTCCAGTCGGTAACGGGTCGGGCCTTTGGCGGTGAAATCGAGTTTGTGATTCGAGCCTCCGTAGAAACCCTGTGCGTGGACCCTTGCACCGGTGCGGTCGTCAAAGAGTTGCACCATCACCTCGACGGGAATACGAATGCGGAGGGAGAAAGTCCCGGCGGCGATGTCGAATACGAAACGATCGCGATCGCCTATCTGGTCGATCCAGAACGCCTGCGCTTCGCCGAGCGTGAGCGTGCGGATCGGGTCGGTCGCGAGCGGGACGGTTTCCTGCGGCTCCGCGCGGAGGAGACTGACCTTGAGTTCGTGCGGGATAGGGTGCGCGTTGTTGTCACCCCAGTCGTGCACGTCGAGGAAATAATCGCCCGGCAACACGGGGGTGTCCATCGTCAGCCCTACGGTGCCTCCGTACCAACCGCGCTCGACGAGCACACGCTTCTTGGGGTCGGTGAAGTGCGCGAGCATTTCGAGATGCGTCTTGCCCGACAGGCGCATGACCCCGGGGTGATCCACCTGGAGGCGATACCAGTCAACATCGCCGGTTGGCATGATGTTGGCGCGGATAGACTCGGTGAATTGCAGCGGTGTCGCCATGTCAGCCGTGTCGTTGCGGCCAAACCGTTCGCCTTCGTCACACGGTTCGAAGAAGCTGCGCAGCACGTAGGGCGAGGGCGAGCAGCCGTTGTCGCCCCACTTGTGGACTTCGAGGATGACGGTGGTCGGTCCGCCGGTCTCCCAGGAACCGCGCAACGCGCCGTTGGCGTAACAGGCGGCATCCGCGAGTTGCTTGCCGTTGCCGGCGCGCAGGATGGCCTGCAGTTCGATCGGCGCGGTGCCGGTGAAATGAAGACGGCCCGCCGACGGGAGGTTGACGAGGTAGCGGTGAATGTTGCCATTCGGGAAGATGTAGCTTGAGGCGAGTCCGTTCAGGGCCAACTCGCGGACGGCGCCGGCGTAGCCCGGACGCGCCGGGGGATCGTCGACGCCGTCGTCGGTGATCATCTCCAATCGCAGCGTGTAGGGCACGGTGGATTCGCCATTGTCGCCCCACTCGTGAACGACGATGTGATGAACACCGCGGTTCACCCCGGCGACGAGGGAGACGATCCCGTTGCCGTGACAGGCGGCTTCGGCGATCCTCTTGCCCTTGGCATCGCATAACTCGACGAAACGTTCGAGCGGGTTCGACGGCATCGTGATCCGCACGTGACCCGCGCGCGGCGCTTCGAATCGGAACCAATCCACATCGCCCGCCGGGCAGAGGCAGCCGCGCACTTCCTCGTTGCAGCGGATCGGCCGCGCGAACGCGATGGTGTTGCTGGGCTCGAACGGGTCGGGCGCAGGGGTGATGTTGACGGTGAGCGCCAACGGCTCAGGCATCGCGGCATTGTCACCCCATTCGGCGGCCTGTACGATGTAGTCGCCTGCCGCGAGCGCACCGGCGTCGATCACGTTGTCCGAATTCGCGTACGCGCCGCGTTCGCGCAACATCTTGCCTTCGGGCGTCAACAGCCGTTGAATCGTCTCAATCGGTGCCTTGGCGATCTTCAACTGCACCGACGCCGGCTGCGCCAGCTGGAAGCAGAAGAAGCGTTGTTCGCCGTTCTTGGCGATCTTGAACTGCACCGGCACGCCCGTCGGGATGGCTTGTGCCGAGGCGATGTCGAGATTGCTCGCGGCGGGCGCAATGGTGTTGGTGGCGTTCAGCACCACCGTGCAGGAACCTTGCGTCTTCAGCTCTGTCGGCACGACCGCGTTCTCGTAGCCGGCGGCCCTGGCGGATACGGTAATCTGTGGACGGGACACCTCGGCGGCGTTCCAGTTGATCTGGCCCAACTTCAGGCCAGCAAACGTGACATGGCCCTGCGCGTCGGTTCTACCCTCCGCGATCTTACCGGACGGGTACGCCTCGGCGAGCACGACTTCCGCGTTCGCGACCGGCTTGCCTGACCCGGCTTCCCGCACTGTCACCGTCATCGCCGCGGGGCTGCTGAGGCGGGCCAGCGTGAAGGCCGCGGCCGGTTCCTTGGGCTTGATCTCCAAATCGAACTCCTTGTCCGCAAACCCCGGCGCGGATAGACTCACCCGGTACCATCCGACCGGAACGTCAATCACAAAGAACTTCCCTTCCCAGTCTGTCGCCAGCGCGTAGTCACCCTTCAACGACGCCTTCGTTTGCTTCATCTTCAGGCCGATCCGCGCACCGGCGATCGCGCCGCCTTGGCCTTCGACTTTCACTGTGCCCGATGCCGCGGTCGTTACGCGAGGTGTCAACAGAAGCTCAATCGGTTTGCGTCCACCAGCCGGCAAGTCGGTTTCATGCTCGACCAGCTCGAAGTTGGGGTGCAGGATCGTGAGGGCGTACTTGCCCGCCGGGACCCCGTCGAACGTGGCCACACCGCTGCTATCCGAGACAACTTCGCGTCCGCCGAGCAGGACATAGATGCCACCGAGTGGTTTGCCATCGGCCTGGTTCTTCAGATTGACCGCGAACGGTCCCGGCGCGATGCGTGTTTCGGCGAGAAGGGTTGTCGCAAGACACAAGGAGACGAGGAAGAGACTCCGACTGCATTTCATCGTTTTACCTATCCCAGTTGTCTATGGTCGCGCCCTGTGCAGACACGATCCTCTTGCAGGAACGGACCGTGACGATCGATCAACATGAACCGTGAGCCTACAACAATCGGGACAGAGCATACCTCAGGAACCAAGCCAACTCAATAGACAGCGGCCCTCCAACAGATCGCTCGTCACAAATCCTCGGGAGGAATTCGTTTATGCAGCACCTCCTGTGCCCGTCTTGGCACGTTGAGCCGCGGACGACCTCGCACTTGCGGTGACTGCGGGTCTGTTTGAAGAGATTGCGGGCACCGGCTACAATCTACTTCACGTAGGTCGTTTACGCCTGGATCGTGCGGATCGCCACGGCCGGTGCTGCTCCGGGGTCAGGGGCAAGGGTTGGATTCGGCTGAGAAACCCCCGAAGACAGCCAAACCACCCTCGTTTTCGGGGCCCAAAACGAGGGTGAGAAGGTCGAAGAAGGACTTTTGCAGCCGAATCAGGGTTGGAGATCAAGGGCTAGCATGGACATGTCAGAGCTGAGAAGGATTCGCCTTGAGTGTATCGGGCGTTTGTCTGTTCATCGCCAAAACCAAATTCATGACACCCTCCGTCCAAGAGATGAGCTATGACAGCAAGAGCGAAACGAGCGATTGTCCGGCGTCTTATCCTAGTTGCAGGGAGCCTTTTGGGTATCACGTTCACCCTTTGGCCGCGGCCCGTATTGTATCGTGTTGGGGTCACCGATTTCGCACAGCGTCAGCGCGATGAATACGGCTGGACAGGCCGGCGCGCGATGGAGTTGGCGGACTACATCAAGAATAGGACCGAAGGACGACTGCTCCGGATGGAGGGACAGGCGTGGCTGGATCTGCGCGAGGAAGCGGCCGCCTTGGGGGAGCAAGGTTACTTTCTCCCGGACCAGCATCCTCTGGACGAGATTGCGCGTCGTCTTGACGGCTCGTTCACTTATGTTGAATTGGAGCAAGGAGGCGCTACCGTGTATCTGGACGTGACCCTGGTCCGGCCGGGGGACTTTCCAAGAGCTCCAGCGCACTTGCAGTTCCCACTACGTCAGTTTGCCCTGGCGGTGTTCCTGGCCGGTTTGTCAGGTTATCTCATGATTCCCTGGCCCAGACACGATCCGGATGTGGTGGCATACGCACGATTCACTGGTGCTCTGCTGCCCGACCTGGGAGTAGGCATGGTGCTCCTGGGGCTCTTCTTCGGACTCCCGTGGTTCATCATCCCGCATCAGGCTCACGTATCTCATCCTCTGGTTCTGGATGGCGGCTGGATCATCCTGACGCTTGTCATGTGGGGACTCAGCCTGTTCGGCCTGGCAATCCACGCCGTAGCTGCATGGTACGAGGCATGGTGCATCCACATCGGCGCTGATCATCTAATCATGGAGTCCATCTGCGGGGCTGAGCGCGTGCCTTTCGCGGACATCGAGCGGTTGACCATGGGTTCGCGGAAACCGCCCCGCGCCCTGATCCTGGCGGGCTTGCTGGTCAGCCTGCTGAACTGGCGGGCAGCGGGTCCTACTCTGCTGGCGGCCGGCCGGAAAGACCCCGTAGCTTGTCTTGTCACACGTGACGGTCGGCGGCGCACATTCGGCTTGACAGCGCTCTGTAATGCCGACAGGTTGGTCGCTTCGCTTCAGCAGGCGGGGGTGGCCGTGGACCCAGGTCTTCTGTCGTGACTGGATTCTCTGCAAGAACACACGGAACAAGGACATTCGTAGCCTGAGTGCGTTTCGCGCGTGGGCCGCAAGAAACCGTTTCGTGACTTCTGGCTTGGAAGTCAAGAAGGTCAGGGTGGCTCAGAAGCCTGTGGCGGCGCTAGCCCGCCTTCGCCGTATTGGCTGCGGGGGCAACACCGAAGCACCGAGACCGGTGGGGTGCCGCGGGCGGCCGGGTCAAAGAGCAGGGCATGGGCACAGGAGGGGCATTCCAGGAACCTGTGAGAACCCTTTCTTCCCAGTTCGAGACGGTCCCAAGGCGCCGGACCGCAGATCCAGGAGCCAGGCGGCAGGAAGTGGCTCTTCTTCCGGGCCGAGCGAATCGAGAGTCAGGCGGGAGCCGGGCGGCGAATCCATAAGTCGTCGGGTATGGGCAAAGGGAAGTCGGAGCGTTTCATTGTACCGTTGGCACCTGGGATACCCCCCCGGCAGACCCTGGCCAGGGAAGGAGACAACATCATGGTAGACCCGTCCAAGGGGAACGCACCGCGTGGATCTCCGCGGAGCCCAGGAGCGCGGCCGCCGGCCCGGAGAGCACTCAGAACAGACGTTCGACTTCCCGGGCTCCACGCATCTGTGGAAACGCTGCCGGTGTGGAGCTTGGGTCGTCGGCCGTCAGACTGCCCGGAACCGCCTGGCGCGGGCCTTGCGGCGGGCGTCGGAGTATTGTCCGCGGCACCGCCACGATCCGCTGCGCCGGCAACAGCCGTACCGGAGTCAACTCCTGCGGGGTCATTATGCCTACTACGGCATCCGTGGCAACGCCCGGGGCACTGCAACCTTTGCCTATTACGTCCGCCGTCTCTGGCACAAGTGGCTCAAACGCCGCAACGGCCTGCGTCGGCTCACGTGGGACACATTCAATGCGATGCTTCGACGGCTGGTTTTGCCGGAACCCCGGCTCGCTCCCACCTTGGGCTGAACGCCTTGAGCGAACCTACCAGATCAGGAGCCGGATGCGGGAAATCCGCACCTCCGGATCTGTGAGGGGCGAGCGGGGCAACCCCCTCACCGACTCGACTTCAGACGGAGTGTCAAGCGTGGAGGGCCGGGCAGCGGAGTCTTACTTCAAACTTCACACTTCCCACTTCTCTTCCGAACTGCCTCTGGCGGGCGGGCGTAGAATCGGGTAGAATAGCGGGATGATGGTGTGCGCTCTTTGGGATAAGTGAATATGGGGGCGAACGGCTTCGACCGGATGACGGATGGAGAAGCTGCGTGCCCAGGACGCCGGTTGGCCTGGTTAATCATCCGGTACCTAAATTCTAAATGGCAACTACAACTATGCCATGGCGGCGTAAATAACGCTGCCCGTCCTGTCGGACTGCGCCTGCGGGTCTGACAAGGGCGTCAATTAGTGGGCTGGTCGCCGTCGGTCGTCCGGGCCGGCGGGGACGAGATGCACCGGAATAGCCGCGTGGAGAGCCTGTCGCTTGGCGCTCCGCAAGGCGAAATAACAATGAAGCGACTACGCACGTAGGATGCTTGTCTTGAAGCATCTCGGGACGGGGGTTCGAATCCCCCCGCCTCCAAGTATTTTTTCTATAAGGACTTGCATCAATTCGTCAGATGCGGTTTCTGGCGAAAGAAGCGGGGTCGCCCAGACGTACTACCCGCACAAGCCGGCTGTAGATCTTGACCTTGAGCCGAACCGTGTCGGGGGTGATCGCATTGTTCGGGATTTCTTTCACCGCCGCCGGCTACTGCTGCGCCCGACTCTGCACTCTACTGAAGGACGAAGGAAGGCGAGAGAATACGATACTTGGCTGGGACGGGCCGCCGATCCCGCGGCGTGCAACAGGATCGCGGTCTACCCCGCAGTCGGTTGGTGGCGAGAAAGGCACCATTTGAATCGATGGACCCGGCGGTGCCGTTACGCGTTAGTCACCTCCATCTATGCGCCCCAGGGAAGCATTGATATCCACACACCTGTTGCTGTACAGGTCGGTGTGCCAACTCAAGTTGAGATCCCAATTGCGCGCATCGGTTGAGTGGGAATGGGAGACAGCCTCCAACGGAGAGCTTCCGGGGGCAGGTATCTTCTTCTACTTCAACGGCTATCTCGCACGCGCCCTCCATCTGTGCCTCTGCGTGCGGGGAACGGGCCAGGAGTCGTTCTCCGATTTCGCGAACCAACGAGGGGGAGTGCGAAAGACGCGATCTGGATGCGTACAGGCAAAATTGCTTCGCGTGGCTCGCAATGACATACGCGGGCGGGGCCAGGCAAGTACCGGCGTAGACAGGTCCCCGTCGGTTGAGAAGCCAGTCTGGCGCGAGCGCGGGCAGCCACGTCGAGAAGCAGCTCCGCCCGGGATTGAACGTCCCCAGTCTGGCATACGCGGCCAGAAGGACCTCCGGGGCAATATCCTCGCCGGCGTCCCGGTCTCCCGTGACGTTGCGGACCAGGCGCAGGACCGGCCCGGTATAACGATCCACGAGCCGTCGAAACGACTCGTGGTCGCCCGCGAGGAGGCGCCGGATTACGTCCAGTTCTTCTGTCATTCGGTCCGCCGCACCAGGTTCCTTCTGCCCAGTTCTACAAGTGAGTCCCGGGAAAGTCCCAGGCCGGGGTGGAATTGTCCAGGGCAATTGCCTCTGGACGCTGGTCGCCGCGTGTCGCGGGCATCCTGCCCGCGATTCGAGGGCGCTCGCGCCCTCGCCCCCTCGGCGCAATGCTCACATGCAATGGCCCTGGGAAGCCTTCCTGCGGAAGGAGTTCGGCGGACAGCTTCGCTTTCCGCTTTCCGGTTTCAGCCACGTGTGCCCGGTTTCTTTATCTTTCCGGGCACGGTGTTCTTGGTTCTTGCGGACCTTGTGGCCGTACCCTAACGTCCGCAGCCCACGGACCCCCGGGAGCGCAAACCACCGCCCCCCCGCGCCCCTGAACCGCCTCTTCTCTCTTCTTCTCTTCTTGTCTGTTCTGTCATGCTGTTGCCGCGGGCCCAGTACGCGAAAACGGGATGAGCCTGAAATGAGAAGACAAGAGGCGGTTCTGGGGAATGACGAAGGACCCCGTGGGCGAGCGCACGGTAGTTCTGGACCTAACCCATCGATTTCAGCCGCGCCTAATACCGATTACGACTGAGTTCCTCGTATGCGTGAACCAGGCTCGGGGTGGCAGCGGCAGGCGCAGCTTGGCGATGGCGGGATTGAGCCTGCGTAAGACCATCGCCCAGGCCTTCGGTCTTGACGATGCCACCCACGCCTGCGGGTTCTGGTGGGCTTCTCACACACCCTCTCAGGCAAGAGGAGAACATGATTCGCCGGACCCGAGGATGGCGGCGCGTGAAAAGAGTTGACGTTCCGGCGGGCGGGGCCATAGAATCGCGAGCATTCCTCATGGTGTCAGAGGCTCGTTGAGCCGGCATGGGGAATCGTATGTTGCCGTTGCATGCAGGAACTGGGAGGTTCTCGATGGGCACAAGCGCAGAGAGCGAAATTCGGATTTCCCGTCCGCGGTTGGTTACGTCGGCGGTCTTCGTGTTGCTGCTGACCTTGCCGCTGTCGGCGTGGGGCGAGGACGAGCAGAGCATCGCGGCGTTGCGCCGGATGGGCAAGGCGTTCGCCTCCATCGCCGAGAAGACGTCGCCCGCGGTCGTGGGTATCCGTGCGACGCGCACGGCTCGACCGGACTCCTCCTTGCGGGAGCGCTCCCGCGGCGAGGAAGGGCCCACCGAGGAGGATCTCTTCGAGTACTTCTTCCGGCGCCGGACGCCGCGGCGCTACCAGCAGCCGGAGCCCAGGGAGGTGGCACAGGGCTCGGGGTTCCTCGTGACGGCGGATGGCTTCATCCTGACCAACAATCACCTCGTCGGCGAAGCGCAGGAGATCGCCGTGCAGCTCGGCGACGGCCGCAAGTTCACCGGCAAGCTGATCGGCACCGACCCGGAGACGGATGTGGCGGTGGTGCGCATCACCGCGGAGAACCTGCCCTACGTGGAGCTGGCCGACTCGGACAAGCTGGAGGTCGGCGAGTGGGTGATCGCGATCGGCAACCCGCTCGGGCTGAGCCATACGGTCACCGCGGGAATCGTGAGCGCCAAGGGACGCCAGGGGATGGGCGTGTCGTACTACGAGGACTTCATCCAGACCGACGCCGCGATCAACTTCGGCAACTCCGGGGGCCCGCTGCTGAATCTCGACGCCCAGGCCGTCGGGATCAACACCGCGATCATCGGTCCCGGCGGCAATATCGGGATCGGCCTGGCCATTCCGATCAGCATGGCCAAGGGGGTCTACGAGCAACTGAAAGAGAGCGGCAAGGTCGTGCGCGGCTACCTGGGCGTCGAGATCGACAACCTGGAGGCCGGCATGGGCGAGTTCTTCGGCGCCACGAACGGCAAGGGGGCCGTGGTCATGAAGGTGCGTGCGGATTCGCCCGCGGCCAAGGCCGGCATCCGCGCGGATGATATCATCGTGGAAGTGGAGGGCGAGCCCGTGGCGACCGCGTACGACTTGATGAACCGGATCGCCATGCGTAAGCCCGGCAGCAAGGTGCACCTGGTGATTCTCCGGGAAGGCGAGCGCCGGAACCTGACCCTCACGCTCGACACCCGGCCGCAGGATGAAGAAGTGGCCGGCGCAGGGACCGTCAAGACGGAGAACCCCCTGGGCCTGTCGGTCCAGGCGTTGACGCGCGACATGGCGGATCGCCTGGGCTACGAAGATACCACCGGCGTCGTGGTTCGGGAGGTTGAGGCCGGCTCGCCGGCCGACGAGAACGGCATCGAGCCGGGCATGCTGATCCTGGAGGTCAATCGCGAGCCCGTGCGCAGCGTCCGGCAGTTCAACCAGGCCGTCGCCAAGGCGAAAGACAAGGGCAAGATCCTGCTGCGGATTCGGAGCGAGGATTGGACGAAGCTTGTCCTGATCCCGCTGGCTTCCCCATAGCCCGATTCGCCCAGACAAGCAAATAGAAAGCCCTGCCGGATCCGGCAGGGCTTCTTTCTTTCTTCGGCCCTGGTGCCGCGGAAACGGGGCCCTGCCGCCATTTTGCGCAACTCGACCCGGGAGAGGGCCCCGCGGCCGGGTCGGGTACGTAAGAGCGCCATGGTTCTGCTGATGGAATGGAATCGCGGAGGGACGGTGGGTGTATCCTCTCAGGAACGACGGCAAGCCAAGGGATGGCTGGGTGTGGGAGGCGGACTTCGCCTTCGTCGACTTCAATCGAGCGGCCGAGGAAATCGAGCACGTCAAGAAGGAAGACATCCTGGGCCGCAGCGTCCTGGAGGTCTTCCCGGGTGTGCGGGATTTGGGCCTGTTCGACGTCTTTCCGCGGGTCTACCAGACGGGGGAAGCCGAGCAGCATCCGGTCTCGATCTACTGGGATGCGCACACCACCAGTTGACGCCGCAACTTCGTCTGCAAACTGCCCAACGGTGATATCATGGCCATCTACGAGGATGTTACCCAGTCGCCGCGTACCCAACTGGCCACCCGCATGAGCGAGCAGATCTTCCGGGCGATCGCGAATTACGACTACGATTGGGAGGTCTGGGCCGGTCCGAACGGGCGGGTCCTGTGGATGAATCCGGCGGCGCCGCTGCGCGACAAGAACGGCGCGATCATGGGCGGCGTGGAGATCGCGACGGACCTCAGCCGGCAAAAGCGTGCCCGTGAGGCCCTGGAGGATCTGTCGCAGGAGAGCCTGGAAGCTCCCGTCCACGTGAACGATCCGCCTGCCCAGAGCTCGTAGTGACGCCGTAAGGCGTTATCCTGTATGCTCTTACGGGCACACTACGAACCTTGGCATTGCACCGGGGGACCTGCGTGCGTATACTCTGGCTCACCATGCTCAACCGGATATTGGCCTTCTACACGCGTTGCTTCGCCTTGTGGGTGATCCTCGGTGGCCTCGCGGCGTACTTCTGGCCCACGCCGCTCGCATCCCTCAAGGGCCGGGCGGTCAGCGGGGTCTTCGCGCTGACCATGTTCGGTATTGGGGCGGTC
>JALORE010000324.1 GCA_025459125.1 Planctomycetota bacterium | reverse complement strand
AACGGCGACGGCAAGGTCGATGCAGCAGACATGGCCCTATTGGTGGCCAGTTGGGGGATGAACGTGGCGGCGTGTGATATTGGCCCGTTCCCTTGGGCCGATGGCATGGTGGATGAAAAAGACCTGAAGGTACTCATGAAATCACTGATGACTCCCGGCCCTGAGGCGGCTGATGTGCCTGGCAATGTGGTCCTGAGCTGGATCGCGCCTTCGTTCGCGTCCGCGTGCGATGTGTACCTCGGGACGTCGCGGGAGGCGGTCACGCAAGCCGACCGGGCCAACCCGCAGGGTGTCCTGGTCAGCAAAGCCCACGTCGGCACTACCTATGATCCGGATGGCCTGCTGGACTTCAGCCGAACCTATTACTGGCGGATCGATTTCGTGCTCCCGGGGCCAACGCCGACCATCTACGCCGGACCGGTCCTGAGCTTCACCACGGAGGCTTTCGCCTATCCGATCAAGAACATCACGCCCACCGCTTCTGGTTCGCAAGGTAGTATGAGTCCAGGCAAGACGGTGGATGGTTCCGGGCTGGACCCAGACGACGGGCATTCAATCAATGGGAACGATATGTGGCTGAGCACGGCGGCCCAGCCGCGCTGGATTCAGTTCGGGTTTGACAAGGTCTATGCCCTGCACGAGCTGTGGGTGTGGAACCAGAATACAGCCGCGGAGCCCTTCCTTGGCTTGGGGGCCAAGACCGTCAAGATCGAGTACTCCATCGACGGCGCAACGTGGACCGCATTGGCCAACGTGCCGGAGTTTGCCAAAGGGCCGGGTAAAGCCGGCTATGTCCATAACACGACGGTCAGCTTCGGCGGGGTCTCGGCCAAGTACGTCAAGCTGACCATCGAGAAAGGCTGGGGTACAACGCCCTCCGTCGGCTTGAGCGAAGTGCGGTTCTTCACCATCCCGAGCGCCTCGGCGCCCAAGCCGTGAAAGCGTGACACTCATTCCCACGCGGCACACCAGAACAGGGGCCGGCCGGATGCCGGCCCTTGTTGTTCTGAGCCCCAGAGAGTAGAAGGTCAGGTACTCCCGGCCCCTCCGATTGGGCCGACCACGGTCGAATACGGACGGCCGTCCGGAAGGAAGATGTGCGGCACGACCCAGAATTGGGTTTTCGTAGAACTACCATCTATGTAGTATCATCAGGGCACTAAAGACCGATGAGCCACTGATTTCGCCGATGGGCATAGATTTTCAGACGGACAGTGGGCCGCACACGCAGACAGGGCCCTGCCACTGCTGGTCTTCTGGGTCTCTTGGTACTTCTGAATCTGTGAAAATCGGCGTCATCTGTGGCTTCCTTGATTCCTTTTCGTTGGCGAACCTACCGCCTGTTGCGCCGGAAAGCCTGTCAATAAGACAAGACGCATCTGGTTTTAACGTACTGGGCCCGCAGCAACAGCGTCACAGAACAGCCAAGAAGAAAAGAGAAGAGGCGGTTCAGGGGCGTGGGGCAGGCGGTGGTTTGGGCTGCCAGGGTCCGTGGGCGGCGAACGTTGGGTACGGCCCTGAGGTCCGAAAGAACCAAGAACACCGTGCCCGGAACGACCAAGAGACCGGGCACCAGCGGAAGAAAGACTGGTTGGATGCGTCGCATCGAGAACGGTCTGGGCGGTCCAGGATGGTTGGTCAGAAATCCTCCGCCCTCCGACGGTGGGCCGTCTTGCGGTCCCCAACGCATAATTGGGTTACCGAACAAAGCCAATTTCCCACGGGTGGGACGGGGCCCGGGGACGCGGGACGTGGGCCGAGTGAACGAACAAAGCCAATCCGAAGAGAGTCGCACGCGTGAAGGGTCAAGCGTTAAGACGGGCAAGCCTGAGGTCTGGACTTCGAACTTCACACTTTACACGTCAAACTCGGCCGCAGGCCGTACGGCTCAGTCCAGCCGGATGCCTTTCTGGTGGAGCCAGTGCTTCAGGTCGCCCATGTCGCTGAAGATCTCGTTGTCGTAGTCCTGCTCGAGCTTGACAACGTTCTCGGCCAGCTCCGGCTGCTCCTGGACCACATCGGTCAGCTTCTTCTCGAACTCGTCGGCGGTGGTCTGGAGATCGTCGAGATCGACGTGGACGCCGAGCAGACCCGCCATCCGGCGCGTCGCGGCCACGATGCACTTGGGATTGGGCCCCTGCACGTAGGCCGGAATGGTGGCCACGATGCTCACCATCTCGACCTCGTTCTCCTTGGCCCGGGTGGTCAGATAGGTGATGATGCTGGCCGGGCCTTCGTAGTCGCTGAACTTGATGCCGTAACTCTCGAAGCGCGGCTTCATCTGGGCATCGGAGACCGAGCAGAACAGCATCGGGTCGCGGGTGTGCGGCACCAGGCCCGCCACGCTGCCGATGAAGTAAATGGACTTCACGTGCAACTGGCGGCACAGGGTGAAGATACAATCGCCGAAATCGACCCAGTTGGTGTTGGGCTCCTTGCCCGAGAAGAGGATCAGATCCGCATCTCCGGCCCCGTAGAAAGCGTTGTCCGGGAACGCAAACTCGCGGATGATGCCCTTGCGAATCCGGCAGTGCGGCCGAAACAGGGTGGCCACTTCCATCGCGCCCGGGAAGCTGTAGAGGTAGAAGCCCTGGTGGTCGATCTCGGCGATCCGGCGGGCGGCGAGCTTGTCGGCCAGCACCTTGATCGTGCCGGTCGAGACCTCGCCGCCGTCCATCCAGCCCGTGAGACCCAGCACCAGGCGCGGGGCACGGAATTCCACTCCTCCATACATTCGCAGCCGGTCCGACGCCATGCGTTCACCCTTCTGGATTGATGACTGATTCTTGATGATTGATGATTTGGGAGGACGCACACTTGCCCCCTTCGATCAGCAATCACCCATCATCCTTAATCGACGAGACAGCATCTTAAGGGAGACCGCGCCCCTGCCGCAAGAGGGAAGAGCCGGAACCGTCGAACGTCCGTTGGGAGTTCCCCGTGCACGCGGGCTTGCTTGCCCGGGGTCTTTGCGGTACGATGACCACTCAAGGCTTTTGTGTGCAACCGAAACCGACAGCCAAAAGGAGAAGACAGCATGAAACGACGCGACTTCCTCAAATCCGCCGCCGCGGGGACGGGCCTGCTCATCCTGCCCAGGAGCATGCTCTTAGGCGCCGGCGCCCCCAGCAACAAGCTCAACGTCGCCCTGATCGGGACCTGGGGCCGGGGCGGCGCCCACTTCGACTCGGTCGCGAGCGAGAACGTGGTGGCCCTGTGCGACATCAACGAGCAGCACATGGAGGTCCCCGCCAAGCGCTGGCCCAACGCCAAGACGTACGTCGACTGGCGCAAGTGCCTCGACCAGAAGGGCATCGACGCCGTGGTTTGTGCCACGACGGACTTCACGCACGCCTTCGTCGCCAACTGGGCCCTGAACCGCGACATGCACGTCTACTGCGAGAAACCGCTGGGCAACACCGTCGAGGAATCCCGGGTGGTCCGCGCCAACTATCTCAAGCGTAAGAGCCGGCTCGCGACGCAGCTCGGGACCCAGCGTCACGCCAACCCGAACTTCAACCGCACGCAGGAATTGATCCGGGACGGCGCCATCGGCGAGGTCTCGGACACCTACGCCTGGGGCAACCGCCAGATCCCCAAGCCCGGCTACCTGCCCGCCGAAGGTGAGCCGCCGGCCTATCTGCACTACGATTTGTGGCTCGGGCCGGTGCCCTTCCACCCCTACAATCCCGAATACTTCGCGGGCGGCCCGGGCGCCAACTGCCTCAAGTGGAACATGTACTGGGACTTCGGCAGCGGCCAGATCGGCGACATGGGCAGCCACACGATGGACCTCATCTGGAACGCCATGGGCGGCGGCCTGCCCACGACCTTCGAGGCCAAGGGCGACCCCTTCAATGCCGAAGTGACGCCGGTCAAGATGGAAAGCCACTTCAACCTGCCGGCCAACGACTGGCGCGGGCCCATCACCGTGAGCTGGTACCAGGGCGGCGCCATGCCGCGCGCGCCGCGTCCCTACATCGACCTGAACAAGATCGGGCACGGGGCGATGTTCAAGGGCTCCAAGGGCTACCTGATCTGCGACTTCGATTCCCGCATCCTCGTGCCCTTCCGCGACACCGACGACCTGAGCTACTACAACCGCCGCGAGAAGGACAAGATGCTCCCCAATCTGGGCTCATTCCAGAAGGAATGGATCAACGCCTGCAAGGGCAACTTGAAGACGTCCGTGGACTTCGACTACGGCGGCACCATGACCGAGACGATGCTCCTGGGCCTGGTCGCCTACCGCGCCGGCAAGAAGCTCGACTACGACGGGGCCACCGGCCGCATCACGAACGATGAGGCCGCCAACGCCCTGCTGAGCAAGAAATACCGTGACGGCTGGACCCTGAACGGGTAAGCCGATGCGCGTGCGATTCTGTTGATGAACAAGGAGCGGTGGGATATCGCCTGTCCCACCGCTCCTTCTATGTCAGCCCAGGATATGAAACGGCAGGCTCGGACGTGCCGATTGCCGGGGCCAAGATCTACCTCGTTCTCGAGATCTCTTGCGCTCCATGAAGAGTGGACGGTCATTCGGCCAGACCATACCTGCGCCGGATGTCCTTGACGTCCGTGGTCCTTCCGGCCCTGCTGTCGGCCAGACCCCGCTCGATCACCTGCCGAACGTAGATCTCATCGATCAGATCGTCCCACGTGGCGTTCTCGGGCATCCGATTCACCAGTTCGTGGGCCTCATCTTTTCTCATGGGTTCCGCCATGGCGTTCTCCATCTCTGTTGTCGAGCCGACGCCATGGTTCTATCAGGAAATGGACACTCCGGCAACCGTCGTCCCAGATCGTGTGTGGCGTTGCCTCCTAACACTGAATGTAGACCGCGAGGTCATCGAAAAGGCGAAGCGGTTGGCGGCCGTGACTTTCAGGAACGACAGGGCCGAGCCGCCGCCACGGGAAGAGGTGCTGAATCGTCTCAAGCAGATGTGCATGCTCGACCCGAAGGAATGCTCGCGTCCCACGGACGGCACTATCCACATCGAAATTCAGCATACACCCTGCAGGATCCTGTGCCAATTCGACGACACGTCGGACATCTGCTGTCGGATGCAGATGGAGCGTCTCCCGGGGTAAGGTTCTCTTCGTAGGTCGTGCGTCCTCGCACGACGTCTCAGGCGCGCGGGGACGCTCGCCCTGCGAAGACCGGTTTGATCGGGGGCGGAAATCCACAGGCCACCACGGGTCGGAGCGTGCAACCCATTGCCAGGGTTGAGGGCCGTAGTATAGTATCGTGCATGGTGTTGACCCGCTTCGGGATGCGTTGCAGGCAAGTAACGGAGCACAGATCGGTCATGATCGTAGAGAGAGACAACTACGTCTACATGCTCGGAGTCGACGACGAGGCGCTCGTGAGACGGGCTCAACGGCTGAAGATTCTGGGTCTGGGATTGCTCGCTGCTTCCCTGGGGATCGTAGGGTTGATCGCCATCATTCCCTGGCCGGCGGGCCCTCTGCGCTCGTTCGCCGTCGCGGTGCTGGTGCTGGTCGTTCTGCTGGGACCCGCCCTAGCCGTCGCTTGCCTCGTTTTCGCACGAAGCGGACGCGCAACGGGGATGGAGGTCCTGATGGGGAGGGATTTCCTTCTCGGCCCGGGGATCACGGGCCAGGAACTCCTGGCGTACAGGAACGTCCGGCGCGTGAAGCTCGACGTGACCGACGGCCGCATTGTCGGGGCAACCCTCGCGGCCCGGATCTCGACCATCGGGGCAGGACTCGTCAAAGACCCGGCGATTCTCATCCGCGCGGTCTTTGAACAAGGCTCGGATCGGATCCGCTGGTACCGCCGGGGGCGTCCTTTCACACGCTTAAGCCGGGAAGAGGTCAGAGAGCTGATCGAGAGATCCCAGGTCCCCCCTCTTCAGGAGTTACCGCTTCCTTCCGTCACCCTCGCCCGCCTGGAGGACGTATTCCCGGCGGAGAGAGGCTTCTTCCGGCGTCTGTTCGGCCCGCGGACGTCCAACAACATCAAGGCCGTGACATCGGAGCCCTTCACACCCGCCACGCGCTATGTGAGTCTCCTGCTTGAGGAGATGTGCCGACAGCGCTCCATCGCCCGGATTCTGAAACGCTCCGAACCGTTGCCCGTCCTGACCTCGGGGACGGAGAAAGTCGCGCCGCCGCCGCTGGAGGACGTGCTGGGCTGGCTCAAGACCATGTGCCGGCTCGATCCGCAGGCCCAGCCCGGCCCGGCTGAAGGTTTCACCCGGGTGGAGTTCTTCGATGGGACGCGCCACAGTCTCCTGTGCCGGTTCGACGACACCTCCGACACCTGCTGCCAAATTCGTTTGGAGCCTTTGACGGCAGAATGAGGAACCGCATGGGCTAAAGCCCATCCTACATGCTCAGGCCCAGCCCGGTCCGGTCGAAGGCTTCACCCGCGTGGAATTCGATGGGATGCGCCACAGCCTCCTGTGCCGGTTCGACGACGCCTCGGACGCCTGCTGCCAGGTTCATTTGGAGCCTTTGACAGCAGAATGAGGAACCGCAGGGACTGAAGCCCATCCTATATGCTGGAAGCCCATCCCACGGTCGGGCCGTCCCCCCAAATCCACAGGAGAGCCTCTCTCGGAGCGACAGCGACTGCTCAGGGGCGCGGCAGGCGGTTCTTTTCGGCTTCCGTGGGGGGCCAGTGGCGGAAGGTGGACCACATGCCGGGCTTGCCGGCGCCCCAGTCGTCGATGTTCCAGACCCGGTCCTTCTTCAGGTACTCGACGTGGCCGTCGTAGAAGGCCAAGTTGACACCCTCGCTGTGGCGGTACAGGGTGGGGCCGTCGCAACCGACGTCCTTGTAGGGCATGATCGTGTTCTGGCCGAGGACGTCCCAGCCTTTCTCGTAGTTGGGGCCTTTCCACCAGAGCCACCAGTCGTTGCTCTCGGTGAAGAACATCTCGGAGGCCGGCGAGGGGACGGTCACGTTCTTGTGGCCGGCGTAGCCGAAGGCGTACCAATCCGAGTGGTACCAGTCCGTGAGGTTGGCGCCGTAGCTGATGAAGTTGGTGTAGAGCCGATCCGGGCGCTCCTGCGACCCGACCAGATCACTCGGGCAGCGGAACTCCTTGGGGGCATGCCAGCCGCTCTCCCCTTCGCCCTGCTTGTCCTTGTAGCCCAGCAGTTTCCGGAACAGCGGGTTGCCGGGCCAGCCGATCTGGGTGGTGCTGCCGGCGCCTCCGGCGCGGTAGATGATCGGCACGTACCAGCCGTCCGCCGAGTCTGAATACAGAACGCTGGCCATTCCCAGGCTCCGAACGTGGCTGCAGCAGACCATCCGCTTGCCGTGCTCTTTGGCTCTCATCAAAGCAGGCATGAGAATGGCCATCAGCA